>NZ_JBHWCC010000012.1:0-173442 GCF_042735715.1 Streptomyces sp. NPDC059582
GCCCCGGTCACTCGACCGGGGCCGCCGCTCTTCGTCCGCTGGATCCGCCGCTCCTGCTGGTCAGAGCAGCCCGTCCCACATCTGTTCCAGCAGTACCGACCACCAGCTCTCCGGCGAGCCGAGCGCCGCCGGGTCCAGCGAGACCAGCTGAGCCTGGAAGTCGACGGTCCAGCGGGCCGCCTGCTCCTGGTTCAGGCCGAAGCGCAGCCGCCACATCCGGCCGAGCAGCGCCAGACAGCGGGCGAACTCCGGCAGACCCGTGTTCACGAACTGCGGCGGCACCGACACACCGCCGGGCCCCGCCTCCACGGGCACGGCGACGATGTTCGCCGTGCCGTACTGCACACAGATCGCCTTGCCGAAGTCGCTGCCCATCACCAGGTACGAGCCCGCGTCCGGCGCCGGCTGCACACCGCGCTCCTGCGCCAGCTCCGCGAGGGTCGGCACCGGCCGTCCCGGCTGGGCCTGCGCCCAGAAGAACGGGCCCATGTCCGCCGGCAGACCCGCCACCACCAGCGTGTGCGCCACGACCGGCGGCACACCCTGCCGGGACACCGCGGCCTGCTCGAACCGGAAGACCCCCGGCCCGAACGCCGCCGCCAGCTCCTGCGCGACACCCTCGGGCGGGATCGGCGGCGCCGCCTGCACCGGCGGCAACGGCGCACGCACCGGTGCCGGGCGCGCGGGACCGTCCGCCACCTGGTGCAACTCGCCCTGATGCGCCAGTAGTTGCTGCATGCCCTGCTGCCGGCTCGCGTGATCCGTGCCGTACGGCGCGATGCTCGCGATCCGCGCCTGCGGCCACTGCTCACGGATCATCCGCGCGCAGTACGCACCCGGCAGCGCGCACGACTCCAGCTCCGTGTGGAGCTCCAGCACCTGGTCCGGCGGGACGTTCATGCCACGCAGCTCGTGGAAGATCTGCCACTCCGGGTGCGGCGTGCCCGGCGCGGAACGCCGGATCAGCTGCTGCTCGGATCCGTCCTGCGCGCGGTAGCGCAACACGGCCTGGTAACCCGGACCGACCGTGGGCTGCGCGGTGGGCGGCGGCACGGGCTGACCGGGCGGCGGCATGGCACCGGGCGGCACGGCGCCGGACGCCATCGGCTGAGGCACTCCCGGAGCCATGCCGGGGGCGCCGGGCATACCGGGAGCACCAGGCATACCGGGGGTGCCGGGCGCGGGCGGCGGGAACGCGCCGGGGGCCCCCACCGGGGGGCCGGCCAGCATGGTCTCCGCGTGGTGCACGGCACCCTGCCCGCCCCCTACGGAACCGGGAACACCCGGGGCGCCTGGAACACCCGGGGCGCCTGGAACTCCCGGGGCGGCGGGCGCACCCGGGAAACCGGGGACGCCGGGCGGGTTGGGCGCACCCGGAGCGCCGGGCGGATTCGGCGCGCCCGGAGCGGGAGGCACACCGGGGGTGCCCGGAGGCTGCGGCGCGGGCGGCATGCCCGGGCTGCCCGGAGGCTGCGGAGCGCCCGGAGCGCCCGGAGCGCCCGCGCCGATCCGGCCGGGGTCGGCCAGCATCGTGGCGGCGTGGTGGACACCTCCCGGCGGCGTACCGCCGGGCGCGCCCGGCGCGGGCGGCATCCCGGGAGCACCCGGCCCCTGGGGCCCGTCGGGCCCGAGCGCCGACACCAACTGCGTGGGCACGTAACCGCCCGCCGGAGTCCCCGGCGCGCCGGGACCGGACGGCGCGGCAGGCGGCGGGCCGTCCGGCCGCGCACCCGGAACGCCCGGAACGCCCGGCGGAGGCGGCGGCGCACCGGCGCCACCGCGCGCCCGACGCGGCGGCGCCGCCTTGCTGGTCGCGGCGTCGGCGATGTCCCCGGCGTTCGGCGGCAGCGGCCGGGGCGGACCCTGCGGGCTCCCGTACGAGGACGCACCCGGCGCGGGCGCACCCTGCGGACCACCCGCCGGCGGACCGGCCTGAGCACCCGGACCGCCGGGCGCACCCGGTCCCTGCGGATACCCGTACAGCGGGGCACCGGGCGGCGGAGGCGTGCCCGGAGCCGACTGCTGTCCCTGCGGATAGCCGTACGACTCGGCACCCGGCGGCGGCGGAGGCGTACCGCCCGGCACGGCCCCTGGCGCGGGGGCGCCCGGAGCCGACTGCTGTCCTTGCGGATACCCGTACGGCGCACCGGGCGCCCCCGGCGGGAACGAACTGTCGCGCACGGGCGTCACCGCCGTCGGCGGGAGCCGGCTGCCGCCCGACATCAGCGCCGTCTCGGCGTCCGGCCGCACCGTGGGCGGCGGGACGTCGTCGGCGCCGCTCAGCGGCGGCGCGAACACGGTCGCGGGCAGCGGCACGGAACGGTCGTCACCGGAGTCCCCGTTGGTGTCCGTACCCGCCCAGGGCGTCGCCCCCGCGGGCACACCGGGCGCTCCCGCGCCGTCGTCGCTCCCCGCCCCCGCGGCGGGCCACGACACCCCGCTGCCGGACGCGCCGCCCTGCGGGCCCTGCACGCCGGGCGCACTCGCCCCACCGCGCGCCGCCGCATGACCGGACGCACCACCGGACGCGGCCGCCGCCCCCGGCACCCCCACCTGAGTCTCCGGAAGCGGACTCCCGCCCCCGAAAGCCCCGTCGGAGCCACCGGCGGCCGCCCGGGCACCCTCGCCCCGGCGGTCCGGAATGCCCAGCTTGTCCGCCGCTTCCTGCAACCACTCCGGCGGACTCAACAAGAACGACGTCTGGTTCAGATCCACCCGCGCCGCGGGCGCCGGCACCGCATCGGCCACCGCGTCCTCGGCCCGGCCGTACTCCTCCTCGTACCGGCGGACCACCTCGCCCACCGGCAGCGCGGGCCACAACGTGGCCTCCCCGCTGTCCCGCGCGATCACCAGCCGCTGCGCGCCCCCGTCCGAACGCGGCCCGTCCGCGCGGTCCTCGGCCCACACCACGAACCCGAGCTCGAACTCCCGCACCCGCACCTCACGATGCTGGTACGCCGGAACGTCCCCGTTGACCCACTCTTCCGCGCGCTCCTGCGCCTGCGCGTACGTCACCATCGCCGAAGTCACTCCCCCACCGAAGCCGCTGACACGGCGGAATCCGCCGCGGACACCGGCACCGCCCGCGCGAACCCGCCGTCCACCATCAGGTTCGCCACCGTCTCCAACTCCGGCGGGCTGCCCGCGAGTCGCGACAGGAAGGCGTCGAAGTCCTCACCGCAGGGCAGCAGCAACCGCTCCACCCGCTCCGCCGGCGCCCACCCCGGATCCACGTCCCGCACGTCGTCGTACGCGCAGAACCACACCGAACCGATCCGGTCGCCCTTCGCCTTCACGGCCAGCAACCCGCCCTGCACGAAACCGACCCCCAGGAAATCCTTGGTCAGGTGGTCCCGCAGACACTTGTTCACATACACCAGGTCGTTGACCGCCGCCTCGTCCCGCACCGTGAAGAACGGCTGGTCGATCAGCAGCCCCAACTCCGCGTCCAGCGCGGTGCCCACCGGCGCACAGCCGCCGGCCGCCTTCAGGAACGACCGGTACGCACCCGGCAGCCGGTACCCCAGGTCCTCCTCGACCCCCTGCACCTGCTGCTCCGACACCGCGACACCCGACTTCGGCAGCCCGAAGTGCGCGGGCCGCGTCTCCTGCAACGGCCGCGTCCCCCGCTTCCCCTGGTCGACCACCGTCGTCGCGATCCCGGCGTGGTGCCGCAGCAACGCCTTCACCTCGACCGGAACCAGCTCCAGCCGCCGCGAACCCACCACGTGGTGCCACGTCCAGCCATGGGGCGTGGCCACGTCGGCCACCGTGTCCCACAGCTCGTGCCCCGACGCCGACAACGCCGCGTTCGCCGACACGTAGTCCGTCAGCCGCAACTCGTCGACCCCGAAACCCTCCGGCGGCTCCGCGATCTCCGCGGCGGCGCGCGCGTACGGCGAGAAGTCGGGATAACCGTGCTCGTCGACCTGCACCCCCCTCGGGTGGCGGGCGGCCCGGACCGGATCCGGAAAGTGCACGACCTGCCCGGCATAGGCCGCGTTCGGCGGCGCGGCTTGCCCGAGCCGACCTGTCGTCATGGCGGTTGCCCCCTGCGGCACTCTGTACGACCCCCAGCACTCCGGTTCCGCTCCCGGCTCCGGCGCACCACGGCCCGTATCGGACTGTCTCCTACGGTCTCCCACGCGCGTTGACCGCGCGCAGCACGGTGCCGACAGCCTATGCGGTACGGCGACACCGGTCACCGGGCCTCCACTTCCGTGACCAGCCGTCACCCCGCCGTGACAGCTCGCCCAGACCCGGGCGTGTCGCACCGCCCCAGCTTCCGCACCCGCCACGCGATTTGGCACCCTGGGTCCGCCGGGGGGATGCTCGGGAGGGGATGACGATCATGAACGCGACGCAAACGGGGCCGCAGGCCGGGCCACGCCCAGCCACGTCCGGGGACCCACGGGTGGGCTGGAGCGCCACCGAAACGGCCCAGGCGCCCACGCTCCACCACCGCCGCGACGGCATACTCCCCACCATCGCCGCCGCCCTCTCCGTACGCGGTGCCACCCTCACCGGCACCGCCGCCCGCGGCGACCAGCCCCCCGCCCTGCACCCCCTGGTCCAGGACTTCCTCGACACCCTCACCAGCGCCCAGCGCGACCGGTTCACCGGCCGCTGCGCCGAGGCACTGCTCATCTCCCGCCATCTCGGAGCCGCCGACGCCGCCCGCACCAAACGCGCCGCCCGCAAACCGATGACCAACGGCGAGGCCCGCAAGATCCTCAAGCAGGCCAAACTCACCGCCCGCCGCATCCGCGAGGACGGCGACCCCCTCCACGGCAGTTTCGCCGCGCCCTGCCGCGCCTGCACCGCCCTCAGCGCCCATTTCGGCGTCCGCATCGTCGACCCCACGGAAACCGTCGGCTGATCCCACTCCCCCTCCCCCACGCTCCCCCGCACCACCCCATGACCCCGACGAACGCAGGGCAGATGCATCCGGACCGCACCTCGACCACCCGTTTTCCCGTACCCGTCGACGCCGCCCTGCGCGCCGCCGGCTGGCAGCCCGGACGATGGGACATCAAACAGGCCGAGATCTGGGCCGACACCCTGCGTGAACACACCTCGCCCGCCGGACACCGCCACACCGTGTTCCCCGCCGCCGTGGAGGCCTGGGCCGAGTTCGGCGGCCTGCACATCACCCCCGCGGGCCCCGGCCGCCAGGTGACCCCCGCCTCACTCCACCTCGACCCCCTGCACGGCCTGCACATGGCCCGCACCCTCGGCGACCTCGGCCGCGCTCTCGACACCGAGGTCTGCCCCCTCGGCGCCGAGACCGACACCCAGGCCGTCCTCACCATCGACACCGAAGGCCGCGTCTACACCCTCGACCACACCGGCGACTGGTACCTCGGCCCCGACCTCGACCAGGCCCTCGCCGTCCTCGTCTGCGGCATCGAACCCGTCCGGCTCACCGCGGGGTGAACCGCTGCGCCGCCGCGACCGGCGGCACCGACGGGATCACCGCCGACACCCGGAAGCCGCCCGCGTTCGTCGGCCCCGACACGAACGCACCCCCGAGCGCCGCCACCCGCTCCTTCATCCCGACCAGCCCGTTGCCACCCGACGGCAACCGGGCCGACGACGCCGAGGACGCCTCCGACGGCGGCTCGTTCTCCACCTGCATCGCGATCTCCGACCGCCGATGCGCCAGCCGCACATACGTCTTCGCGCCCGCCGCGTGCTTGTGGACGTTCGTCAGCGCCTCCTGCACCACCCGGTACGCCGTCTGCTCCACCTCCGGCGGATACGACCGCGACTCGCCCTCCACCGACAGATCCACGACCATCCCCGCGGCCGCCGACTGCCCCACCAGCTCCTCCAGTTCCTCCAGGCACGGCCCCTCCGCCTCGTCGGCCGCCCGCGAGGCCGCCGCGGCCGCCGCCGCCCCCACCGCGGCCAACGGCACCGACGGACGCTCCCCCCGCCCCGCCGCACCGTCACCGCTGCGCAGCACCCCGAGCATCTCCCGCAGCTCGGTCAGCGCCTGCCGCCCCATGTCCCCGACCAGGGCGGCGTTGCGCACCGCCTTCTCCGGATCCTTCCGGGCCACCGCCTGGAGCGCGGCAGCGTGCACCACCATCAGGCTCACCCGGTGCGCGACGACGTCATGCATCTCCCGCGCGATCCGCGTCCGCTCCTCGTTACGCGCCCACTCCGCCCGCTCCTCCGCCCGCTCGGCCAGCAGCTGAAGCTCCCGCTCAAGGCTGTCGGCCCGCTCCCGCAGGCTCTCCATCAGCCGCCGCCGCGCCCCGACATACAGGCCCAGCAGCACGGGCGGCGCCGTCAGCCCCAGCGACGTCGTGATCGAAGCGAACGGGATGAACCAGTCACCCAGCGCGAAATCCCCCCGGGCCATGTCCTGGCGCACCCGCACCAGCATCACGATCAGCGTCCCCACCAGGGACATCCCCGCCAGCGAGGCGATGATCCGGCGGGGCAGCTCCGACGCGGCCAGCGTGTACAGCCCCACGATGCCCATCAGATAGCCCATCTGGGCCGGGGTGATCGCGATCGACACCAGCACGACGGCGATCGGCCACTTCCGCCGGATCAGCAGGACGGAACCGGCCAGCAGCCCGAACCCCACCCCCGCGGCCAACGGGATCCCCGCGTCCCGCCCGAATCGCACACCCTCGAACGCGCATTCCATCGCGGACACCGCCGCCAGCGCCCCGTCCAACGCGGCACTACGCCACCTCGCCCACCACCACGGCCCCGTGCGGGCCGCGGCGCGGTCTTCCCCCGTCGTGGTCATGTCCCCAGCCTACGGGCGGCGGGCCGGGCTTTTCCGGCGAGTTTCCACGACTGGCCTACACCACACCCCGCCATCGCACAGCAGCGAAACCCCCCGGTATTCCTCGAACTACTGAACCACCGAGCGTTCGACCCCGGAACCTCACATTCCGCTTGGACGGCATGCCTATGGCACATTCGGACGACGAGTACACGGACTTCGACGGGCCGCGGAAGCGGGCGGCCGCCCTGCGGCGGGCGGGACCCGGCCGACACCAGATCCGGAACCGGCCACACATCGACAGCATCGACAGCGAAGCCAGCGACGACATCCTCAACCGAGGCCGCCTGATCATCTACGTCATCAGCGGCGCCGCGTCGTACCGTCGCACGGAAGGCGCCTGGTACGGCATAGTGTTGGGTGCCAACTCGGCGACCTGACCAATTGTCTGGTTTAGCCGACATTGATCCCCCGTGGTGTAATTGGCAGCACTGTGGCTTTTGGTGCCATCTGTCCGGGTTCGAGTCCTGGCGGGGGAGCCTCAGCGAGGCGCGAGTTCGGGCCCTGACAGGACTGTCAGGGCCCGCTCTCATGTCTCTCACGAAACGCCCCGGTATCCTGCGGATGTCCCCACCCTCCACAGCCGAAGGGCAACCCCGTGAGCGCCATCCGCCCGGCCGCCGTCGTCGTACTCGCAGCGGGTGAGGGCACCCGTATGAAGTCGGCCACACCCAAGGTCCTGCACGACATCTGCGGCCGCAGCCTCGTGGGCCATGTGCTGGCCGCCGCCCGTGAGTTGAACCCCGAGAACCTCGTCGTCGTGGTCGGTCACGCCCGCGAGAAGGTCGCCGCGCATCTCACCGAGATCGACCCCAAGGCCCGTACGGCCGTCCAGGAGCAGCAGAACGGCACCGGCCACGCCGTCCGCATGGCGTTGGAGGAGCTGGGCGAGACGGTGGACGGGACCGTCGTGGTCGTGTGCGGCGACACCCCCCTGCTCTCCGGGGAGACCCTGCACCGGCTCGCCGCGACGCACGCCGAGGACGGCAACGCGGTGACCGTGCTGACGGCCGAGGTGCCGGACGCGACCGGGTACGGCCGCATCGTGCGCGAGGGCGCGTCGGGCGCCGTGACGGCGATCGTGGAGCACAAGGACGCCAGCGACTCGCAGCGGGCGATCCGGGAGATCAACTCGGGCGTCTTCGCGTTCGACGGCCGGCTGCTGGCCGACGCGCTGGGCAAGGTGCGTACGGACAACAGCCAGGGCGAGGAGTACCTGACGGACGTGCTCGGGATTCTGCGTGAGGCGGGTCACCGCGTGGGTGCCTCGGTCGCGCGGGACCACCGCGAGATCGTGGGCATCAACAACCGGGTGCAGCTCGCCGAGGCGCGCCGCATGCTCAACGACCGGTTGCTGACCGCGGCGATGCTCGGCGGGGTCACGGTGGTGGACCCGGCGACGACCTGGGTCGACGTCACGGTGACGTTCGGGCAGGACGTGATCGTGCACCCCGGCACGCAGCTCCAGGGCTCGACGCAGCTCGCCGAGGGTGCGGAGGTCGGCCCGAACAGCCGGCTGAAGGACACGAAGGTGGGCGCGGGGGCCCGGGTGGACAACACGGTGTCCGACGGGGCGACCGTGGGTCCGGGGGCCAGCGTGGGGCCGTACGCGTATCTGCGTCCGGGTACCCGGCTGGGCCCGAAGTCGAAGGTCGGCACGTACGTGGAGACGAAGAACGCGTCGATCGGCGAGGGGACGAAGGTGCCGCACCTGTCCTATGTCGGTGACGCGACGATCGGCGAGTTCACGAACATCGGTGCCGCGAGTGTCTTCGTGAACTACGACGGGCAGGACAAGCACCACACGACGGTCGGCGCGCACTGCCGTACCGGTTCGGACAACATGTTTGTGGCTCCCGTCACGGTCGGGGACGGTGCCTACACGGCCGCCGGCTCCGTGATCACGAAGGACGTGCCGCCCGGCTCGCTGGCCGTGGCCCGTGGCCAGCAACGGAATATCGAGGGTTGGGTGGCCCGCAAGCGTCCGGGGAGCGCGGCGGCGAAGGCGGCCGAGACGGCTTCCCGGGAGCCGGCCGGCGAAAGCTGACCGGAAACGGGTGCGTCTGGGACGGCGTACCGTGATAAGTGCACACCCGCACCCCACCAGCTGAGACGGCCGTTCATAGTCAGCTGAGCAGGCCTCTCGACACCCAGCTGAGACACCTCTGAGGAGACAGTGCTGTGACCGGGATCAAGACGACCGGCGAGAAGAAGATGATGTTCTTCTCCGGCCGCGCCCACCCCGAGCTTGCCGAGGAGGTCGCCCAGCAGTTGGGTGTCGGGGTTGTCCCGACGAAGGCCTTCGACTTCGCGAACGGGGAGATCTACGTCCGCTACCAGGAGTCGGCACGTGGCGCGGACTGCTTCCTGATCCAGAGCCACACGGCTCCGATCAACAAGTGGATCATGGAGCAGCTGATCATGATCGACGCGCTGAAGCGCGCGTCGGCCCGCTCCATCACGGTCATCGTGCCGTTCTACGGTTACGCGCGGCAGGACAAGAAGCACCGTGGCCGTGAACCGATTTCGGCGCGTCTGATCGCGGACCTGATGAAGACGGCGGGTGCCGACCGCATCCTCACCGTCGATCTGCACACCGACCAGATCCAGGGCTTCTTCGACGGGCCCGTCGACCATCTGTTCGCGCTGCCGCTGCTCGCGGACTACGTGGGCCGGAAGGTGGACCGCTCCAAGCTCACCGTCGTCTCGCCGGACGCCGGCCGGGTGCGGGTGGCGGACCGTTGGTGCGACCGGCTCGGTGCGCCGCTGGCCATCGTGCACAAGCGGCGCGACAAGGACGTGGCGAACCAGGTGACCGTCCACGAGGTCGTGGGTGAGGTCGAGGGCCGCGTCTGTGTCCTGGTCGACGACATGATCGACACGGGCGGGACGATCTGCGCCGCCGCGGACGCGCTGTTCGCGCACGGCGCGGAGGACGTCATCGTGACGGCGACGCACGGTGTGCTGTCGGGACCGGCGGCGGACCGGCTGAAGAACTCTCAGGTCAGCGAGTTCGTGTTCACCAACACCCTCCCGACGCCGGGTGAGCTGGAGGTGGACAAGATCACGGTGCTGTCCATCGCGCCGACGATCGCGAACGCGGTGCGCGAGGTGTTCGAGGACGGTTCGGTGACGAGCCTGTTCGACGAGCAGTAGGCAGCGGCGTCGTAAAGATCCTTTTGGGTACGGCCTCCCTGTCCGAGTAGACTGTCGAAGTTGCTCGGCGAGGGAGGCCGTTCTCCGTTCTCATGCGGGGAGTTCGGCTGTCCGTTATCGACGCGCTCTTCGTAGCAGGCCGTTCGTGGCCGGGTGACCACGTCCGCCTTTCTGACACTACGAGGAGTGATCATGTCCGAGGTCAAGATCTCCGCCGAGACCCGTACCGAGTTCGGCAAGGGTGCCGCCCGCCGTATCCGCCGTGACCACAAGGTTCCCGGTGTGCTGTACGGCCACGGTTCGGACCCGATCCACCTGACGCTGCCGGGCCACGACCTGCTGCTGGCGCTGCGTACGTCGAACGTCCTGATCTCCCTGGACATCGACGGCAAGTCCAACGAGCTGGCGATCCCGAAGGCCGTCCAGCGCAACGCCGTGCGGGGCGACCTGGAGCACGTCGACCTTCAGCTCGTGAAGCGTGGCGAGAAGGTCAACGTCGAGATCCCGGTGCACGCCGAGGGCGAGCTGGCCGCCGGCGGCAACCTGCTGGAGCACGTGCTCAACGCGCTGCCGGTCGAGGCCGAGGCCACCCACATCCCCGAGTCGCTCACGGTGTCCGTCGAGGGCCTGGAGGCCGGTGCCTCCGTCCTCGCCAAGGACATCACCCTGCCGTCCGGCGTGAAGCTGGCCGTCGAGGACGACACCGTCGTCCTCCAGGTGCTGGCCGCGCAGGCGGAGGAGGCGCCCGAGGGTGCCGAGGGTGAGGGCGACGAGGCCGCCGAGGCCTGATCCTCGCCGTCGTCGTTTTCTCGTCAGCCGCTGTTCCCTTCAGGGTTCTGAAATGGGGGCAGCGGCTGGCGCGTATCCAAGGAGACATGCACGTGACGACCGACACCAACGCCCCCTGGCTGATCGTGGGGCTGGGCAATCCCGGGCCGGAGTACGCGATGAACCGGCACAACGTGGGGTTCATGGTGGCCGATCTGCTGGCCGAGCGGATCGGGGGGAGGTTCAAGCGGGCGAGCAAGGCGCAGGCCCAGGTCGTCGAGGGCCGGATCGGTCCGCCGGGTCCGGCGAACCGGCGGGTGATCCTGGCGAAGCCGATGTCGTTCATGAACCTGTCGGGCGGCCCGGTGAACGCGTTGCGGGACTTCTACAAGGTTCCGCTCGCGAACGTGGTCGCGGTCCATGACGAACTGGACATCGACTACGGGGTGCTGCGGCTGAAGTCGGGCGGCGGTGACAACGGGCACAACGGGCTGAAGTCGATGACGAAGGCGATGGGCGCGGACTATCACCGGGCGCGGTTCGGGATCGGCCGGCCGCCGGGGCGGATGCAGGTGGCGGACTTCGTGCTGAAGGACTTCTCATCGGCGGAGCGCAAGGAACTGGACTACTTCGTGGACCGGGCGGCGGACGCGGTGGAGTGTCTGGTCATCGAGGGGCTGGAGCGGGCTCAGTCGACGTACAACTCGTAGCGGGCGTACGGCTCGTAGCGTGCGTACGACTCGTAGCGGACACATCGCCCGTAGCGGATGCGCGTCGCATGGCGGACACACCGCCTGTAGCGGACGTATGACTCCACGCCACGAACCGCATTGACTTTCCGCAAGGCGATGGCCAAGGATCGCGGCCATGCCCTCTGCCGTCCCGTCCACTCAAGGTGCCCAAGCCGTCATGCGGTTCGGGCGGTTCGCGGCGATGGGCACGGTCGCCGTGCTGATCCTCATCGCGGGGGTGTGGGCGTCCTGGGCGACAGCCCAGCACGTGATGCTGACGAAGGGCCGGGAGAGCGGCACGGTCCGGATCACCGGCTGCGGCGCGGACACGTGCACCGGCCCGTACACCCCGCTGTCGCCCGGGTCGACGGCCCGCGGAGCGGTCGTCATCAGGAAGTCGGTCGCGGTCCGCAAGGGACAGACGTACGACGTCGTGGTGAAACCGGACGGGGACGAGGTGGTCCGCTCGGGGCCGGCCGGAGTGCTCTACGCGTGGGTCCCGCTGGGCGGCGCGCTGCTGCTCGCCTCGGTGGTGGTCGCGGGCGGGCTGCGGCGGACGCGGGTGGCGTGGGTGATGGCGGGGGCGGGGGCCCTGCTGCTGACGACCGCGTTCGTGGCGGTGCAGTAGGCGCGGACGGCCGCGCGGGTACGGATGCGCCGCGGCCCCGGCCCCGGCGGAACCGCGGACTCCCGGGACCGGATGTCCGGACGTACCGGTGCCCCCGGCCCGTGCGGGCTCGGGGGCACCGGTGTGCGCGGAGGCGGAGGTCAGCCGGTGTTGCGCAGGCCGGCCGCCACGCCGTTGACCGTCAGCAGCAGGGCCCGGGCCAGCAACGGGTCGGGCTGCTCGCCGGCCTCGGCGGCGTCGCGCTGCCGCTTGAGCAGGGTGACCTGGAGGTAGGAGATCGGGTCGAGGTAGGCGTCACGGATGGTGAACGTCTGCTTCAGCACCGGCGTCGCGTCGAGCAGTTCCCGCTCGCCCGTGATGCGCAGCACCTCGCGGACGGTGAGTTCGTGCTCGGCCCTGATGGTGTCGAAGACGTGCTTGAGCTCGTCCGGGACCAGGGTGTCGACGTAGTGCCGGGCGATCCGCAGGTCGGTCTTCGCGAGGGTCATCTCGACGTTGGAGATGAAGTTGCGGAAGAAGTGCCACTGCTCGTGCATCTCGTCGAGCACGGTGTCTCCTTCCTGCCGCAGGCCTGCCTCGCGCAGCGCCTTCAGACCGGAGCCGACGCCGTACCAGCCGGGGACGATCTGCCGGGACTGGGTCCAGCCGAACACCCACGGGATGGCACGCAGACCGCCGAGCCCGGCGCCGGAGTCGGGCCGGCGGGAGGGACGCGAGCCCAGGTGGAGGTCGGCGAGCTGGTCCACCGGGGTCGAGGCGAAGAAGTACGCCGGCAGGTCCGGGTCGTCGACCAGGCCGCGGTAGGCGGCCTCGGCCGCGTTGGACACCACGTCCATCGCGGCGTCCCAGCGGGCCAGCGCCTCCCCCGACTGGCGGGGGGCGGTGTGCAGCGCGGAGGCCTGGAGGGTGGCCGCGACGGTCAGCTCCAGGTTCTCCCGGGCGAGGGAGGGGATCAGGTACTTGTCGGAGATGACCTCGCCCTGCTCGGTCACCTTGATCTCGCCCTCCAGGGTGCCCCAGGGCTGGGCGAGGATCGCGTCGTGCGAGGGGCCACCGCCGCGGCCGACGGTGCCGCCGCGGCCGTGGAAGAGGCGCAGCCGGACGCCGTAGCGGTGGGCGACGTCCCGCAGCCGGCGCTGTGCGCGGTGGATCTCCCACTGCGAGGTGGTGATGCCGCCGAACTTGGAGGAGTCGGAGTAGCCGAGCATGACCTCCTGGACGTCCCCGCGCAGCGCGACCAGGCGCCGGTAGGAGGGGTCGGAGAGCATGTCCTCCAGGATCGTGTCGGCGGCCTTCAGCTCGTCGGTGGTCTCCAGCAGCGGCACGATGCCGATCCTGGCCCAGCCGCCGTGCAGGTCGATCAGACCGGCCTCGCGGGCCAGGACGGCGGCGGCGAAGACGTCGTCGGCGCCCTGGCACATGGAGATGATGTACGACTCGACGACCTCGGGGCCGAACACCTCCAGGGCCCGCTTGACCGTCTGGAAGACGCCGAGGGTCTTCGCGCCGGCCGCGTCCACCGGCGCCGGGGTCGAGGCCAGCGGGCGGCGCGAGCGCAGCTCCTTGGCCAGCAGCTTCGTCCGGTAGACGCGCGGCATGTCCGCGTACCGCCAGGACTCCTCACCGAGGCGGTCGAACAGCTGGCCGAGGGCGTGGTGGTGGGCGTCGGCGTGCTCTCGGACGTCCATGGTGGCGAGCTGGAGGCCGAAGGCGGCCAGCGTCCTGATGGTGCGGTCCATGCGGCCGTCGGCGAACAGGGCGCCGCGGTGTTCGCGCAGCGAGGTCTGGATCAGCGTCAGGTCGTGCAGCAGCTCGGCGGTGCCCAGGTAGTCGTGGCCGGGGTCGTGGGGCGTCCCCTTGGCCAGACGCTGCTTGGTGTTCTCCAGCTTCTGCCGGATGCAGGTGGCCTTGAGCCGGTAGGGCTCCTCGGCGTTGAGCCGCTTGTAGCGGGGGCTGATCTCGGGCAGCCGTTCGAGGTCGGTCCGGAGGGACTCCAGGAGCTCCTCGGTGGCGCCGGTGTAGCGGATGGAGTTCGACAGGAAGCCGCGCAGCTCGTCGATCATCTCCAGGGCGTCGTTGATGCCGTGCTCGTGCTGGAGGATCAGCACCTCCCAGGTGACCTCGGGGGTCACGTTGGGGTTGCCGTCGCGGTCGCCGCCGATCCAGGTGCCGAAGGTGAGCGGGCGGGAGTCGTCGGGGAGGCTGACGCCGACGCGCTCCAGCTCCGCCGTGAGGTCCTCCAGGACGTCACCGACGGCGCCCGCGTGCAGCTCGTCCAGGTAGTAGATGGCGTTACGGGCCTCGTCGGCGGGCTCGGGGCGCACGACGCGCAGCTCGTCCGTCTGCCACACCAGGTCGATGTTCTCGGCCAGCCGCGTGTCGTGGCGGCGCCGGTCGGACTCGATGACCGGGCTCTCCAGGAGCGCGGCGATGCGCCGGAGCTTGTTCAGCACCGACCGGCGCGCGGCCTCGGTCGGGTGCGCCGTGAAGACGGGACGCACGTTGAGGTGCTTGACCGTCTCGCGCAGGTGGTCCGGGTCGGCGTCCTTCAGCCGGTCGGCCGTACGGGCGAGGAGGCCGCCCTCGGCGGCGCGGCGGGCGCGCAGCTCGCGACCACGGTGCACCTGTTCGGTGACGTTGGCCAGGTGGAAGTACGTGGAGAAGGCGCGGACCAGCTTGGCGGCGGTGTCCAGCTCGATGCCGCGCAGCAGCTCGGCGGCGGCCTCGCCGTCCTCGCGGGTGAGGCGGCGGACCTTCTCGACCAGGTCGAGGAGCTCGGGGCCCTCCTGCCGGACGAGGGTCTCGCCGAGGAGGTCACCCAGCCGGCGGATGTCGGCGCGCAGCTCACTGCCGGTCGTCGTGGTCTGGTCGTCGGCACTGCTCACAGGTGCGGCTCCTTGCAGTGTTGAAGCTCGTCTGGGAGGGAACCCGGAGGAACGTCTCGCGCGGCGGCTGCCGCATACGGGCCGGGCATCCGGGAATGAATCAGAGCGGACCGCGCTGTCCGACCGACTCCAAGGATAGGTGTCGACGCGGACGCGCAGGCTGTCGGGCTCTTGCCGCCGGGCGGCGCGCTGCCATACTTGCGACGCCGTAGGTTACGGAACCGTAGGAAGCACCGCACAGTTCCGTCGACGCCGCACCCCTCCACCCTCGACCCCACAGGGGACGCCCATGACCACCCGCCCCGACGTGATCAAAGACGCCCCGCAGGCGCCTGTGCCCGCCGCCACTCTGGGCGGCGAGCGAAAGGGCTCGATCGAGCAGCTCACCCTGTTGCTGTTCATCGTCGTCCCGTTCCTCGCGCTCCTCGCCACGGTGCCGCTGGCCTGGGGCTGGGGAGTGAGCTGGCTGGACATCGGTCTGCTGGTCTTCTTCTACTACCTGGGGTGCCACGGCATCACGATCGGTTTCCACCGTCACTTCACGCACGGTTCCTTCAAGGCCAAGCGGCCCCTGAAGATCGCTCTGGCGATCGCGGGGTCGATGGCGGTGGAGGGCCCCCTGGTCCGCTGGGTCGCGGACCACCGCAAGCACCACAAGTTCTCCGACGCCGAGGGCGACCCGCACTCCCCCTGGCGCTACGGCGAGACGGTCCCGGCCCTGATGAAGGGCCTGTGGTGGGCGCATATCGGCTGGATGTTCGACGAGGAGCGGACCCCGCAGGACAAGTACGCACCGGACCTGGTCAACGACCGGACGCTGCGGGCGATCTCCCGGCAGTTCATCCTCTGGACGCTGCTGTCGCTGGCGCTGCCGGCGCTGATCGGCGGCCTGGTGACCATGTCCTGGTGGGGCGCGTTCACCGGCTTCTTCTGGGGTTCGCTGGTCCGGGTGGCACTGCTGCACCACGTCACCTGGTCGATCAACTCGATCTGCCACGCGGTCGGCAAGCGCCCGTTCAAGTCCCGGGACCGCTCGGGCAACGTGTGGTGGCTGGCCGTACTGTCCTGCGGTGAGTCCTGGCACAACCTGCACCACGCCGACCCCACCTCCGCACGGCACGGCGTGGAGCGCGGGCAGCTGGACTCCTCCGCACGCCTGATCCGCTGGTTCGAGCAGCTGGGCTGGGCGTCCGACGTGCGGTGGCCGTCACGCTCGCGTATCGATTCGCGCCGCAGGACGGGGGAGGACGGCTCCCGACAGGGGACGGCGACCGCCGACGCGGCATGATTGACGGCGTGGCGACCGATCCCAGCAGCACCCCCAGCAATGAGAAGCCCCGGCGCGCTCGTCGCACCCGTATGACCGGTGCCGAGCGCCGCCAGCAGCTGCTGGAGATCGGTCGCACGCTGTTCGCCGCGAAGGGCTTCGAGGGCACGTCGGTGGAGGAGATCGCGGCGAAGGCCGGGGTGTCCAAGCCGGTGGTGTACGAGCACTTCGGCGGCAAGGAGGGCCTGTACGCGGTCGTCGTGGACCGGGAGATGCGGCGTCTGCTGGACATGGTGACCGGCTCGCTCACCGCGGGTCACCCCCGTGAGCTGTGCGAACAGGCCGCGTTCGCTCTGCTGGACTACATCGAGGAGTACACGGACGGCTTCCGCATCCTGGTCCGTGACTCCCCCATCCCCCAGTCGACGGGCTCCTTCGCCTCGCTGATCTCGGACATCGCCACCCAGGTGGAGGACATCCTGGGCCGCGAGTTCAAGAGCCGCGGTTTCGACCCGAAACTGGCCCCCCTCTACGCCCAGGCCCTGGTCGGCATGGTCGCCCTGACCGGCCAGTGGTGGCTGGACGTGCGCCGCCCGAAGAAGGCGGAGGTCGCGGCACACCTGGTGAACCTGGCGTGGCACGGCCTGGACGGGCTGGAGGCCAAGCCCCGGCTGATAGGGCATCGCAAGAGCTGAGACAGCCGCGTTCTCACCCGGTCGGCTCAAGGAACTCCAGCCGGTTGCCCACCGGGTCCCGCGAAAAGAAGCGCCGGTGGCCCGGCAGGTCGCCGTCCCAGGTGACCGGCGCGCCGTGCGCCGCCAGCCGGGCCGCGTACGCCTCGATCCCGGTGACCCGCAGACCGGGGTGGGCCTTGCGGGCGGGGCGGAAGTCCGGCTCGACGCCGAGGTGGAGCTGCACGGGACCGGCCTGGAACCAGCAGCCGCCGCGCGCGGCCAGTGCCGGCGGCTTGGGGATCTCGGTCATCCCGAGAGCGTCGGCGTAGTACGTGCGGAGCAGGTCCTCGGAGCCGGGCGGAGCGGCGAGCTGGACGTGGTCGACGCCGGTCAGCACGGCTCAGGCCTCCTTGCGTGCGACGGCGAAGATACGGCGGAACGGGAACGGGGTGCCGTGGGCGCCCGCCGGATAGGCCTCGCGCAGGGCGGCCCGGTACCCGTCGAGGAACTCCTCGCGGGCCCCCGGGTCGTCGGCGAGTGCGGTGAGGACCGGCCGCAGCCCGGTGCCCTTCACCCAGTCGAGGACGGGGTCGGCACCGGTCAGCAGATGGACGTACGTCGTCTCCCAGACGTCCGCCGCGCAGCCGAGGTCGGCCAGGTGTTCCAGGTAGGCCACCGGGGCGAGGACGGCGTCGTCGTGGCGCAGGGTCCCGGCGAGGCGGTCCCGCCAGCGGGCGGAGCCGGCCAGGTCGCGCAGCAGCCGGTGGCTGGGGGCGTCGAAGTTGCCGGGCACCTGGAAGGCGAAGGTGCCGCCGGGCGCGAGGGCGGCGACCCAGTCGCCGAACCGGCCGACGTGTCCGGGCACCCACTGCAAGGTGGCGTTGCTGATGATCAGGTCGTACGTCTCCGGGGGCGTCCAGGTGCGCACGTCGGCGTGGGCGAAGTCGAGGCGGCCGCCGGCCGGGGTGGGGCCCGCGTGGTCCACGTCGGCCTTGTCGAGCATCTCCGGCGAGTTGTCGTAGCCGGTGATGTGCGCGGCGGGCCAGCGCTCGGCGAGGTGGACCGTGACGTTGCCGGGGCCGCAGCCGAGGTCGGCGATCCGGGGCCGGTCGCCGGGGAGGTCCGGGACGCGGGCGAGCAGGTCGGCGAAGGGGCGGGCGCGGTGGCCGGCGTGACGCAGGTACTGGGCGGGATCCCAGGTGGGGCTGGTGGCAGGCATGGGCGGGCCTCCTCGGAAGTCACCGGGTGCGCGGTCGCCGGTCGACGGGTGCGCGCTCGACGGCCGTCGGACGCACGGTCGACGGCCACCGAGAGTGGTCGATCTCCAGACTGCCCTCCGAGATATCTTGACGTCAAGAGACTTCATGTCGACACAACCATTACACTGATCGTCATGGAGGACGAGGTCGATCGGCTGGTCGCAGCGTGGCGCCGGGAGCGCCCGGACCTCGACGTGGAGCCGCTCGAGGTGCTCAGCCGGGTGAGCAGGCTCGCCCGGCACCTGGACCGCGCGCGTCGCCTCGCGTTCTCCGAGCACAGCCTGGAGCCCTGGGAGTTCGACGTCCTGACCGCGCTCAGGCGCGCCGGAGCCCCGTACCAACTCTCGCCGGGGCAGCTGCTCACCCAGACCCTCGTCACCTCCGGCACCATGACCAACCGCATCGACCGGCTGACGAAGAAGGGCCTGGTGGAGCGGCTGCCGGACCCCAGTGACCGTCGTGGTGTGCTGGTGCGGCTGACGGACGAGGGCCAGGACCGCGCGGACCAGGCCCTCGCCGGACTCCTCGACCAGGAACGGGCGATCCTCGCGGAGCTCTCCCGCGCCCAGCGCGGCGAACTTGCCGGACTGCTGCGCCAGTTGACCGCGCCGTTCGACAACATCCCCGGCTAGGGCCCGTCGTCGGGCGACATCAGGCGTCGTCCGACGCCAGGGGCGTACGTCCGGGTACTGGCCGCGTCAGGCGCCCTGGTCAGGCGCTGCTGCTCTCCTCCACCCCGATCCGCCCGGCGGAGCCCAGGTCGACCGGTCCGACCCCGGCGCGTCGCGCGAGGGCGACGGCGGCGAGGGTGGAGTGCACGCCCAGCTTGCCCAGGACGTTCTGCATATGGGTGCGCACGGTGTGCGGGGAGAGGAACAGGCGCTCGGCGACGGCCTTGCGGCCCAGGCCCGCGACCATGCAGCGCAGCACCTCCCGCTCGCGCGGGGTGAGGGACTCCACCAGCCGCTCGCTCTCGGTGCGGTGCTTGCGGGCGGCGGTCAACTCGCGCAGGACGCCGGTGAGCAGGGCCGGCGGCAGATGCGTCTCGTCGCGCAGCACTCCGCGGATCACGGTCAGCAGCCGGGACAGCGAGCAGTCCTTGGCGACCCAGCCGGAGGCCCCGGCCTGGAGGGCCAGCGCGGCCCGCCGCGGGTCGTCCTTCTCGGCCAGGACGACCGTGCGCACATGAGGCTGGCCGGAACGGACCCCGGCGACCAGGGATATCCCGTCGACGAGCCCGTCCTCACCCACCTCCTGCACGGGTACCGCAGGACGCACGCCCGGCGCGTTGCCGCCCAGATCGGCGTCGACGAGCAGCACGTCGTACCTGCGCCCCTCGGCGGCCGCGCGCTCCAGGCTGCGCAGTGCCGCCGGGCCGCTGCCGGCCGCGGAGACGTCGACGTCCGGCTCCGCCGCCAGTGCCGCGGCGAGCGACTCGGCGAAGATACGGTGATCGTCGACGACCAGGACTCGGATACGAACCACGAAACCCCCTTCCCCAAGCTCCCGAAGAGCAGGGGACACCCCACCGTCCGGAGGACGCCGACCGGTGCGGGTACGACGCCCGGGGTCGGCGCCACCGCTCGGCCGCCGCCGTGCGGAAACTGCTACCCCCGATGCGGGCGTCGTACCCGACTGTCTCGCCCCCTGATCAGCACCGGCCCCCACCGGTGCTGTTCAACAGAGTACGGCCGGGGGCCCGCAGCGGAAGGTGATTTGCAGAACTGGTTGGCCAGGGCGTTTATGGTGTGCCGCATGTTTCGTATTGAGGCGGAAGTCGACAAAGAGCGGCGCGATCTGCTCCGTAAGCGCCTGCGCGACACGAACACGGCGGCCTCCCCGGTCCTGCGCGCGCTGCGCGGCACCCCTGACGAACGCGAACTCCCGCTGCACATCTGGGCGTCGGACACCGCGGGTGACCTGGCCGGCGGCCTGGTCGGCCACACCTGGACGGCCTGGCTGCACGTCACCTACCTGTGGGTCGACGAACGCCACCGGGGGACGGGGCTCGGCTCCCTGCTGCTGGAGCGGGCGGAGCGGATCGCGCGTGAACAGCGCGCGTGCCGGTCGGCGCGGGTGGAGACCTGGGACTTCCAGGCGCCCGAGTTCTACCGGAAGCGGGGGTACGAGGTGGTGTGCGTGATTCCCGACTACCCGCCGGGGATCACGGAGTACACGCTGACGAAGCGGCTCGGCTGAGCCCTCCCCCGGGCGGGCTCGGCTGAGCCCTCCCCCGGGCGCGGCTCAGCCGGATGCCGGACCCAGCCCCCGGGGGGCGTCTGACGGGATGTGCTGCACGGCGCCCCGGGTGGGGCGCCGTACGCAGAACCGGGACCATCGCGCGGGCCGGACAGGGCCCGGAGTACGGGCCCCCGGGGTTCAGGACAGGCGGGTGGCGCCCGCCGACGGGACTGCCTCGAAGACCCGCGGCGCGGTGAAGCCGGCGGTGGCGAAGGCGTTCTCGACCGCCTTGGTGACCGTCGCCACGTCCGCCTCCTCGACCAGGACGATCGCCGAGCCGCCGAAGCCGCCCCCGGTCATGCGGGCGCCCAGCGCGCCGGCAGAAAGCGCGGTGTCGACGACCAGGTCCAACTCCGGGCAGGAGACGCGGAAGTCGTCGCGCAGGGAGGCGTGGCCCTCGGTGAGGACGGGGCCGATGGCGTGGGTGTCGCCGGCCCGCAGCAGGGCCACGACGCGCTCCACCCGCTCGTCCTCGGTGACGACATGGCGCACCAGCCGGCGCACCTCCTCCTCGTCGCCGAGCCGCTCCAGCTCCGTGTCCAGATCGGCGTACGCGACGTCCCGCAGGGCGTCGACGCCGAGCAGCGCGGCGCCCTTCTCGCAGCCGGCGCGGCGCTTGCCGTACTCGCCGCCGCTGTGGGCGTGCTTGACCTGGGTGTCGACGACCAGCAGACGCATGCCCTCGGCGGCCAGGTCGAAGGGGATCTGCCGCTGGGACAGGTCGCGGGTGTCCAGGAACAGGGCGTGGCCGGCCTCGCAGCAGGCCGACGCGGTCTGGTCCATGATGCCGGTGGGCGCGCCGACGTAGACGTTCTCGGCGCGCTGGCACAGGCGGGCCAGCTGCCAGCGCTGGAGGCCGAGTTCGTACAGGTCGTTCAGGGCCAGCGCGACGACGACCTCCAGGGCCGCCGAGGAGGACAGGCCCGCGCCCGACGGGACGGTCGAGGCGAGGTGGACGTCGGCTCCGGTGACGGCGTGGCCGGCCTCGCGCAGCGCCCAGACCACGCCCGCCGGGTACGCCGTCCAGTTCTTGTCGCTCCCCGGCGCGAGGTCGTCCAGGGTGAGTTCGACGACGCCGCCCTCGACGTCCGCCGAGTGCAGCCGCAGGACGCCGTCGGTACGCCGGGAGACCGCCGCGACCGCGGTGTGCGGCAGCGCGAAGGGCATGACGAAGCCGTCGTTGTAGTCGGTGTGCTCGCCGATGAGGTTGACCCGGCCCGGCGCCGACCACACCCCCTCCGGCTCGGCGCCGTACAACTCGGCGAAGCCGTCCCTGACCTGAACCCGCTGTGCCCCCACTACCACTACCGCTCCTTTGCGCTGCTTGCGATGTACTGCGCGAACTCCCACGCGTCCGCGACGATCCCCGCGAGGTCCGCGCGGGACGGCTGCCAGCCCAGCTTCTCGCGGGCGGTGGCGGCGGACGCCACCAGGACCGCGGGGTCGCCGCCCCGGCGCGGCGCGACCACCTCGGGGATCGGGTGGCCGGTGACCTGGCGGACCGTCTCGATGACCTCACGGACGGAGAAGCCGTTGCCGTTGCCGAGGTTGCAGATCAGGTGCTCGCCGGGCTGCGCGGCCCGCACGGCCAGCAGGTGGGCCTCCGCCAGGTCCGCGACGTGGATGTAGTCGCGCACGCAGGTGCCGTCCGGGGTCGGGTAGTCGTCGCCGAAGACCGAGATCGCGTCACGGCGGCCCTGCGCGACCTGGAGGACGAGGGGGATCAGGTGGGACTCGGGGTCGTGGCGCTCGCCCTGCGCGCCGTAGGCGCCGGCCACGTTGAAGTAGCGCAGGGAGACCGCGCCCAGGCCGTGGGCGGCCGCCTCGCCGGTGATCATGTGGTCGACGGCGAGCTTCGAGGCGCCGTACGGCGAGGTCGGGGCCGTCGGGTCGGTCTCGGTGATCGGGGTGTCGACCGGCTCGCCGTAGGTGGCCGCCGTGGAGGAGAAGACGAGCTTGCGCACGCCCGCGTCGCGCATCGCGCCGAGCAGCGCCATCGTGCCGCCGACGTTGTTGTCCCAGTACTTCTCCGGCTTCACGACCGACTCGCCGACCTGGGAGAAGGCCGCGAAGTGCAGGACGGCGTCGTAGGAGGAGTCCAGCCACTTGGCGGCGTCGCGGATGTCGCCCTCGACGAAGGCGGCACCGGCCGGCACGCCCTCGCGGAAGCCGGTCGAGAGGTTGTCGAGGACGGTGACCTCGTGGCCGGCCTCCAGCAGATGCTGGGCGACCACGCTGCCGACGTACCCCGCGCCACCGGTGACCAGGTACTTCCCACTCATGAACTCGCTACCTCTCGCAGTCGCTCGGCCGCGCGCTCCGGCGGCACGTCGTTGATGAACACGTTCATGCCGGACTCGGAACCCGCGAGAAACTTCAGCTTGCCGGAAGTGCGGCGGATGGTGAAAAGCTCGAGGTGAAGCGCGAAATCGTCGCGGCCGACCCCGTCGAACTCCTCCAGCGCGCCGAACGGTGCCTGGTGCCAGGCAGCGATGTAGGGCGTCGGAGGCTCACCCACCTCCCCGAAGATCCGGTCGAAGCGCCTCAAGACTTCCAGATAAACCTGGGGGAACTCTGTGCGGGCCCCCTCGTCGAGCGCGAGCAGGTCGGGGACCCGGCGCTTGGGGTACAGGTGGACCTCGTACGGCCAGTGCGCCGCGTACGGCACGAAGGCCGCCCAGTGTTCACTCTCAAGGACGACCCGCTCGTCGGCGAGTTCACGCTCCAGGACGGCGTCGAAGAGGTTCTCGCCGCCCGTGGCCTCCTTGTGCGCGGCCAGTTGGCGCAACATCAGGGCGGTGCGGGGGGTGGTGAAGGGGTACGCGTAGATCTGCCCGTGCGGATGGCCGAGGGTCACTCCGATCTCGGCACCGCGGTTCTCGAAGCAGAACACCTGCTCCACGGAGGGTAGATGCGACAGCTCGGACGTCCGGTCGGTCCACGCGTCCAGCACCAGTCGCGCCTGCTCCTCGGTGAGGTCGGCGAAGGAAGCGTTGTGGTCCGAGGTGAAGCAGACGACCTCGCAGCGGCCGGAGTCGCCGGCCAGCGAGGGGAAACGGTTCTCGAAGACGACGACGTCGTACGACGAGTCCGGGATCTCGCTCAGCCGGTCGCCCCGGGAGGGGCACAACGGGCACTCGTCGGCCGGGGGGTGGTAGGTGCGGCCCTGGCGGTGCGAGGCGACGGCGACCGAGTCGCCGAGCAGGGCGTCCCTGCGTACTTCCGAAGTGGTGACCGTGGGATCCAGCGGACGCCGGTCCACGGCGTCGCGCACCGTGTCGTCCCGCAGGTCGTAGTAGATCAGCTCACGACCGTCGGCCAGCCGGGTCGAGGTCTTCTTCACCACGGCACTCCATCCGTACACCTAGCGAAGCTTCAAACAGAACCGAACACATCAAAGCACAAAACCCCACGTAGGTCAGCGTCACAACCAAACAAAGAACACCAAGCGAGGTGAGCCCTGGATGCCAACCCCCACTTCCCTGGCAGCGGAACTGCGGCTGCCCACCAACGCGCTCGACTACGCGATCATGGCGATCTACTTCGCCGTCGTGCTCGGCATCGGGTTCGCGGCCCGCCGCTCGGTGAGAACCAGCCTCGACTTCTTCCTCTCCGGGCGGTCCCTACCCGCCTGGATCACCGGTCTGGCATTCATCTCGGCCAACCTCGCCGCCACCGAGATCCTGGGCATGGCCGCCAACAGCGCCCAGTACGGCGCGTACACCGTGCACTGGTACTGGATCGGCGCCATCCCGGCCATGGTGTTCCTGGGCCTGGTGATGATGCCCTTCTACTACGGCTCCAAGGTCCGCTCGGTCCCCGAGTTCCTGCTGCTGCGCTTCGACAAGTGGGCCCATCTGCTCAGTTCGGCGCTGTTCGCCTTCGCCGCCGTCCTGATCGCCGGCGTCAACCTCTACGCCCTCGCGATCGTCGTCGAGGCGCTGCTCGGCTGGCCCCAGTGGGTGGCCATCGTCGTCGCCGGATTCTTCGTGCTCGCGTACATCACCCTCGGCGGTCTGTCCTCGGCGATCTACAACGAGGTCCTGCAGTTCTTCGTGATCCTGGCGGCGCTCATCCCGCTCACGGTCCTCGGCCTGAAGAAGGTGGGCGGCTGGGACGGCCTGACGGACTCGCTGACCAGGAGCCACGGCGCGGACTTCGTCACCGCCTGGGGCGGCACGGGCATCGGCGACGCGAACCCGCTGGGCGCGAACTGGCTGACGATCGTCCTGGGGCTCGGCTTCGTGCTGTCCTTCGGCTACTGGACGACGAACTTCGCCGAGGTGCAGCGCGCCCTGTCCGCGAAGAACCTCTCCGCCGCCCAGCGCACCCCGCTGATCGCCGCGTTCCCGAAGATCTTCATCGTGTTCCTGGTGATGATCCCGGGGCTCGTGGTGGCGGTCCTGGTGCCGCGGATCGGCAGGCCCGGCTCGGACCTCCAGTACAACGACGCCATCCCCTACCTCATGCAGGAACTCCTGCCCAACGGCGTGCTCGGCATCGCGGTGACCGGCCTGCTCGCCGCGTTCATGGCGGGTATGGCGGCCAACGTCTCGTCCTTCAACACGGTGTTCACCAACGACATCTGGGCGAGGTACGTGGTCAGGGGCCGCGAGGACGCGTACTACGTGCGCTTCGGCCGGCTGATCACGGCGATCGGCGTCATGGCGTCGATCGGCACGGCCTTCCTGGCGTCCTCCTTCTCCAACATCATGGCCTACCTCCAGACGTTGTTCTCCTTCTTCAACGTGCCGATGTTCGTGGTCTTCGTCGTCGGCATGTTCTGGAAGCGGGCGTCGGTGAAGTCCGGCTTCTGGGGCCTGCTCGCGGGCACGGTCACGGCGATGGTCAACTACTTCGTCCTCTACAAGCAGGGCGTCATCGGCATCCCCTCCGACCAGGGCGCCAACTTCGTCTCGGCCATCGCCGGGTTCGTCGCGGGCGCGGTCGTCATGGTGGCGGTGTCCCTGTTCACCGCGCCCAAGCCGGCCGACCAGCTCCAGGGCCTGGTCTACGGCACCGTCTCCCCCGGCATGCAGGAACCGCCGGCCGCCGGCGACGACGCCTGGTACCGCAGGCCGGCCCTGCTGGGCTGGGGCGCGGTGATCCTGGCCGCCGCCTGCTACATCCCGTTCTCGTTCTCGCTCTGACCCCGGAAAGGACCGAGGCGCCATGTCCGAACACCACGGCTACTCCGAGAAGGACGTCCAGCGCGAGGTCACCGAGCTGGAGGGCCGATCCGCCACCGCCGCCCGGATCTTCGACCTGCGCCGCATCATCGGCGGGCTGTTCGTGGTCTACGGCGTCATCGTGACGGCCGCCGGGATCTCCCCGTCCGACGCCTCCCTCGACAAGTCCGAGGGCATCAACATCAACCTGTGGACCGGGCTCGGCATGCTGCTGCTGGGCGTGTTCTTCCTGGTCTGGCTGAAGCTGCGCCCGACGCCTGTGCCGGTCGCGCCGGAGGAGGAGAAGACCTCCGAGTAGCCCGTGTGCCCGAGGTCCCACATTGTCCTGGTTGCATAATCATGCGCTTGGGTGAATACTCTTTCTATGTCCAAGGTTCTCACCTCCCTGCCCACCGGCGAGCGCGTCGGCATCGCTTTCTCGGGCGGCCTCGACACCTCCGTCGCGGTCGCATGGATGCGCGACAAGGGTGCCGTCCCGTGCACCTACACCGCAGACATCGGCCAGTACGACGAGCCCGACATCGCCTCGGTGCCCGGCCGCGCGAAGACCTACGGCGCCGAGATCGCGCGCCTGGTCGACTGCCGGGCGGCACTGGTCGAGGAGGGCCTGGCCGCGCTCGCGTGCGGTGCGTTCCACATCCGTTCGGGCGGCCGCGCCTACTTCAACACCACCCCGCTCGGCCGTGCCGTCACCGGCACCCTGCTGGTCCGGGCGATGCTCGAGGACGACGTCCAGATCTGGGGCGACGGCTCGACGTTCAAGGGCAACGACATCGAGCGGTTCTACCGTTACGGCCTGCTCGCCAACCCCCATCTGCGCATCTACAAGCCGTGGCTGGACGCCGACTTCGTCTCCGAGCTGGGCGGCCGCAAGGAGATGTCGCAGTGGCTGGTCGCGCACGGGCTGCCGTACCGCGACAGCGCCGAGAAGGCGTACTCGACCGACGCCAACATCTGGGGCGCCACCCACGAGGCCAAGACGCTGGAGCACCTCGACACCGGCGTGGAGACCGTGGAGCCGATCATGGGCGTGCGGTTCTGGGACCCGGAGATCGAGATCGCCGCCGAAGAGGTGACGATCGGCTTCGACCAGGGCCGCCCGGTGACGATCAACGGCAAGGAGTTCGCCTCCCCGGTCGACCTGGTGATGGAGGCGAACGCCATCGGCGGCCGGCACGGCCTGGGCATGTCCGACCAGATCGAGAACCGGATCATCGAGGCGAAGAGCCGCGGCATCTACGAGGCGCCCGGCATGGCGCTGCTGCACGCCGCGTACGAGCGTCTCGTCAACGCGATCCACAACGAGGACACCCTCGCCCAGTACCACAACGAGGGCCGACGCCTCGGGCGGCTGATGTACGAGGGCCGCTGGCTGGACCCGCAGGCCCTGATGGTCCGTGAGTCGTTGCAACGCTGGGTCGGCTCGGCGGTCGCCGGCGAGGTGACCCTGCGGCTGCGGCGCGGTGAGGACTACTCGATCCTCGACACCACCGGCCCGGCGTTCAGCTACCACCCGGACAAGCTGTCGATGGAGCGCACCGAGGACTCGGCGTTCGGCCCGGTGGACCGGATCGGCCAGCTCACCATGCGCAACCTCGACATCGCCGACTCGCGCGCCCGGCTCGAGCAGTACGCGGGCCTCGGCATCGTCGGCACGACCCACCCCGAGCTGATCGGCGCCGCCCAGGCGGCGGCGACCGGCCTGATCGACACCATGCCGGAGGGCGGCGCCGAGGCCATCGCCTCCCGCGGCGAGGTCTCCGACGACGACGAGCTGCTGGACCGCGCCGCGATGGAGTTCGGCACCGACTGACGGGGCGAACGACCGGGCACGGACCACCACCGCGGACAGCCTGTCCGCGGGACCGCCGGGCGCGGGACCGGAATCCCCTGGGGCGTGTTTCGCAACGCGCCTCAGGACTCCGGCCCCGCGCCCGCCTGCGGAAGCGGGCCCGCTCTGTCCAGCAGACCGGTGCGGGCCGCCAGCGCCGCCGCCTCCAGACGGGAGCCGACGCCCAGTTTCATCAGGACGCGCTGCACATGGGTGCGGGCCGTGGACGGGGCGATGCCCATGCCGGCCGCGATCAGCCGGGTGTCCTCGCCGTCGGCGACCCGGACCAGGACCTCGATCTCCCTCGGGGTGAGCATCTGCAACAGGCGCTGGCCCTCGTCGTCGGGCTGGGCCGCCGGGTTGAGCAGTTCGCTGAAGGCGCCCTGGAGAAGCTGAGGGGCCACGGCCGCCTCACCCGCCCGCGCCTTCATGATGGCTCGTTCCACACCCTCAATGCGTTCGTCGTGGCGCACATAGCCCGAGGCGCCCGCGGCGAAGGCCGCCGCGATCCCGCGCGGGCTGGGTACCGGGCCCAGGACCAGCACCGCGACCTGGGGGCGCTCCCGCTTGATCCGTATCACCGGGTCGAAGATCCCCGGTTCGGCCGGCGCCGCCGTGCCCAGCAGGCACACCTCGGGCGCGCGGGTGATCACCAGTTCCGCCGCACCGGCGGCCGGTGCCGCCGCGGCCAGCACCCGGTGACCCCGCAGCTTCAACGCCGAGGCCAGCGCCTCGGCGAGCAGTCGGTGGTCGTCGACCACCATCAGCCGCACTCCCACAGAGCAACCCCCCAGTCCCCCCAATGGATGCCCACTATGGATGCCCACTGGTCCGCATGGACAGAGGGCCCCCCGGCACCCCCGCCCTTCATGCCCCCGGAAGCTACACGCTTGTTCGACGTTGCGCTCCCCCTACTCGTGAGAAGTGCCCCGGATCGCCGAAATTCCTCGCATTCGAGGGTGATGAGCGGTACGCGCACGACCCCGCCCCTGAGCAGGGACGGGGCCGTGATCGCGGGACGACGGGGGCCGTTCAGCCGCCGGTGGCGAACGCGATCGCCAGGGACTCCTTGTCCCCCGAACCGGTCAACGCCTTACTGGCGAAGACCTGGGACATGTACAGGTGGCCCCGCTCGTAGAGGATCTCCGCGTATTCGGGGAGCATGCTCTGCTCCGCGTTGTGCACGGCCCGCGTCGCCGGGTTCTCCAGCAGCGTCGTCTCCTTGAAGCTGCCGCCGTCGATGCTCACGATCCGGCCGCCCTTGTCGTAGGGCGGACGCTTGTACGCGATGAGGTCGGCGCCGTCCATCCGCAGCGGGGAGATGGTGTATCCGTCGCCCGCGTCGGCGCGCTGGCCGGTCTGCTTGCCGGTGGCCAGGTCGAACGCGACGATCTCGTTGGACCTGGTGCCCGCCTCGGTGCCGTCGCGCTCCTCGGTCGGCACGTAGAGCCGGTCGCCGGCGGCGACGACGCCCTTGCAGTACTCGATCCTGCTGATGCCTTCGCAGTGGGCCGCGTACTCGTCGCCCGGCGCCGAGATCCGGGTGCGCAGTGTGCCGGTCCTGTTGTCGATGGAGAAGAAGTCCGAGATGCCGCTGCCGTCGCCCGCGCTGTCGCCGACGTCGGCGGCCACGACCAGCGGGTCCGTCGACACGACGCTGGCGTACTCGATGCCCTTCGCCATCTTGTACTCCGAGATCACCTTCCCGGAGGCCGGGTCGATGGTCTGGATGCCGAGCGTGCGGTCGTCGTATTCACCGCACTTGCGCACCGCGACCAGCTTCGCGCCGCCGCCGTAGCCCGCGTCGTAGCAGGTGTCGGTCGCCTTCGGCGACCACAGCAGCCTGCCGGAGCCGATGTCGAAGGCGGCGCCGCCCTCGGTGCTGCCCAGGGCCGCCGTACGGGCGCTGACGGTGATGTTGTCGAAGGTGATGGGCTGGTCACCCGAGGCGACGGTCTTCGTCCACAGCTTCCGTCCCGCGTCGAGGTCGATCGCGGCGACCTGGCTGCACCCGTGCGAGGGGTCGGCCTTGGTCGGCATCGCCGGCTCGTAGAGGATCGCCGTCCTGTCGTCCTCGGTGACGTGCGCGCTGGCCTCGCACACCGGACCGGGCAGCTTGATCGTCCACAGCCTGGTGCCCTTGTCGGGGTCGTAGCCGACGATCTCGGCGGCGCCGGTCTTCACGTACGCCTTGTCGGTGAGCCAGGAACCCTTGGTGGCCACGGTGTTGGTGTCCTTGACCACGGGCATGGGGACCTGGAAGAGCAGCGTGGAGGCGGTGTCGGCGGGCGCCTTCTCCGTGCCGCCGGAGGTACCGCCGGTATCGCCCTTGCCGTCCTTGCCGCCGGTTCCGCCGCTGGAGCTTCCGGTGTCGTCCTTCTTGCCGTGGTCCTTGCCGGAGGACGAGTACCAGATGCCGCCGCCGACTATCAGCGCGATCGCCGTGACGGCCGCGACGATGATGAGCAGCTGGGCGCTGGGCCTGCGGCCGCCGCCGGCCGGTCCGCCCGCCTGGGGCTGGAGCGGTGCCGGCTGCGGGTAGCCGTAGCCGGGTTGCTGACCGTATCCGTACGCGCCCGGCTGGGCGTTGGGGTATCCGTAGCCGGGGGGCTGCTGAGGCGCCTGGGGTGCCTGGGGGTAGCCGTAACCGGGCGGCGGAGGCGTCGCGGGCGCCTGGGGTGCCTGCGGGTAGCCGTAACCGGGCGGCGGCGTGTCCTGCGGCGGGCCGAAGCCGCCCTGCTGCTGGGGCTGCTGGGGCTGCTGGGGCGGTGTACCCGGGGGCGGGCCGAAGCCGCCCTGCTGCGGGGGCTCGTTCGGGGGCGGGGGCGGCGGCTGGCTCATGGTCTGACTACCTCGGGGACGCGACAGGGACGGGGACGGGAGCGGGGAACGGCGGCGGAGAAGGCGGGACCGGAGCGGCCGGCCCGGCTCACTTGCCGAAGGCGAGCATCAGCTTCTCCCTCGCGTCGTCCTTCCCGGTCAGCCGGGTGGAGGAGATGTAGAAGCGCCCGTCGACCCAGTCGACCGACCTGGAGGTGAAGCCGCCCTCGATCCGGGCGGTACCCACCGGGTTCTGGAGCAGCTTCGTCGTGGTGTGGGCCGAGCCCGTCGTCGGGATCGACACGACCTGGCCGCCCGCGTCGTACGACGGCTCGACGTACGCGACGAGCTTCCCGCCCTCGACCCGGACCGGCAGCATCGACGCGTCGGCCGGGGACTTCGCCCGCCACTTCTCCTTGCCGGTGGAGAGGTCGACCGCGACGATCTCGTTGGCGCCGGTGGCCTCGGTCGGCAGATAGAGGGTGTTCGCGTCGGCCGCGACGCCCTGGCAGCCCTGGAGTTCGCGGTCGAGGACGGCCCAGCCGCAGTCGGGCGCGAAGTCCTCGTCGAAGCCGACCTCCGAGCGGAACGTGCCGTCGCTCTTGATCGTGGAGATGTTCCAGGCGTTCTTGTCCTGGTTGGTCAGATAGAGCACGAGCGGATCGACGGAGTACGCGCGCTCGACCTTCCAGCCCTTGTCGAGCTTCTGCGTCCACAGGGTCCTGCCGGTCCTCGGGTCGAGGCCCTGCACTTCCTCGTGCTCGTTGGTGCCCGTGGCGTCGCAGGACGCCACCGAGACCAGCTGCCCGCCGCCGGCGAAGGCGGTCGGGAAGCAGTCCGTGCCGTACCTCTTCTTGTCGAACAGCTTCTTGCCGCTGTGGACGTCGTACGCCGTGCCGGACTGCGAGCGGCCGACCATCAGCGTGTCACCGGCGAGCGTCAGCTCGATGGAGATCGCGCTGTCGAACAGGGCGCCGTCGGCGACCTCGGCACTCCAGCCCTTCGCGCCCGTGTTCAGGTCGATCTGCTGGAGCTGGTTGCACTTCGCGCGGCTGCTGACGCCGTCCATGTACGCCACGACGATCTTGTCGTCGGACGTCTTGACGGGAGTGGCCGCGCAGATCTTCTGCGGGAAGGTGATCGTGTCCCAGGTCGGCTCACCGTCACCGACGTCGTAGGCGACGAGTTCCTTGTAGGCCGCCTTCACCGCGGTCCTGTCGGTGATCCACATGCCGGGGGCGTCGGCGCCGGAGCCGGGGGCGTCGGGTGCCTCCTTGTACCAGAGCACCTTGGCCTCGCCGGGCTTGCGGCCCGCGTTGAGGTCCTCCGGGCCCGCGCCGCCGCCGTTGCCGTCGCCCGGGTCGACCGGGGCGGTGGCCTTGGCGTCGTCGCTCTTGCCGGCGACCGGCTTGCCGCCCTTGTCGTCACCGCCGCTCGTCAGCGCCACCACGACACCGCCGACGACGAGGAGCGCGACCACCGCGGCCCCGACGGCCACCGCGGGGCGCCTCTTGAAGGGGTTGCGGGAGCCGGTGGGCGGCGGGGTGCCGGGGGTGCCCGGGAACTGGGGCTGCGGCGGGTAGCCGTAGCCGGGCTGCGGGCCGTAGGGGCCGGGCTGCTGCGGCTGGCCGTACGGACCCGGCTGCTGGGGCTGGCCGTACGGGCCGGGCTGCTGCTGGGGCTGGCCGTACGGACCCGGCTGCTGAGGCCGGCCGTACGGGCCGGGCTGCTGCGGCGGCGGCCCGTACGGCCCCGGCTGCTGCTGGGGGCCGTAGGGGCCGGGCTGCTGCGGCTGGCCGTGACCGGGTTGCGGTTGCGGAGCTCCCGGCGGCGGGGGCGGAGCCACGCCGAAGCCGGGGGCGGGGCCGTCCGATGACGGCCCGCCCTGCGGCGCTCCGAAACCGCCCTGCGGCGGCGGCTGGTTGGGCGGCTGCGTCATCAGCGTGTTTCCCCCTCGCTCACTGACTTCTCGCCACGCCCTGAGGTACGTGATGGACCCAGAGTCGCTCTCAGACAGTTCTCAGAGGCTCTGTTCTATCACTCGGCACCGACAGCGCACGGGCGTGCGTCCGCCCCTGTTCCCAAGGGAGGACCGGCCCGTGACGCCCTCGTTATGCGCCTTCACGCCCCCTTCACGCGACCTGCGCGCCGCGCGTTCCGAGCGAGCCGGAGATCAGGCGTCCTCGGCGAGTTCCAGCCAGCGCAGTTCCAGTTCGTCCCGCTCGCCGGACAACTCCCGCAGCTGGGCGTCGAGTTCGGCCACCTTCCCGAAGTCCGTGGCGTTGTCGGCGATCTGGGCGTGCAGCTTGGACTCCTTTTCGGTGACCTTGTCCAACTGCCGCTCGATCTTCTGGAGTTCCTTCTTGGCGGCGCGCTGGTCGGCGGCGCTCCGCTCGGTCGTGGGCCTGGCCGCGGGCGCGGGCACGGCGGCGGCGGCCGCCTCCTCCATGCGCTGTCGTCGCTCCAGGTACTCGTCGATGCCGCGCGGCAGCATCCGCAGGGTGGCATCGCCGAGCAGGGCGAACACCCGGTCGGTGGTGCGCTCGACGAAGAACCGGTCGTGGGAGATGACGATCATCGAGCCGGGCCAGCCGTCGAGGACGTCCTCCAGCTGGGTCAGGGTCTCGATGTCGAGGTCGTTGGTGGGCTCGTCGAGGAAGAGGACGTTGGGCTCGTCCATCAGCAGGCGCAGCAGCTGGAGGCGGCGCCGCTCACCACCGGACAGGTCGCCCACCGGCGTCCACTGCTTCTCCTTGTTGAAGCCGAACGTCTCGCACAGCTGCCCGGCGGTCATCTCCCGGCCCGTGCCGAGGTCCACGCGCTCGCGAACCTGCTGCACGGCCTCCAGGACCCGCAGCTTCGGGTCGAGTTCGGCGACCTCCTGGGAGAGGTAGGCGAGCTTGACGGTCCGGCCGACGTTGACGCGTCCGGCGGCGGGCTGCGTCTCGCCCTCCGTACGGGCCGCCTCGGCCATGGCCCGCAGCAGGGACGTCTTCCCGGCGCCGTTGACGCCGACCAGGCCGATGCGGTCGCCGGGGCCGAGCTGCCACGTGACGTGCTTGAGCAGCACCTTGGGGCCGGCCTGGACGGTGACGTCCTCGAGGTCGAAGACGGTCTTGCCGAGCCGGGAGGAGGCGAACTTCATCAGCTCGCTGCTGTCGCGCGGCGGCGGCACGTCGGCGATCAGCTCGTTGGCGGCTTCGACCCGGAAGCGCGGCTTGGAGGTCCGCGCGGGCGCCCCGCGCCGCAGCCAGGCCAGCTCCTTGCGGACCAGGTTCTGCCGCTTGACCTCCTCGGTCGCGGCGATGCGCTCCCGCTCGGCCCGGGCGAAGACGTAGTCGGAGTAGCCGCCCTCGTACTCGTGCACGTCGCCGCGCTGCACGTCCCACATGCGGGTGCAGACCTGGTCCAGGAACCAGCGGTCGTGGGTGACGCAGACGAGCGCGGAGCGGCGCTCGCGCAGATGTCCGGCGAGCCAGGCGATGCCCTCGACGTCGAGGTGGTTGGTCGGCTCGTCCAGCACGATCAGTTCCTGCTCGTCGATGAGCAGCTTGGCGAGCGCGATACGGCGGCGCTCACCACCGGAGAGCGGGCCGATGACGGTGTCCAGGCCCTGCGGGAAGCCGGGCAGGTCGAGCCCGCCGAACAGGCCGGTCAGCACGTCCCGGATCTTGGCGTTGCCCGCCCACTCGTGGTCGGCCAGGTCACGGATGACCTCGTGCCGGACGGTGGCCTCGGGGTCGAGGGAGTCGTGCTGGGTGAGCACACCCATCCGCAGCCCGCCGTTGTGGGTGACGCGACCGGAGTCCGCCTCCTCCAGCTTGGCGAGCATGCGGATCAGCGTGGTCTTGCCGTCACCGTTACGGCCGACCACCCCGATCCGATCACCCTCGGACACGCCGAGCGAGATGCCGTCGAGGAGGGTACGGGTGCCGTACACCTTGCTGACGTTCTCGACATTGACCAGGTTGACGGCCATTTCACTCCTGCGCAGGGGGACGGTCAGCCTCCCAGCCTAGTGCTCGCCGGTCGCCCGCCGATCCCCGCAGGTCAGGTCGCCCGGTCGCAGCCGGGAGGTCGTACCCCCGCCGGAGGTCGTACCGCCCCCGTCACAGCAGGGTCGCCCCCGGGGCCGGGCCCGACGCCGTGCGCACGGTGCGACAGGTGCCGGAGGCGCTGAGCGCCCCCGCCACCTCGGCCGCCGCCGCGGGATCGCGCACCAGGAACGCCGTGGTCGGGCCCGAGCCCGAGACGAGGGTCGCGAGGGCACCGGCCGCGCGGCCGGCCGCCAGGGTGGCGGCGAGGTCCGGGAACAGGGAGAGGGCGGCGGGCTGGAGGTCGTTGGAGACGGTGGCGGCGAGTGCGTCGGGGTCGCCCGACGCGAGGGCGTCGAGCAGCTCCTGGGCCGCGACCGGCTCGGGGATGTCGAGGCCCGCGCCGAGCCGGTCGAACTCCCGGAAGACGGCCGGGGTCGACAGGCCGCGCACGGCCATGGCGAACACCCAGTGGAAGGTCCCGCCCACCTCCAGCGCCGTCAGCTTCTCGCCCCGCCCGGTGCCCAGCGCCGCCCCTCCGACCAGGCTGAACGGCACGTCGCTGCCCAGCTCCGCGCAGATGTCGAGGAGCTCGCCGCGGGGGGCGTCCGTGCCCCACAGCGCGTCGCACGCCACCAGCGCGCCCGCGCCGTCCGCGCTGCCGCCCGCCATGCCGCCCGCCACGGGGATGTCCTTGGCGATGTGGATGTGCACATCGGGCGTACGGCCGTAGCGCGCGGCGAGCGCCTCGGCCGCGCGCGCCGCCAGGTTCGTGCGGTCCAGCGGGACCTGGTCGGCGTCCGGCCCCGAGCAGGTCACCCGCAGCCCGTCGGCCGGGGTGACCGTGACCTCGTCGTACAGGCCGACCGCCAGGAAGACGTTGGCCAGGTCGTGGAAGCCGTCGGGACGCGCGGCGCCCACCCCGAGCTGGACGTTGACCTTGGCCGGAACACGTACGGTGACGCTCACGGGTGACCGGACTCCTCGTCGCTCTCGATGTCGGCCTTGTGCTCGGCCTCGACGTCGGTCTTGTGCTCCGGCTCGGCGTCGGCCTTGTGCGTCGCCTCGCCATCGGCCTTGTGCTCCGCGATGCGCGCGAACTCCTCCACGGTGAGGGCCTCTCCGCGCGCCTGCGGCGACACCCCGGCCGCGACGAGCGCGGCCTCCGCGGCGGCGGCGGACCCGGCCCACCCGGCGAGAGCGGCCCGCAGCGTCTTGCGGCGCTGCGCGAACGCCGCGTCGACGACGGCGAAGACCTCGCGCTTCGTGGCGGTCGTCCGGACCGGCTCGGTGCGGCGGACCAGGGCGACCAGGCCGCTGTCGACGTTCGGCGCGGGCCAGAAGACGTTACGGCCGATGGCACCGGCCCGCTTGACCTGCGCGTACCAGTTGGCCTTCACGGACGGGACGCCGTACACCTTCGAACCGGGCGCCGCGGCCAGCCGGTCGGCGACCTCGGACTGCACCATCACCAGCGTGCGCTCGATGCTCGGGAAGGTGTCGAGCATGTGCAGCAGCACGGGGACGGCGACGTTGTAGGGGAGGTTCGCGACCAGCGCGGTCGGGGCGGGGCCCGGCAACTCGGCGACGTGCATCGCGTCGGAGTGCACGAGCGCGAACCGCTCGGCGCGCTCCGGCATCCGCGCCGCGACGGTCGCGGGCAGCGCGCCGGCCAGGACGTCGTCGATCTCCACGGCCGTGACGCGGTCGGCGGCCTCCAGCAGCGCGAGGGTGAGGGAGCCGAGCCCCGGGCCGACCTCGACGACCACGTCGTCGGGGCGCACCCCCGCGGTGCGCACGATACGGCGGACCGTGTTCGCGTCGATCACGAAGTTCTGGCCGCGCTGCTTGGTCGGGCGGACACCGAGGGCGGCCGCCAGTTCGCGGATGTCGGCGGGGCCCAGCAGGGCGTCAGAGGTGGGGCTGCTCACGGCACCAGGGTACGGGGCCGCGGGCGGCCCCTCGTCCGCTCAGCGCCCCGCGCCCGCTCACCCGCGCAGCCGCGCCCCGCAGTGCGGCCAGGGTGCCGCGCCCCGTCGCGCGTACAGCTTCTTCGCCCGCAGCGTCTGCTCCGCCGCCGACGCGTCCTGCGGCCGTCCGCTCCCACCGAGGCTGTGCCAGGTCTGCGTGTCGAACTGGTACAGGCCGCCGTACGTCCCCGACGGGTCGACGGCGTGCGGCCGCCCACCCGACTCGCAGGCCGCGAGGCCCTGCCAGTCGAGGTGGTCGGCGTCGTGGGCCGACGGCGGCAGCGGCTTCGTGCCCACCTTCACCAGCTGGGCGCGCGGCTCCCGCACCACCTCGGACCGCTCGTGCCGCGGCTTCTGCCGGACGCCGTTCACGGTCCGCAGGGTGTACGTGACCCGTCGCAGCCCCGGCCGCCCGGCCCGCTCGACGACCTGCGTGCCCTTGAACAGCGAGGCGTCGTCGGTGTGCCGCACCGCGAACGGGATCGCCTCCTCCCGGACCTCCCGGCCGCCGGTGATGCGCAGCACGGTCACCGTCTGCCCGTCGCGCGGGAAGCTCCCGCCCGGGACGGAGGTGGTGTCCTGGCCGTGCAGGGTGATCCCGGCCTGCTCGACGGCCTCGCGCACGGTGGAGGCGTTGGTGCGTACGGTGCGGGCCCGGCCGTCCGCCATCACCGTCACGGCGCGTTCGGTACGGACGTCCAGCGCGAGTCCCTCGCGTCCGATGCGCCGGGAGCGCGAGGTGGACAGATACGCGCCCTCGGCGCGCACCCCCAGCTGTTGCAGCGCCTCGTCCACGGTGTGCGCCGTCGTCCACAGCTCGCGCCGCTGTCCGTCGATCGTGAGCCGTACGGGCCGCCCGTAGTGCACCGCGACCTCGTCGCCGCTGCTGAGGGCCGTGCCCGGGGCGGGCACCACCCGGTCGTGCGGCCCGACCGGCACGCCCTCCTGCGCCAGCAGCTCGGTCACGTCGTCGGCGAAGGTGTGCAGCGTGCGCGGTCTGCCGTCGACGTTCAGCTCGACGGCCTTGTCGTCGGCGACGAAGGCGGTGGTGCCGCCGGCCAGGAAGGCGACGACCAGTGCCTGCGGGAGCAGGCGGCGCACATGTCCGTCCGCACGCTCGGCGTACCGGGGCTTGCGCCGGCGTGCGGCGTGCCGGTTCGCTCCGACGCGCTCGACCAGCGTGGGCGCGTCGTCCGCGCTCACCGCCTGACGCGGGAGCGTCGGCGCGAAGGCGTCGAACGCCGCGTACGTCTGGACAACCTCGGTCGTCTCGAAAACCTCGGCCGCCTCGTACGCTCCGGTCGTCTCGTAGGTCTCGTACGCCGCGTACGCCCCGTACGCCGCGTACGCGGGCCGATAGGTGTCCCGGTACGAGTCCGGATACGGCTGATACGGCCCGGCCGCCTGGTACACGCCGTACGCCAGCGTCGGCGCGCTGTGCACGTCGAAGCCACCGTCGGGCCCGGCGTCGGGCCCGAGACCGGGGTCCGGGTCCGGCTCGGGGCCCGGGCCGCCGTAGTCCCCGTACCGCTCATGGGGCTCGTACGTCTCGTACGTCTCGTACTGCGAGTTGCTCACGCCGACACGCTCCAGAAGGCCAGAGGGGTCCGGATCGGGCCCCAAGAACCTAGCGGAGCGGCCGTCACTCTCCAAAGCGACGCGACTACGCACGGTCTCCGTCAGTAGTCGAAGGCGCGGCCCGTGTTCGCCGCCAGGGCCGTGGCCAACGCGTCCTCGTCGATGCCCCGCACGGCGGCCAGGGCGCGGACCGTGACCGGAACGAGATACGGGGCGTTGGGCCGTCCGCGGTACGGGACCGGGGTCAGGAAGGGAGCGTCCGTCTCCACCAGGAGCAGTTCGAGGGGGGCCACGGCGACGGCGTCCCGCAGGTTCTGGGCGTTCTTGAAGGTGACGTTGCCGGCGAAGGACATGAAGTATCCGGCGCGGGCGCAGACCTGGGCCATCTCGGCGTCGCCGGAGTAGCAGTGGAAGACGGTCCGCTCGGGAGCGCCCTCCTCCTTCAACACGCGCAGGACGTCGGCGTGGGCGTCGCGGTCGTGGATGACGAGCGCCTTGCCGTGCCGCTTGGCGATCTCTATGTGGGCGCGGAAGGACCGCTCCTGCGCCTCCATGCCCTCCGGACCGGTGCGGAAGTAGTCCAGTCCCGTCTCGCCGACGCCCTTCACCTGGGGCAGCGCGGCCAGTCGGTCGATCTCGGCGAGCGCCTCGTCGAGCGCGGCCGCCCCGCCCGCTCGGCGCGCACCCTGCCGCGACCAGCCGTCGGGGTCGCCGAGGACGATGCGCGGGGCCTCGTTGGGGTGCAGGGCGACGGTCGCGTGGACACTGTCGTGCTGGGCCGCGGTCTCCGCGGCCCAGCGTGACCCCTTGAGGTCGCAGCCGACCTGGACGACCGTCGTGACCCCGACCGACGCGGCCTTCGCGAGGCCCTCCTCGACGGTGCCCGACTGCATGTCGAGGTGCGTGTGCGAGTCGGCGACCGGCACCCGGAGGGGCTCCGGGAGCGGCGGCGCCGCGTTCTTGTCGTCGTTCGAAGGCATGCCCCGATCCTACGAAAGGGGCATGCCCTCGCGGACCGCGCGGGGCGTCAGCTCGCCCTGCGGTGGAACGGGTGCCAGAGATCGGACAGATGCCAGTGGTGGTGCGCCGCCGCGGCCTCGGCCGTCGGCGGTTCCGGCTGCCCCTGCCGCTCCGGTCGTCGAGGCTGCTCCGCGAGGCGCGCCGCCGGCGTCGGCACCGGTGTCTGGGACTGCGCCGACGCCGGCCGCGGCTGCCGGTGCAGGAGGTTCTGCGCCGAGGACACCTGGCCCGCGCGCATGATCCGCACGATGTGCCCGTCACAGTTCACGCAGGCGGGACGGGTCAGCGGAGACGGCACGACCCGACCGCCCGCCACGTACAGCACGAACTCGTGGCCGTCGGCGTCGGTGTGGTGCTCTATCTCGTACGACTGCTCCCAGCCGTGCCCGCAGCGCATGCAGGCGAAGGAATACGACTCGTAGACCACGGCCGTCGCTCCGCCGCGCGGGCCGGTCCGCCCTGAGATCTCACTCATGCCAGCTCCTGTGGTCCGCTGGACAAGCACCCCCGAGCAAGGGGATTCCCCCCGGAATCCCCTTGGAGGCGAGGGACGGGTGCGTCCCTGCTCCCAGTGGACGCCTTCACCCGCGCGAACGCATCAGGCCTGTCGAGTGTTGGATTCGATTTGGACCTTCCTTGCCAAAGCGGGCTCGGCCACCGGCCTGGGCTTTGCCTTGGAAGAGTCCCCTTTGCCCGTGCATGGGGTGGACGCTCAGCGTGCCGCGTTCTTCGCCGCCACCACCGCGTCGAACACCTCGCGCTTGGGCAGCCCGGCCTCGGCCGCCACCGCCGCGATCGCCTCCTTGCGGCGCTCCCCCGCCTCCTCGCGCACCCGCACCCGGCGCACGAGTTCCTCGGCGTCGAGCTCCTCCGCGCCCCGCTCGGGCGCCCCCTCGACGACGACGGTGATCTCCCCCCGTACGCCCTCGGCGGCCCACTCGGCCAGCTCGCCGAGCCCGCCCCGCCGGACCTCCTCGTACGTCTTGGTCAGCTCGCGGCAGACCGCGGCGCGCCGGTCGGCGCCGAATACCTCGGCCATGGCGGCGAGGGTGTCGTCGAGCCGGTGCGGGGCCTCGAAGTACACGAGGGTCCGGCGCTCCTGCGCCACCTCGCGCAGCCGCGAGAGGCGCTCACCCCCCTTGCGCGGCAGGAACCCCTCGAAGCAGAACCGGTCGACGGGCAGCCCGGACAGCGCGAGCGCGGTGAGCACGGCGGACGGGCCCGGTACGGCGGTGACCCGGATGTCCTTCTCGACAGCCGCGGCGACCAGCCGGTAGCCCGGGTCGGAGACGGACGGCATCCCCGCGTCGGTCACCAGCAGCACGCGCGCGCCGCCGACCAGCTCCTCGACCAGTTCCGGCGTCCGGGCCGACTCGTTGCCCTCGAAGTACGACACCACCCGCCCCTTGGGCGTGACGCCCAGCGCCTGCGTCAGGCGCCGCAGCCGCCGGGTGTCCTCGGCGGCGACGACGTCGGCACCGGCCAGCTCCGCGGCGAGCCGGGGCGGAGCGTCCTGAACGTCGCCGATGGGGGTGCCCGCCAAAACAAGGGTTCCAGTCACGCCACCATCCTCCCAGGGGCCGACGCGGGGTAACGCATCCGGACCGGTACGGCCCATGCACGGGACTCACACAGAACGGTTCCCTACGATGGCGCGGTGACCAGTACCGCGTCCTCCACGGACATCCGGCAGGGCCGGGCCCCGCACGACCAGCGGCCGTCGTGGCAGCAGCGGCTGCGCCGATTCGGCTACGCGGCGAACACCGGGGGGCCCGGGAGCGACGTCCGCGAGCGGCTCGTACCGCCGTACACCGAGCCCAGTCCGCGGCTGTGGGCGGCGCTCGGCGTCCCGCACACGCTCGCCGACCGGCTCGCCCGCTGGTCCGGCTGGGGCGGTCCACTGCTGGTCACCCTGTTGGCGGGCGTGCTGCGGTTCTGGAACCTGGGCAGCCCGAAGGCGGTGATATTCGACGAGACGTACTACGCCAAGGACGCGTGGGCGCTCGTCCACCGCGGCTTCGAGGTCAACTGGGACAAGAACGCCAACAACCTGATCCTCTCCTCGGGCGGGCATGTCACCATCCCGTCGGACGCGGCCTACGTCGTGCATCCGCCGGTCGGCAAGTACGTCATCGGACTCGGCGAACTGATCTTCGGGTTCGACCCGTTCGGCTGGCGGTTCATGACGGCGCTGCTCGGCACGCTCAGTGTGCTGCTGCTGTGCCGGATCGGCCGCCGGATCTTCCGCTCCACCTTCCTGGGCTGCCTGGCGGGCGCGCTCATGGCGGTCGACGGGCTGCACTTCGTGATGAGCCGGACCGCGCTGCTCGACGGCGTCCTGATGTTCTTCGTGCTGGCCGCCTTCGGCTGTCTGGTCGTCGACCGCGACCGGGCGCGCGCGAGACTCGCGGCGGCGCTCCCGGCGGACGCGGACGGCCGGGTCCGGCCGGACGCGCGCCTCGCCGAGACCACCCGCCTCGGGTGGCGCCCCTGGCGCTGGGCGGCCGGCCTCATGCTCGGCCTGGCCCTCGGCACCAAGTGGAACACCCTGTACATCCTGGCCGCGTTCTGTGTGCTGACGCTGCTGTGGGACGTCGGTTCCCGCAAGGTCGCGGGCGCGCGCAACGCGTACCTGCCCGTCCTGAAGTACGACACGGGCATCGCGTTCCTCGCCACCGTCCCGGTCGCGATCGCCACGTACGTCCTGTCCTGGACCGGCTGGATCCTCTCCCCCGACAACGGCTCCGGCGGCTACTACCGCAACTGGGCCGTCACCGACGGCAAGGGCAGCGGCTGGTCCTGGCTGTTCCCGGACTGGTGGCGCAGCCTGTGGCACTACGAGCACGAGGTCTACGAGTTCCACGTCAACCTCTCCTCGCCGCACACGTACCAGTCGAACCCGTGGAGCTGGCTCGTGCTGGGCCGCCCGGTGTCGTACTTCTACGAGTCCCCCGCGCCCGGCGTTGACGGCTGCCCGACCGACGCGGGCGAGAAGTGCGCGCGGGAGGTGCTGGCGATCGGCACGCCGATGCTGTGGTGGGTGGGCTGCTTCGCCCTCCTGTACGTGCTGTGGCGCTGGTTCTTCCGCCGCGACTGGCGCGCGGGCGCGATCGCCTGCGGCATCGCGGCCGGGTACCTGCCGTGGTTCATGTACCAGGAGCGCACGATCTTCCTGTTCTACGCCGTCGTGTTCGTGCCGTTCCTCTGCCTGGCGGTGGCGATGCTGATCGGCGCGCTCGTCGGCCCACCGGGTTCGAGCGACACCCGCCGGGTCGCCGGCGCGACGGGCGCGGGCGTCCTGGTACTGCTCATCGCCTGGAACTTCATCTACTTCTGGCCCCTGTACACGGGCCAGGCGATCCCGATCGACGACTGGCGGTCCCGGATGTGGCTGGACACCTGGGTCTAGCTGCACAGACGTGGCGAGGGGGCGCGGCAGCCGGCCGCGCCCTCTCGGTCTTTGTCGGCCGTTGGCGGCCGTCGTCGGTCGCACCGATTGCCTCGTCGACGACCTCACTGACGGTGCGCGATGCGGAGGTTCCCTCAACTGTGGGAGACGGTGAGGCCGTAGAAGGCGACCCGGGCGCCCTTGGTAGTGCTGTCCGAGGACGACTGGTTGTACGAGCCGGCCTTGAAGTACTGCTTGTAGGCGTCGAACGACGACGGGATGGCGTAGTGCGTGGTGCTCCCGTTGACTGTCAGGTCGATGGTGTGTCCGCCCGAGACTGCGATCGTGTAGTTCCATGTCTTGCCGACCGATACGTGGCCGACGGTGTGCAGTGTCTGCCCTCCGGAGGGCGAGTTCTCCGTGCCGAGGACGATGTCACCGCTCGACCGGTAGTACAGCTCCAGCAGCGGCTTGGTGGACGAGCCTCCTGTGCCGAGGTGGATCTGTCCGACGCAGACGTTCGATGTGACGGACACGACCCGCAGCGTCGCCTTCATTGAATGCGTGCCGCTGAGCGACCAGTTGGCGGCGGTGCCGTTGCGGTTCATCTCCCGCAGTTCGGAGCGGGCGTAGTTCGAGTTCGGTGTGGTGACGCCCTTCTCCGGTGCCCAGAAGGTCATCGCGCCGTCACGGGTGTCCGTGTAGAAGTACGCGTCCTGGAACCCGTTGGCCCCCTGAAGCCGGGAGGACGGGATCGTCGTCGGCGATCCGGGGGAGCCCACCGGCTCCTGGAGCTGCCACACCGAGAGGTCGAAATTCCCACCGGGCGCGACGGACGGGTCCGCCATGGGCGAGGAAACGACGTCGGTACCGTGCCGGCCGCCGGGTGCGCCGGCTACGGCCGCGGCGGCGGCGGAAAGTGAACTGGCCGGCGCGGCGGGGGCCACGAGGACCAGGCCGCCGGTGACGGCGGTGGCGGTGGCCAGGGAGGTGAGCAGCGTACGCATGCGCATGGGGGGTGCCTTCCTGTCGGCTCGGTGGACTCGGTTGGCGGGCGCGCGCATTTCTCGGTGTTCATGTACATGAACTTCATATGTCAACATGAACACTTGGTGTCGCGACAGTAGGACTGTGGCGCGGCCACGTCAAGGCTGGTGGTGGAGCGACGCATTCGTACCGGTGAACTCGCCCGGCCGGCCGGTGAATGCCGCGCCCGGGGCGAGGCATGCCCGAATCCCCAGGCGATGGGCACCGCACCGCGTGACCATGCGAAGGGTCCGCCCCCGCCGACGTGACGCTTCCTCGACGTACGCCGGACGAGGCCGACCCTGCTGCGGCGGTAAGCGTCGTATCACCGACCCCCCAGGTCGTGGCGTCACTGTTGGAGTCGACCTCCTTCCGGCTCGGCTGCGGGGCGATGCAGAAGTCGCCCTCGCCGGCACCCACATGACCCACGACGGGCGAGTTGGCCGACGACCCGGGATCTCGCCAACTCGAGGCGACGGCCGGGTTAAGAGCTGGGCCCGGTCGGCAAGGGTGCACAACCCCCCTGGCGCCCCTCTTGTCTGACGCGGGTGAAGTGATCACCCGATTCATCGAGCGTGGGGAAACCACATCATGCGCAGACGCGCCACCGCCGCCACCGCCACCGCCGCCGCTTTCAGCGCTGTCCTGGCCGTAGTCGCTCTCGCCGTCCCGGCCGCCGCCCAGGACGACTCGGTAACGAAGTTCTGGAACATCGATGTCAACCACAACCGCGACTACACCGTCGGCGTCGAGGCCGCACGGAAGAGGGTCTTCACGATCGGCGCGACGGTCAGCGACCCGAACGGCGTCCGGAGCGTGTCGTTCGAGCTGCGGCACGGAGAGGAACCGGCGAAGGCCGACGGACTCATGGTCGGACGCGCCGACTGCTCGAAGATCGACGCGACCACCTCCTACTGCGAGGCCCTCCTGACGGCCGACCCGAACGTCAACCTCCACGACAACTCCGTCGCCGGTCTCTGGTACCTCACCCCCGTCGCCGTCGACGGCGACGGCAACGTGACCCGCGCGGACGGCCTTTACCACGCGTACTTCGCACGCATCAAGCGCGACGCCTACGTATCCCAGACCGTCGCCACCCCGCAGCCGGTGAAGAAGGGCAAGAGCCTCACGGTCAAGGCCCAGATGACCGTCGCCAGCTGGGAGAAGCACAAGAACGTGCCCCTCATCGGGCACCAGGTGCTGCTCCAGTACCGCAAGGGCACCAGCGGCCCCTTCGTCACGCTGAAGAAGCTCAAGACCGACCGCAACGGCTGGGCCACGACCACCGTGAAGGCGACGGCGGACGGCGCGTACCGCTACAACTTCGCGGGCACGAGCCTCACCACGGCCTCGATCGGCTGGGCCGACTACGTCGACGTGAAGTGAGCCCCGACCCGGTGAAGTGACCGTCTCCCGCGACCGGTACGGCTCCCGCCGGCCGTTTCGAGCCCCGCGCCGCGGACACCCCCGCCCCGGTCGGCGACCGGCGTTCACGGATGTGGCCGAGGGCGCGGATCCGATCGCGCCCCTCCCCGCCCGTCTAACGATTACGGAAACCTCTGTTCCGGGAGACCGCTTTCCGTCTACTGTGGGCCAGGCCGGGGGTTTCTGAACGCGTTCAGAAACCCCCGGACAACTTCACAACGGGGAACGGGGAGGGACTCGTACATGCACAAGGGGGCAAAGACCGCCGTCGTAGGGACGGTGTTCGTGGTGATGCTGGGGGGTGCCGGGTACGGCGCCTACAACTTCGTGTCCGCGCTGAACGGCGACGGTTCCGGGGGCCCGGGGGCGAGCGGGCCCGCGCCCGTGAAGACCGGTCCGCCGAGCGGCGCGGAAGTGAAGGAGACGAGCGCCGAGTTCTTCGCGGCCTGGGAGCGGGGGGAGGCGGCGAAGGCGGCGGACTACACCGACAACGCGGCCAAGGCCGAGCCGCTGCTGACGTCGTACGGCCAGGACGCGCACATCACGGGCGTGAAGATCACGCCCGGTGCGGCGAGCGGTGACACGGTTCCCTTCACGGTGAAGGCGACGGTGTCGTACGAGGGGAAGTCCAAGCCGCTGGACTACAAGAGCGAGCTGACGGTGGTGCGCGGGGCCACCACCGGGCGGGCGCTGGTCGACTGGGCGCCGTCGGTCGTCCATCCCGAGCTGAAGGGCATGGACGACACCCTGGTGACCGGCGAGTCGGCGAGCCCGCCGATCGAGGCCGTGGACCGGGACGGGAAGGTCCTGACGAAGGAGAAGTACCCCTCCCTCGGGCCGATCCTGGACGGGCTGCGCGACAAGTACGGCGAGCGGGCGGGCGGCACGCCCGGCGTCGAGCTGAGTATCCGGCACGCCGACGGGAACACCGCCGACACCACCCTGGTGACCCTCGCCAAGGGGAAGGCGGGCAAGCTGCCGACGACGCTCAGCGCGAGCGCGCAGGCGGCGGCCGAGCAGGCGGTGCGCGACTACAGCGAGTCGTCCGTGGTGGCCGTGAAGCCGAGCACGGGTGAGGTGCTGGCGGTCGCCAACCATCGAGGCGACGGCTTCAACGCCGCGTTCCTGGGCGAGCTGGCGCCCGGCTCCACGATGAAGATCATCAGTGCGGCGACCCTCATCGACAACGGGATCACGACGGCGAACGGGCCGGCGCCCTGCCCGGACACCAAGGTCTGGCAGAGCCAGACCTTTCACAACCTCAAGGACATGGCGCCGAACGAGGGAGCGACCCTCGCCGAGAGCTTCTCCCGCTCCTGCAACACCGCGTTCGTGGGCTACGCGGACGAGGTCAAGGTGGACTCCCTGACCGACGAGGCCCAGAACCGGTTCGGGCTGGGACGGGACAACTGGAAGACCGGCATCCCGTCCTTCGACGGCTCCGTCCCGGCCTCCGGCGGCCCGGACACCGCCGCCAACATGATCGGCCAGGGCCAGGTCCAGATGAGCCCGCTGAACATGGCCTCGGTGACGGCGACCGCCATGACGGGCACCTTCCGGCAGCCGGTGATCGTGCCGCAGGACCTCGACGGCCGTGAACTCGCCACGGCGCGGGGCCTGCCGTCCGGCACGGTCCAGCAGTTGCGCGCCATGATGAACCGCACCGCCACCAGCGGCACCGCCGCCCACGTGATGGCCGGCCTCAGCGGCCGTATCGGCGCGAAGACCGGCTCGGCCGAGGTCGACGGCCAGTCCAAGTCCAACAGCTGGTTCACCGGCTACCGCAACGACATCGCGGCGGCGGCCATGACCCAGGAGGGCGGCCACGGCGGCGACGCGGCGGGCCCGATCGTGGCGGCGGTGCTGCGCGCGGGCGGCTGACGGCACGACCCCGGGAACCCCTCGGCCACCGGGCGGCGGACCGCTGCGGGGGTGGCTCACGTCACTCCCACAGGACGGGACTCTAGGCTGTTGCCGTCGTTGGGTGTGTGAGGGCAGCGGGGCGAGCGGCCCTGGGGAATCGCGGAGGGTCGGGCTGTGGGCAAGAGGAGACGGGTCGCCGAACGGCGGCGCACGAGACCGGCGGTGATCGCCGGCGTGGCCGCCGTGGTGGTGGGGGGCGCCGGGTTCGGGGTGTACGCGCTGTACGGCGGCGGGACCGCGGCCCAGGACGACGCGGCCGCCGCGAAGGCGAAGGCGGTCAAGACCGGGCCGCTGTCCGCGACCGAGGTCACCACCGCGGCCCAGCGGTTCCTCACGTCCTGGCAGCAGGGCCGCACCACCCTGGCCGCGGCCGCCACGGACGACTCCGCGGCCGCGACCACCCTGCTGACCGGTTACACCAAGGACGCCCATGTCACGGGCGTCACCCTCACCGTCGGCACCCGCGCCGGCGACAAGGTGCCGTTCTCGGTGAAGGGCACGGTGACGTACAAGGGCGTCAGCAAGCCGCTCGCGTACGACAGCGCGCTCACGGTCGTGCGCCGGGCGGCGGACGGCAAGCCGCTGGTCGACTGGCACGCCTCCGTCGTCCACCCCGACCTCCAGGACGGCGACACGCTCGTCACCGGCGCGTCCGGCACCCCGCCGGTGAAGGCCCTGGACCGCGACGGCGGGGAGATCACCGCGGCCAAGTACCCCTCGCTGGGCACGGTGCTGGACGGACTGCGCGAGAAGTACGGCAAGATCGCCGGCGGCAAGGCGGGCGTCGAACTGCGGGCGGTGCGCGGGAAGGCGTCGAAGGCGAAGAAGGCCTCCGACAAGACCCTGCTGGAGCTGAGCGAGGGCACCCCGGGCACGGTGAGGACCACGCTGAGCCCGGCCCTCCAGGCGGCGGCGGAGCAGCAGGTGACCAAGCAGACGCGGGCGTCGGTGGTCGTCATGCGCCCGTCCACGGGCGAGATCCTCGCGGTGGCCAACACCAGCCACGGTTTCAACACGGCGTTCCAGGGCTCCCTGGCGCCCGGCTCCACGATGAAGGTCATCACCTCCTCGCTGCTGATCGAGAAGGGGCTGGCGTCGGCGGACAAGACCCACCCGTGCCCCAAGACCTTCAGCTACGGCGGCTGGAAGTTCCACAACGACGACGACTTCGAGATCAAGGGCGGCACGTTCAAGGCGAGCTTCGCGCGGTCCTGCAACACGGCCTTCATCAGCCAGGCGGGCAAGCTCGACGACAGCGACCTGCCCCGGCAGGCCCAGCAGGTCTTCGGCCTGTCGATGAACGACTGGGCGATCGGCGTGCCCACCTTCGACGGCGCGGTGCCGGCCCAGAGCGCGGCGCAGAAGGCGGCGGAGCTGATCGGCCAGGGCGGGGTGCGGATGAACCCGCTGAACATGGCGTCCGTCGCCGCGACGGTCCGCACGGGCGTCTTCCACCAGCCGTACCTGGTCGCCCCCACGGTGGATCACCGCACGCTGGCCACCGCCTCGCGCACGCTGTCCGCGGACACGCTGTCGCAGCTGCGCGAGCTCATGCAGTACACGGCCGCCTACGGCACCGCCGCCGAGGCGATGTCGGGGCTCGGCCCGGACTACGGCGCCAAGACGGGCTCGGCGGAGGTCGACAACCAGGAGAAGCCGAACGGCTGGTTCACGGCGTACCGCGGTGACCTCGCGGGGGCCGGCGTCGTCCAGGCGGGCGGCCACGGCGGGGACACGGCCGGCCCGATCGTGGCGTCACTGCTGCGCGCGGGCGGCTGAGCGGGCGCTGAGGCGGGCGGGTCCGGCCTCCCGCTGGAGTGCCCTCGCCCCGCCTGGCCCGCCACGGGCCGCCCTCGGACCGTCAGTTCGCCACCGGCGTCGCCGTGTACGTACGGCGCAGGAACCGCACCAGGGCCTTCGACTCGAACTGCACCACCGAGACCCCCTGCGCCGAGTGGAACTCGACGACGGCCTGGACCCGGCCGCACGGCCACACCCGCACGTCTCCCGAGCCGGCCGGGGCCCGCAGCCCCTGCTCCAGCAGGGACCGGGAGAAGGTCCACTCGTGGGCGGGGAGACCGATGCGGACGGCGCGGGGATCGGCGTCCGGGTCGTAGCGCAGTACCACGGGGACGGCTCCGGGATCCTCCAGGGTGTCCTCGTCCGTGACGATGTGGACTTGCGCATACTGTTCGACTACAGACATCGGACGGCCCCTAACAATCGGTGACCTGCGCGAAAGCCATGCATCCGCTTTCTCTCCAATGTCGCATATTTTCCGGTACGCGCCCCCCGAGGCGGCAGATCTCCTGCCAGATGACGACTCCCTCGCTCTTGCAAGCCGTTCGCATTAAGCCACTATCATCGAACGGTGCATGTGCCTGACGGATTCATCAACGCCCCTACGTCCGCCGTGACCGCAGTCGTCGCCGCGGGAGCCGTCGCCGTGAGCCTGCGCGGCGCCCGCCGCGAGCTCGACGAGCGCACGGCCCCGCTGGCCGGACTCGTGGCAGCGTTCATCTTCGCCGTGCAGATGCTGAACTTCCCGGTCGCGGCCGGGACCAGCGGACATCTGCTCGGCGGCGCGCTGGCCGCGATACTCGTCGGCCCCTACACAGGGGTCCTGTGTGTGTCCGTGGTCCTGCTCATGCAGGGCATCCTCTTCGCCGACGGCGGTCTGACCGCGCTCGGCGTGAACATCACCGACATGGCGATCGTGACGACGGTCGTCGGGTACGCCGTCTTCCGCGGCCTGCTGAAGGTGCTGCCGCGCAAGCGCCGGTCGGTGACCGTCGCCTCCTTCGTCGCCGCCCTGCTCTCCGTCCCCGCCGCCGCCGTGGCGTTCACCGCGATGTACGCGATCGGCGGCACCACGGACGTCTCCATCGGCAAGGTCGCCACCGCCATGATCGGCGTGCATGTGCTGATCGGCATCGGCGAGGCCGTGATCACCGCGCTGACCGTCGGCGCCGTGATCGCCGTACGGCCCGACCTCGTCCACGGCGCGCGCGGGCTGGAGCCGAGGCTGAAGCTGCGCGTGGCCGGCGACCTGGTCGACGCGCCCGTCGCCGCGCCCGTTCCGGTGGCGGCCCGGACCTCCCGCCGCACGGTGTGGATCACCGGCCTCGTCACCTCCCTCGTGCTGGCCGGCTTCGTCAGCTTCTACGCTTCCGCCAACCCCGACGGCCTGGAGAAGGTCGCCCACGACAAGGGCATCGACCGCAAGGCCGAGCAGCACGCGTCCGCCGACTCCCCGCTCGCCGACTACGGCGTCAAGGATGTCGAGAACGCCCGCCTGTCCGGCGGTCTCGCGGGCGTGATCGGCGTCGGCGTCACCGTCGTCGCGGGCAGCACGGTGTTCTGGGCGGTACGCAGGCGGCGTACCGCCGACGTGTCGCCGTCGGCAAGCACGGGGGTCTGAGATGGGCGCCGGGCACGCGCACCGGCTCTACCGGCACGGGCACTCGCCCGTGCACGGACTGCCGCCGCACACCAAGCTCGCCGCCACGTTCGCCTTCGTGGTGGTCGTGGTGTCGACCCCGCGGGAGGCCATGTGGGCCTTCGGCCTGTACGCCGTCCTGCTCTGCGTCGTCGCGTACCTCGCACGCGTGCCCGCCGCCTTCCTGCTGAAGCGACTGCTGATCGAGGTGCCGTTCGTCGCGTTCGCCGTGCTCATGCCGTTCGTGGCGGAGGGCGCGCGGGTGCACGTGCTGGGCCTGTCGCTGAGCGTCGAGGGCCTGTGGGGTGCCTGGAACGTGCTCGCCAAGGGCACCCTCGGCGTCGCCGCCTCCGTCCTGCTCGCCTCCACCACCGAGCTGCGCGAACTCCTCCTCGGCCTGCAACGCCTGAAGCTACCGCCGCTGCTGGTGCAGATCGCGTCCTTCATGATCCGCTACGGCGATGTCATCACCGACGAGATGCGGCGGATGCGGATCGCGCGGGAGTCGCGCGGGTTCGAGGCCAAGGGCGTACGGCACTGGGGGGTGCTCGCGAAGTCCGCGGGCGCGCTGTTCATCCGCTCCTACGAACGGGGCGAGCGGGTGCATCTGGCCATGGTCAGCCGGGGCTACGCCGGTGCGATGCCGGTCATCGACGAGGTGACCGCCTCCCGGGCGCAGTGGTCCTACGCCCTCACCCTCCCCTTCGCCGCCCTCGTCGTATGTCTGCTGGGATGGACGCTGTGACACCTTCGCTGGAAGTGGCCGGACTGGCCTTCGCCTACCCCGACGGCCATCAGGCCCTGTTCGGCGTGGACTTCTCCGTCTCGCGCGGCGAGCGGGTCGCGCTGCTCGGGCCGAACGGCGCCGGGAAGACGACCCTCGTGCTGCACCTCAACGGCATCCTGACCGGCGGGGCGGGGACGGTGACGGTCGCGGGGCTGCCCGTCGGCAGGAAGCACATGGCCGAGATCCGCCGCCGGGTGGGCATCGTCTTCCAGGATCCCGACGACCAGCTCTTCATGCCGACGGTCCGGGAGGACGTGGCATTCGGTCCGGCGGCGGCCGGTCTGAAGGGGCCCGAGCTGGAGGAGCGCGTGGACCGCGCGCTGACGCAGGTCGGCATGGCGGGGTTCAAGGACCGCCCGCCGCACCACCTCTCCTTCGGGCAGCGCCGTCGGGTGGCCGTGGCGACCGTGCTGGCGATGGAGCCGGAGATCCTGGTCCTGGACGAGCCCTCGTCCAACCTGGACCCCGCCTCCCGGCGCGAACTCGCCGACATCCTGCGGTCGTTGGACGTGACGGTGCTGATGGTCACGCACGACCTGCCGTACGCGCTGGAACTGTGCCCGCGGGCGCTGATCCTGAGCGAGGGCGTGATCGCCGCGGACGGCCGCACCGGCGAACTGCTCGCGGACGACGGGCTGATGCGCGCCCACCGTCTGGAACTCCCCTTCGGGTTCGACCCACGCTCGGTGACAGCGGGCGCGTGACGCGTCGAGAGGGCACCGGGCCGGACGACGGGTCGCTGCCCCTGGACCGCCAGGCGCGCTTCGCCCTGCATACGGCCCCGCGCCTGGCCGCCCCGCTCCCACGCGCCCCGCGGCGACATCGACGTGCCGATCCTGCCGGGCTGAGCCGCCCGGGAGCAGTCCAGGAGCCGGGAGCCGCCCCGGAGCCACCCCGTGGAATCGAAGGCCGTACGTCCGTGTTGCACTGACTGTCGAAAGCCAGTGGAGTGAAGGGACCCCGGACGTGATCGTGAACGGCACAGTGGCCGAGGGCTTCGAGCCGGTCAGGGAAGCGTTCGTCCGCAACTTCGAGACACTCGGGGACCGGGGCGCGGCGGTCGCCGTCTACCGGGACGGGCAGCGGGTCGTCGACCTGTGGGGCGGGACGCGGGACGTCGACGGCACACGGCCCTGGGAGCGGGACACCGCCCAGATCGTGCGCTCGGCGACCAAGGGCGTCGCCGCCGCCGCGCTTCTGCTGCTGCACCAGCGCGGGGCGCTGGACCTGGACGCGCCGGTCGGCACGTACTGGCCCGAGTACAAGGCGGCGGGCAAGGAACGGACCCTCGTACGGGATCTGCTCGCGCACCGCGCGGGCGTGCCGGTGCTGGACCGCCCGCTGAGCTCGGCCGAGGCGGCCGACCCGGACCTCGGCGCGGCGGCGGTCGCGGCGCAGGCGCCGGTCTGGGAGCCGGGCACGGACCACGGCTACCACGCGCAGACGTACAGCTGGCTGACCGGCGAGCTGGTCCGGCGGGTCACGGGCCGGCCGATCGGCGAGTGGATCGCGGCCGAGCTCGCCGGACCGGCCGGGGCCGACCTCTGGCTCGGGCTGCCGCCGTCGCGGGCCGGCCGGGTGGGCCGGGTCGGGCCGGTCGAGCCGCCTGCGGAGCCGGGCGGTCTGCGGACGCGGCCCAAGCGGTCCGTGGCCGACGCCTACGCCGACCCGAAGTCCCTGACCCGCCGCGCCTTCGCCGCGATCACACCGATGCCGGACGAGAACGACCCGACGTACCGGGCGGCGGCCCTGCCCGCCTCCAACGGCATCGCGACCGCCGACGGGCTGGCCCGCTTCTACGCCTGCCTGATCGGCGAAGTGGACGGCGGGAGAAGGCTGTTCGCTCCGGAGACGGTGGAGCTGGCCCGGGGCGAGCGGTCGGCGGGAGCCGACCGGGTCCTGGTGGTCGGCACCCGCTTCGGCCTCGGCTTCATGCTGCACGGCGCGGCCTCGCCGCTCCTGTCCCCGCACTCCTTCGGCCACCCCGGCCGCGGCGGCGCGCTCGGTTTCGCCGACCCCGAGTCGGGTCTCGCCTTCGGCTATGTGACGAACGGCTTCAGGACGAGCGTGACGGCCGATCCGCGCGCGCAGGCGCTGGTGCGGGCGGTGCGGGAGTCGCAGTCCCGGTAGCCGCAGTCCCGGTAGCCGCAGTCCCGGTAGCCGCAGTCCCGCTAGTCGCAGTCCCGGCAGTCGCAGTCTCGGTGGCCGCAGTCCCGGCAGTCGCCGTCCCGGGAACCACAGTTCCGGGCGCCGCCGTCCCGCTGAAGGCGCGGCGGTACCAGGGCGCGCACGCCTCGAAGGCGGTGGTGAAGTCCGGGCCCGGACCGGTCCTGAGCAGGGACCACAGCCGGCCGCCGTCGTACCAGCGGTCCATGGAGATCAGTTCGAGGTGACGCCGGAGGTCCGCCCCGGCGGCCGGGGCGAGTCGCTCCCTCGCGTCGGCCACGCCGATGTCCCCCTCGGGCAGCGGGAGGTCCAGCGTCCGGCAGACCGTGCCGATCAGTTCCCGGACGGTCACCGGGCGCGGGTGCGCCGCGTGCAGAACGCCTCCGGCGGGCGGTGGCGCGGTGAGGGCCAGTTCCGTCAGGGCGGCGGCCAGGACGGGGGCCGCGACCATCGACAGACGGGCGGTGCCGCCCTCCACCCAGTGCGGCAGCCGGCGCACCAGCCGGGCCAGGGCCGGGACCACCCATGTGTCGCCCTCGCCGTAGACGAGGTACGGGCGTACGACCGTGCCGCCGGCGGCGAGGACCAGTCGTTCACCGGCCAGCCGGGCCGCGCTGGTCGCCGAGACCGGCGCCTCGCTCAGGCTTCCCTCGCGCGCGCCGCGGTGCGGCCCGTCGCCGTAGACGGCGGCGGTGCCCAGCTGGACGACACGGCCCACACCGGCCCGGCCGGCCTCGGCGAGCAGCGCCCGGGTGCCCCCGTGGTTGACGGCCCGGCACTGCTCGGCGTCCCCCCCGACCCGGCTCGCCAGATGCAGGACGGTGGTGACGCCGGCGCAGACGCCGCGCAGCGTGGCGGGGTCGGCGAGGTCGCCGTGCACCGTCTCGACGACGCCGTCGGCCGTGCGGTCGGGGGCGGGGCGGTCGTGGACGAGCAGCCGCAGGGCCGGCCCCCCGGACCCGGCCGCGGCGGCCCGCAGCAGGGGCACGACATGGGAGCCGATGAAACCGGTGCCGCCGGTCACGAGAACGCGTTCGCCGGTCAACGGCCGCCTTTCGCCGAGGTGTTCGGGTCGGTGCCCACCAGCGTAGGGGGCGAGCACCACACCCGGACCGGAGCCCCCACCGCCCCGGCCGTCGCCTCAGACGTTGATCGAGTGCGAGATGCGCCCGGACTCGGCGTCGATCTCCCCGTGCGCTTTCTCCAGCAGCTGCATGGCCAGCTCGTTCAGCGCGCGGGCGCCCGCCACCTCCTCCCCGACCCTCGGCTGCCGGGAGTCGGAGTGGTGCCGGCTGGCGTGGCCGTGCGCCCGGACCTCGCTGCCGTCGGGCAGACGCACCATCGCGACCGCGCGCGTGTGCTGGTCGTCCTCCAGGAACTCCATCTCGACATGCCATCCCACTGCGGTGTGCATCATGACGATCACCTCCGGAACACCTGCTTCCAGGGTGCTCCTCACGACGCACGGCCGCACCCACGGCACCCACGGCACCGACACGCACCGCCGTCCGGAGGGCTCGGCTCAGCCCAGCAGGAGCACGCCCTCCGGCGCGGTGATGCCGAAGTCCTCGTCCAGGATCCTGCGGGCCTCCGCCTCCCCGGTGAGCTCACGTTCGGTGACCGTCCCGTCGGCGCGGGTCTCGGTGAGAAGCCGTCCGCTGAGCAGGAGATGACGGTCGGGAGTGACCCGCTGCGCGTAGGAGCGCCGGCTGAACGGGGAGCGCGGATTGGTGGCGATGTGCCAGTTGACCACCTCGAAGTCGGGCGCCTCGAACGGCTCCAGCGTGAAGGCGTACTGCGCCTGCCACGGCCCCTCCCCCGCGTCCTCCGCGCCCCCTGGGCCCTCCGGCTCCTGCGGCCCGTACGCCTGGAGCACCCACATTTCCAGCGGCCCCCGCTGCGGGGCGTGCACCAGCCGGTGCCGTCGCCCGGCGTCGTGGAACTCGACACCCGCGACCAGGGGCACCGGCTCCAGCAGCGCGCCGATCGCGCCGAATCCCACGTCGGCCAGATACGGCTGCGGGTCGCCCGGCACCTCGACGAGCAGCGCCATGTGCGTGCGCGGCCGGTCCTCGATCCGTTCCGCGCCCAGGGCGACCCGCGCGGCCAGCCGCGTCACCCGCAGGCCGAGGGCTTCCAGCGCGCAGGCGAGCAGCGTGTTCTGCTCGTAGCAGTAGCCGCCGCGCCGGCTGTGCAGCAGCTTGGCCGTCAGGTCGGCGGGGTCGAGCGAGGGCGCCGTACCGCCCAGCGCGTCGAGGTTCTCGAACGGGATGCCCCGCATCTGCGCGAGATGCACCCCGCGCAACGTGGCCAGGTCGGCCCGCGGTTCCCCCTCGAACCCGATCCGTCGGAGATAGGCGCCCAGGTCGAACGGGGTTCCCGGGCTTGACTGCGCTGTGTCGGACATACCCCACCCTAGGCACGCCCGCGACGCCGGTCGGGGAGCCGAGGCGCGACCGCGCTCCGTCCTCGCGTCCTCGTCCTCGCGTCCCACGCCCACACGCCTCGGCGGCCTGTCCGGGGTGCCGTGTCAGCGGTGGCTATCCGGTGTGCAGCATCAGCCCGATCCCCACCACCAGCAGGCCCGCCGCCGCGATCCGCGGCACGCCGAAGCGCTCCTTGAAGAACAGCGCGCCGATCGCCGCGCCCACGATGATCGACGACTCGCGCAGCGCCGCGATCGGCGCCAGGTCGGCCTTCGTCTGCGCCCACAGCACCAGCCCGTACGCCGCCACGGACAGGACCGCGCCGAGCAGCCCCACTCCGGCGACGGGACGCAGGAGGGCGGGCAGTTCCCTGCCCCAGCGGCGGAGGGCGTACACGGGGAGGAAGGCGCCCTGGACCGCCATCAGCCACGCGATGTACCCCAGGGACGACCCCGAGGCCCGCACGCCCAGCCCGTCGACGACGGTGTACGCGGCGATGGTCACGCCGGTCGCCAGCGCGGCCCCGACGGCCGCCCAGTCGGGCCGGCGCCCGCGCAGCCCCCACAGCGCGACACCGGTCAGGCCCACGCAGGACACGACGACGCCCGCGGCCGACCAGCCGTCGGGCACCTCGTGCGCGAAGACGGCGGCGAGCACGGTGACCATGAGCGGCGCGCTGCCCCGCGCGATCGGATAGGCCTGTCCGAAGTCACCGAGCCGGAACGACGTCATCAGCAGCGCGTAGTACGCGAGGTGGATGGCGGCGGACAGCAGGAGACAGGGCCACGCCGCGGCCGCCGGGAACGCCACGAACGGCGCCGCCGCCAGCCCGATCAGCAGTCCGCCGCCCGCGATGATCGTGAACCCGAGCAGTTTGTCGGTGATCCGGTGGGCGATCGCGTTCCAGCTGGCGTGGGTGAACGCGGCCAGCAGTACGGCCGCGGTGACGAGCGGGGTCACGCGGTGAGCTCGCGCACGTCCACCAGGGTGGCACCGGCGTGGGCGACCAGCGTCTTCGGTTCCATGGGGAACACGGTGTACGGGGTTCCGGCGGCGGCCCACACGATGTCGTGCCCGAGCAGGGACCGGTCGGCGAGCACCCGGGTCCTCGTGCGGTGCCCGAAGGGCGGGACGCCCCCGATGGCGTACCCGGTCGTCTCCCGTACGAGTTCGACCTTGGCCCGGGTCACCTTCCCGGCGCCGAGCTCCTGGCGTACCAGCTCCACGTCCACCCTGGACGCGCCGTCCATGAGGACCAGCACCGGCACCCCGTCCGCCGCGAAGATCAGCGACTTGCAGATCTGGCTGAGCTCGCAGCCGAGCGCGGCGGCGGCCTCCGCTGCGGTCCGGGTGGCGTCCGGGAAGCGCCTGATCCGCCCGTGCACGTCCGCGAGCCCCAGCTCACGCAGGGCCTCGGCGAACCGGGGGTGAGCTCCGGAGTCCTCGGCGGCGGTCCCGTCGTTCGTCGTCGTCATGCACGGCACGCTAGCGGGACGTGTACGAGGCAGGCGAACGGGTTACCGGGTCAAGAGCCATGGACATAGTAGCCATGTACATTATTTCTCGTGAGCGACGCACCGAAGAAGACGACCCCGGGCCACCTCGTCTGGCTGCTGTCCAACAAGTGGCGCACCGCGGTGGACCAAGCCCTCGCACCCCTGAACCTGACGCACGCCCAGTACGTGCTGCTCGCCTCACTGGCGGGGATGGAGCGCTCCGGCCGGCAGCCCAGTCAGCGGGAGGTCGCCGACCACACCGCCCTGGAGGCCCTCTACGTCTCGAAGCTGGCCCGTTCCCTGGAGGCCGCCGGGCTGCTGCGGCGGACCCGCGACGCCACCGACACCCGGGTCGTACGGCTGTCCCTCACCGAAGAGGGCCGTACGACCGCCGGGCCCGCCATCGCCGTCGTACGCAAGCTGCTCGACCAGCTCCTCGCCCCGCTGGGCGGACTGGACGATCCGCGCACCGCGGCCTTCGAACGCACCCTCATGGACCTGCTCGACACGCCCCTGGGCCCCACGGCCTGACGGCCGTCGGGAATCCGGCACAGAGCCGAAGCTCCGCCACGCAGACCTCGCCGTACAAGCCCCCGCTGCGCGGACCCGCGCCGTACGACCTCGCCGTACAGCCGAAAGGCCGGTGAAGGCGCCCCGTCCCCACGGAACCCTCACCGGCCGGTCCTTCGGTACCGCTTCGCGTCAGACGCGCACGAGCTTCCGGTCCTCGTCCGGGTCCGTGTCCCTGGCGTCGGCGGCCTTGCGCAGGCCCTCGCCCTCCACGTCCACGTTCGGCAGCGCGCGGTCCAGCCACCTCGGCAGCCACCAGGCCTTCTTGCCGAGCAGCGCGAGCACCGCCGGGACGATGGCCATCCGGACCACGAACGCGTCGAAGAAGACCGCGATCGCGAGGCCGAAGCCGATCATCTTGATCATCGACTCGCTGGAGCCGATGAACCCGGAGAAGACGGCGATCATGATGACGGCCGCGGCCGTGACCACCCGTGCGCCGTGCTTGAAGCCGGTCACGACGGCCTGGCCGGGCTTCTCCCCGTGGACGTACGCCTCACGCATCCGGGTCACGAGGAACACCTCGTAGTCCATGGCCAGGCCGAAGACCACGCCCACCATGAAGATCGGCATCATCGACATGATCGGTCCGGTCTCCTCGACGCCCAGCAGGCCGGACAGCCAGCCCCACTGGAAGACCGCGACGACCGCGCCGAGGGCCGCCATCACGCTGAGCAGGAAGCCGAGCGCCGCCTTCAGCGGGACCAGGACCGAGCGGAACACCACGATCAGCAGCAGGAAGGCGAGGCCCACCACCAGCGCCAGGTACGGCAGCAGCGCGTCGTTCAGCTTCTGCGAGAAGTCGATGTTCATCGCCGTCGAGCCGGTGACGAGGACCTTCGCGTCCGTGTCGGCCTCGATCTGCGCGCCCGCGTCCCGGATGCCGTGCACCAGGTCCTCGGTGGTGACCGAGGACGGCTTGGAGTCCGGGATCACGGCGATCGTCGCGGTGTCACCGGCCTTGTTGAACTGCGCCGGGGCCACCGTCACGACGTCCTTGAGACCCTTGATCTCGTCGGACACCTTGCTGACGGCCGCCTTCGGCGAGTCGCTCGCGTCCGCGTCGACGACGACCATCAGCGGGCCGTTGAAGCCGGGGCCGAAGCCGTCCGACAACAGGTCGTACGCCCGGCGCTGCGTCGTCGACGTGGGCTGCGAGCCGTCGTCGCCCAGGCCCAGTTCCAGCGAGGCCGCCGGGACGGCCGCCGCACCGAGTCCGACCACACCGAGCAGCAGGACCGCCACGGGCCGGCGGACCACGAAGCTCGCCCAGCGCGTGCCCATGTTCGGCCTGCCCGGGTTCGCGGCCGCCTTCCGCGCGGCCCGGCCGCCGCCCAGCAGCCTGCTCTTGCGGCCCGCCGGCTGCACCTTGCGGCCCGCGTAGCCCAGCAGCGCGGGGATCATCGTCAGCGCGATGAGGACCGCGATCGCGACCGTGCCCGCCGCCGCGACACCCATCTTCGTCAGCATCGGGATGTTGACGACCGAGAGGCCGACCAGCGCGATGACCACCGTCAGGCCCGCGAAGACCACCGCGGAGCCCGCCGTGCCGACGGCCCGCCCGGCCGCCTCCTCGCGCTCCCGGCCCTCGGCCAGCTCGGCCCGGTAGCGGGAGACGATGAACAGCGCGTAGTCGATGCCCACCGCGAGACCGATCATCATCGCGAGGGTGGAGGTGGTCGAGCCCAGGTCCAGCGCGTTCGCCAGTGCCGTGATCGTCGAGACGCCGATGCCCACGCCGATCAGGGCGGTCAGCAGCGGCAGACCGGCCGCGATCAGCGAACCGAAGGTGATGACCAGGACCACCGCGGCGATCGCGATACCGATGACCTCCGTGGAGCCGGTCTCGGGTGCCGCGGTCAGCGCGTCACCGCCGATCTCGACGGTCAGCCCGGCGCCGCGCGCCGTCTGCGCGGCCGCGTTCAGGGCGTCCTTGGAGGAGTCCTCGAGCTCCATGCCGGAGACGTCGTACTTCACGGACGCGTACGCGACCGAGCCGTCCTTGCTGACCGCGTGCTTCTCGAACGGGTCGTCGACGGAGGCGACCTCGGAGCCGTCGGACAGCTCCTTCACCGCCTTGCGGACGGTCGCCTTGTTGCCGGCGTCCGTCATCTTCTCGCCGCTCGGCGCCTTGAAGACGACGCGCGCGGTGGCGCCGTCGGCGCTCGTGCCGGGGAAGCGCTGTTCCAGGAGGTCGAAAGCCCTCTGCGCTTCCGTACCGGGGATGGAGAAGGACGAGTTGCCGGCCGCGGGGGCGCTGGCCGCGCCGACACCGGCGAGGGTCAGCAGCGCCACCCATATCAGGGCGACGAAATGCCGTCGCCGGAAGGCGAACCGGCCGAGTTTGTAGAGGAACGTGGCCACGAGGGCGTACTCCCGGTCAGTCGTGGGGTTTTCAGGGCAGGGGGATCAGCCCGACGACGTGAGCGGTTACGTCAGGTGGGGGCTAGCTCGGGGGACTTGTCAGAGGGTGGGCACGCCGAGGGCGGGGAGGACCACGGCGTCGATGTACGAGGTGAGGAAGTCCTGCGTCGGCGGATGGTCGTCGATCAGCGCCCGGGTGGCGAACGCTCCGATGAGCATGTGCACCACGTACTCCAGCGCGGGACAGTCCGCGCGGACCTCGCCGCGGTCGACGGCCCGTCCCAGCAGCGCGCGGAACTCTTCCATCTCCGGCTCGACGAGCAGTTCCTTGAACGCCCGCAGGAGGTCCGGGTTGGTGTGCACCGCCATGAACAGGCCCCGCATCAGGGCCGAGTTGCGCTCCATGGTGCAGTCGTCCTCGCGCGTCACCAGCACACGGAAGTCGCCCCGGAGGGACCCCGTGTCGATGTCACCGGCGCGACCCGGCTTGCTGTGCCGGATCGCCGTGGCGACCAGCTCCGGCTTGCCGCCCCACTGACGGTAGAGCGTCGCCTTGCTGGAGCGGGTGCGGGCGGCCACGGCGTCCATGGTGAGGGCGTCGTAGCCGACTTCCCGGAGCAGGTCGAGCACGGCCTCGTACAACTCGGCCTCACGCTCGGGCGTGATCCGACTGCGCCGCGCCGTTGCGATCTCAGTCATGCCACTCACCCTTCCCACTCCGACGAGCACTCCCGACGAGTACTCAGAACGACACTGTTTCGTACTTCCGCTTCGTACACCACGAATGTAGCGCAGCATTCTGCGAAACGAAACCGTTTCGTACGTGTCCTGGGTCACCCCCTGCGGCACCCCTGAGCCACCCCTTGCGTCACCCCCTGAGCGCCCCGCACGGGAATGCACAAGTTGCCCGGCCCTATCAGGAGGAAAAGCATGGGGAGGTGAGCTATCTGCGCATGCCCCACATCAGCGGAGACCTGCTGTGCTTCGTCTCCGAGGACGACCTCTGGCTGACCTCGCTCGACGGACCCGGCCGCGCCTGGCGGCTCACCGTCGACCGCACCAAGGTCGGCCACCCCCGCTTCTCGCCCGACGGCCGCCACATCGCGTACACGACATGGCGCAGCCTCGTCCCCGAGATCCATCTGACGCCGGTGGACGGCGGGCCCGGGCGAAGACTCACCTACTGGGGCAGCGCCGACACCCAGGTATGCGGCTGGACCCCGGAGGGCGACATCCTCGCCGTCGCCTCCCACAGCCAGCCCTTCTCCTACTTCACCTGGGCCCACAAGGTCCCCACCGACGGCGACCCCGGCGGCAGGCTGCCCTGGGGCCCGGTCGCCGACATCCAGGTCACCGACCTCGACGGGGAACGCAAGACCCTCCTCCTCACCGGCACCCCGCCGCACGAACCGGCCGCCTGGAAGCGCTACCGGGGCGGGGCCATGGGCCGGCTGTGGCTGCACGGCCGGCAACTGGTCGCCGACATCGGCGGCCATCTGGCCTCCCCGATGTTCGCGGGCGGCCGGATCGCGTTCCTCTCCGACCACGAGGGCGTCGGCAATCTGTACTCGTGCGCGTACGACGGCTCCGACCTGCGCCGCCACACCGACCATGACGCGTTCTACGCCCGCAACGCCTCCACCGACGGCACCCGGGTGGTGTACCAGTGCGCCGGTGACCTGTGGGTCGTCGACGAGCTGACCGCCGACTCCGTCTCCCGCAAGCTCGGCGTACGGCTGAGCGGGCCGCGCGCCGGGCGCCGCACGTACCCGGTTCCGGCCGCGCAGAACGTGGACGGCATCTCGGTGGACGAGACGGGACGCGCGAGCGCCGTCGTGGTGCGCGGCAGCCTCTACTGGCTGACGCACCGCGACGGCCCGGCCCGCACCATCGCCGACACCCCGGGCGTACGGGTCCGGCTGCCGGAGATGCTCGGCTCCGGCGGGCAGGTCGCCTACGTGACGGACGCCGAGGGCGAGGACGCGATCGAGATCGCCTTTCTGCCGCGCGCGACGGGCGACCGCGAGCCCCGGCGGCTGGCCTCCGGGGAACTGGGCCGGGTCCTGGAACTGGTCGCCGACCCGGCGGGCGAACGCCTCGCCATCGCCTCGCACGACGGACGGCTGCTGCTCGTCGACGCCTCCGAGGACTCCAACGGCGAGGTGACCGAACTGATCCAATCGATCAACGGCCCCGTGCGGGACCTGGCCTTCTCGCCCGACGGGACCTGGCTGACCTGGTCGCATCCGGGGATCGGCCGGTCGCTGCGGCAGATCAAGATGGCGCGGATCACCGGGAACGGACACGCGGCCGGTCTCATCGTCGACGTCACCAACGGCCGCTTCGAGGACGAGAACCCGGTCTTCACCCGGGACGGGCGCTATCTGGCCTTCCTGTCCTGGCGCGGCTTCGACCCGGTGTACGACGTGCACACCGGCGACCTGTCCTTCCCACTCGGCTGCCGCCCCTACCTGGTGCCGCTGTCCTCGGCCACCCCCTCCCCCTTCGCCCTGAGCCCCGAGGGCCGCCCGGCCGCCGGAGGCCTGGACCCGGTGGAGAACGAGGGTGCCGACGGCGCCGTGACCGTCGAGGTCGAGGGGCTGGAGAGCCGGGTGACGCCGTTCCCGGTCACCGCCTCCAAGTACTCGGCGCTGCATCCGGTCGCGGGCGGCGGCCTGGTCTGGCTGCGCTGGCCGATCTCGGGCGCGCTGGGCGAGACGTTCGTGAACCCGGACGACACCAGCGGCCGTCCCACGCTCGAACACTTCAACATCACCAAGGCGAAGAAGTCCGAACTCGTCGACCACCTGGACTGGTTCGCGGTGAGCGGGGACGGGACCCGGCTGGTCGTGGTCGACGAGGGCGACCCGCGGGCGGTGCCCTCCGGCGAGTCCGGCGACAGCGACACCACGGTCTGGATCGACCTGCGGCGCATCCTGCACGAGGCCGACCCGCCCGCCGAGTGGCGCCAGGCCTACGACGAGGCGGGCCGCCTCATCCGTGCCTACTTCTGGGACCCCGGCATGTGCGGCATCGACTGGGACGGTGTGCTGGAGCAGTACCGGCCACTGGTCGAACGGGTCGCGTCCCCCGACGAGTTCGCCGACCTGCTGCGCGAGGTCCTGGGCGAGCTCGGCACCTCGCACGCCTACGTCACGCCCGCCCGCCGCAACGAGGGCCCGCCGCACTACCAGCGCTGGCAGGGCCTGCTGGGCGCCAACCTCGTACGCCGGGACGGCGGGTGGATGGTCAAGCGGATCCTGCCGGGCGACTCCTCCGACTCCAAGGCCCGTTCGCCGCTGGCCGGCACGGGCATCCGCCAGGGAGCCGTCCTCACCCACGTCGACGGGCGGCCCGTGGACCCGGTGACCGGGCCCTACCCGCTGCTTGCGGGTGCGGGCGGCACCACGGTGGAGCTGACGTTCGTCCCCGCGGAGGGCGAGGCCGGGCGGTCCCGGCGGGTGGCCGTGGTGCCCCTCATCGACGAGCGGCCGCTGCGCTACCAGGACTGGGTGGCCAAACGCCGGGAGGTCGTCCACCAGATGAGCGGCGGCCACTGCGGCTATCTGCACATCCCCGACATGGGCGGCTCCGGCTGGGCCCAGTTCAACCGGGACCTGCGCATGGAGGTGTCCCGGCCCGCGCTCCTGGTCGACGTGCGCGGCAACGCCGGCGGCCACATCAGCGAACTGGTCGTGGAGAAACTCACCCGCAGGATCCTCGGCTGGGACCTGACGCGCGACGCCCAGCCGGTGTCGTACGCCTCCAACGCCCCCCGCGGGCCGGTGGTCGCCCTCGCCGACGAGGCCACGTCCTCCGACGGCGACATGATCACGGCCGCCTTCAAACTGCTGAAGCTCGGCCCGGTGGTCGGCCAGCGGACCTGGGGCGGTGTGGTCGGCATGACCGGACGGCACCGGCTGGGCGACGGCACGGTGATCACGGTGCCGATGAACGCGGCCTGGTTCGACGCGTACGGCTGGTCCGTCGAGAACCGCGGTGTCCTGCCCGACCTTGAGATCCTCCGTACGCCCCTGGACTGGGCCGAGGGACGGCACGCACAGCTGGACGACGCGGTGCAACTCGCCCTGGACCTGCTGGAGTCGAACCCGCCGGCCACGCCTCCGGACTACAGCCGCGTACCGGACCGGTCGCGGCCGAAGCTGCCGCCGCGGGCATGAGAAAGGGGTGCCCCTCGTCAGGGGCACCCCTCCACTCACACGTTCACACGCTCACTGAGGAACCGCGCTTCAGGCGTCGTAGTCCTCGTTGAAGCGGTCCTGCTCCTCCTGGCGCGTGCGCTCCGCGTCGTCCCGCTGCGGCTCGCGGCCGTGCGGCTGCTGGGCGCGCTGCTTGGCCTCCTCGGCCTTCTGCTTGCCCTTCTGCTGCATCTGCTGAGCCTGGTCCTGGAACTTGTCCTTCATACCCATGTGGGTTCACTCCCGTGGTGGGTGGGGGAAGGCCCTTGATCGGGCCTCGACCAGATTCACACGGCCGGACAAAGAACGCATTTCGATCAACTACGGTGCGTAGCGCGCGCCTCTTCGTCGGCCGCCCCGCCCGCTCCGACCAGGCCCGACCGCATGCCCGGCAACCTGGGCGCGAACCGGCGCATCTCGCGCTGCCCCACGCTCCCGATGAGGCCCGGCAGATACCCGCGCACCCCCTGCATCCCGCGCAGCCACCACTGCGCGTACACATGGCTGGACCGCCGCTCGATGCCGGCCACGATCCGGTCGACGGCGGGACCCAGCGGATAGGTCTTGTTCGACGGCCACGGCAGCCGCTGCCGCAACTCCCGCATCACCTCGTCCTGGTCCGCCCCGCGCACCATGTCCGTGTCGGTCCAGGACAGATACCCCACCCCGACCCGTACGCCCTGGTAGCCGACCTCGGCGCGCAGACTGTGCGCGTACGCCTCCACGCCCGACTTGGACGCGCAGTACGCGGTCATCATCGGGGCGGGCGTGATGGCGGCGAGGGACGCGATCTGGAGCAGATACCCGCGGCTCTCCGTCAGCACCGGCAGGAAGGCGCGGGCGGTCACCGCAGACCCGATCAGGTTGACCTCGATCACCCGCCGCCAGGCCTGCGGGTCGGAGTCGACGAACGGACCCCCGCTGGCGACCCCGGCGTTGGCGACGACGATGTCGACCTTCCCGAACCGCTCCTTGACCTCCTGCGCGACCCGGGTCATGGCCTCGTGGTCGGTCACGTCGGCGTACCAGTGCGCGCTCTCGCTGTGCAGCCGCTCCGACACCTGCTTGAGGGCGTCCGGCTCCAGTCCGACCAGCGCCACCTTGGCGCCGCGCGCGGACAGTTTGCGCGCGAGCAACTCCCCCACACCGCGCGCGGCTCCGGTGACGACCGCGACCTGCCCCTCGAGACTGACCCTGCTCATGCGCCCTCCTTGACGTCTACGTAAGCGGTGACGAGTGCCCGGATCTTCCCGGTGACCAGCTCGGGCGCCTCGACCGGCGTCATGTGGCCGAGCCCCGGCAGCTCGGTGAGACCGACACAGAACGGCAGCGCGGCGGCCAGCGAGCGAGCGTGCACCGGCGGTGTCAACCGGTCGGCCGTGCCCACGAGCACCTCCGTCGGCGCCGCCAACTCCCGCACTCCGTGGTCGAGGTCGAGCAGGTCGAGCACCTGCGACCAGGTGTACCTGACGTTGCGCGGGCACGCGTGCACGATCCGCGCGCACGCCTCGACCATGTGCGGCGCGGAACCGGCGCCCATCGTGCCGTACTTGAGGACGCGACGGGCGACGGGCGTGACCGGCCCGAGCGGCGCCCTGGACCCGAGGACGAGCCGGGTCAGCCGGGTCCGCAGCCGGCCGGCCCGGATCGGTACGAGGGTCGACTCGGCGACCAGCCGCGAACTGCCCGTGCTGCACAGCAGGACGGCCGCCGCGTGCGAGCGGAACACCGGCCGGTCGGCGGCGGCCAGCACGGTCATGCCGCCCATGGAGTGCCCGACGACGACCGCCCGTTCCCCGGACGCAAGGGTCGCCGCCAGTACGGCTTCCAGGTCGTCGGCGAGCTCCTGCGTACCGCACGCCTCGCTCGCCGGGCTGCGTCCGTGGCCACGCTGGTCGTAGGCGATCACCCGGTGGTCGACCGCCAGCTCGCGGATCTGGGCCGCCCAGAAGGCGGTGGAGCACGTCCAGCCGTGGGCCAGCACGACGGACGGGGCGCCCTCGGGGCCGTGGACCTCGACGTGGAGGCGGGCGCCGTCGGCGGAGACGGCGGTCAGTTCTGCGGCGGGGACGGGCGGGGCGTAGGGGCCGGACGCGACGGCCGTGAGGCGGCTCATGCGGCGGCCTCCGACTTCCCGGCGTCCTGCGACTTCCCGGCGGCTTCCGACTTCCCGGCGGCTTCCGACTTCCCGGCGGCTTTCGACTTCCCGGCCGCCGCCTCCGACGTGCCGGCGTCCCGCGACTTCCCGGCCCTGTGCGGGCCGCCGTCGGCCGGGGGTCGCAGCACCTCGTACTCCGCGAGGTCCACCTGCCGGGTCGCGCGCCGGAACTCGCTCGTCGTCCCCGGCCAGATGGTGGTGTTGCGGCCGCTCGCGTCCAGGTACCAGCTGGTGCAGCCGCCGGTGTTCCACACCGTGCGCTTCATGCGCTCCTGCACCCTGCGGTTCCAGGCGTGCACGGCGCTCGGTCGGGCGTCGAGGGCGGCACGGCCGCCGAGCACGTCCAACTGCCGTACGAAGTCGGCCAGATAGTTCAGCTGGGACTCGATCATCAGGATCATGGAGGAGTTCCCGAGGCCGGTGTTGGGCCCGATGATCGTCATCCAGTTGGGGAAGCCGGCCGCGGAGGCACCGCGCAGGGCCTCCATACCGCCCTTCCAGGTCTCGGCGAGGGTACGGCCGTCGGCGCCCACGACCCGTTCGGCGATGGGCATGTCGGTGACATGGAAGCCGGTGCCGAAGACGATCACGTCGGCCTCGGTCTCGGTGCCGTCGGCGGCGACCAGGGTGGAGCCGCGGACCTCGCGCAGCCCGCTCGCCACCACGTCCACATTGGGCCGGGCGAGGGCCGGGTAGTACTCGCTGGACAGCAGGATCCGCTTGCAGCCGATCCGGTAGTCCGGGGTCAGCTTGGCGCGCAGCGCCGGGTCCTTGATGGCGCGGGTCATGTTGCGCCGGGCCAGCTGCTCGACGAAGCCGAGCTCGTCGGGGTGCTTGGTGAAGGCCTGGACCTGGAGCTCCCGGATGCCCCACAGCAGTCCGCGGCGCAGCCGCGAGGTGAGCGGCACGGCCCGGTGCAGGGCCCGCTCGGCGCCGGTGATGGCCCGGTCGACGCGGGGCATGACCCACGGCGGGGTGCGCTGGAAGAGGGTGAGGCGGCCGACCTGCGGCTGGATGGCGGGCACGATCTGGATGGCGGACGCTCCCGTCCCCACCATCGCGACCCGCCGGCCGCGCAGATCGTGGTCGTGGTCCCAGCGGGCCGAGTGGAAGACCTTGCCGGGGAAGGAGTCCAGCCCCGGGATGTCCGGCATCCGCGGGTCGGACAGCGGTCCCGTCGCGGAGACGACGAGGTCGGCGGAGAGCCGCCCGCTCGCCGTCTCGATCTCCCAGCGCAGCTTCCGCGGATCCCAGGTCATCATCTTCACTTCGGAGTCGAAGCGGATGTGCGGCCGCAGGTGGAAGACGTCCGTCACATGCTCCAGGTAGGCGCGGATGTGCTCCTGCCCCGAGAAGGTCCGCGGCCAGTCCGGGTTGGGCGCGAAGGAGAACGAGTACAGGTGGGACGGGACGTCGCACGCGCACCCGGGATAACTGTTGTCCCGCCAGGTGCCGCCGACGCTGCCGGCCCGCTCCAGGACGACGAAGTCGGTGATCCCCTCGCGGCGCAGCCGCACGGCCGCCCCGAGCCCGCCGAACCCGGACCCGATCACCGCCACCCGTACGTGTTCGTGCTCGTGCTCGGCCATCCCGAAGCCTCCACGCATCGCCTTCGACTCTGCCAGTGAACACTGGCGCAATGGGGAGCGTAGAGGAGGGACGTACCGATCGGTAGGGGGCGGGAGCAGGACGTTGACATCAGCGGCCCCGCCGCGGGCACCGGCGGCACGACATAGGCTTCCGACGTGGCAGAAGACGGCGAACGACACGAGTACCGCATGGAGGAGCTGGCCGGACTGGCCGGCATCACCGTCCGCACCCTGCGCTTCTACCGCGAACGCAAACTGATACCGCCGCCCCGCCGCGAGGGCCGCATCGCCTGGTACGACGACCACCACCTGGCGCGCCTGCGCACCATCTCGGCGCTGCTGGAACGCGGCCACACCCTGAACGGCATCGCCGAACTCGCGGAGGCCTTCGACAACGGCCGCGACGTCGGCGAACTGCTCGGCCTCGACACCCCCACCGAGGAGGAGCCGGTCCGCCTCACCCCCGAGGAACTCGCCGCCCGCTTCGAGGGCGAGGTCACCCCGGAGAACTTCGCCGCCGCCCTCGACCTCGGCTACCTCGGCACCGACGGCGACGAGATCGTCCACATCAGCAGCCGCCTGCTGGACGTCTCCTCGGCCCTGGTCCGCGAGGGCATCCCGCTCGCCGAGGTCCTCGCGGCGGGCAAACAGGTCCGCGAACACGCCGACGCCCTCGCGGAACTCTTCAGAGACCTGGTCCTGCGCCACGCCCCCGAGGAGGACCTCCCCCGCCTGCGCCCCCTGGCCCGCAGCGTGGTGGAGGCGGAACTGTCACTCGCACTGGACCGACGACTGCGGAAGCAGGACTAGGGACCTCGGCAGGACCGGCGGGATCAGCAGGTCGGCGGATCAGCAGGACCGGCGGGATCAGCAGGACCGGAAGGACCGGCGAGGCGGGGACGGGGGCCGGTCCGCCGGACGGTTCCTACAGGTCGTAGACCACCGTCACCGGCGCGTGGTCCGACCACCGCTCGGCATGCGTGGCGGCCCGCTCGACGAAGCCCTTGACGACCTTCGCCGCGAGGCCGGGCGTCGAGAGCTGGTAGTCGATGCGCCAACCTGAATCATTGTCAAAGGCCCGCCCCCGGTACGACCACCACGAGTAAGGGCCGTCCACGTCCGGGTGCAGGGTCCGTACGACGTCGACGTAGCCGCCGTCCTCCGGGGCGAGGACCCGGCCGAGCCATTCGCGTTCCTCCGGCAGGAAGCCGGAGTTCTTCGTGTTGGAGCGCCAGTTCTTCAGGTCGGCCTGCTGGTGGGCGATGTTCCAGTCGCCGCAGACGACGACCTCGCGGCCGTCGGCGGCGGCCCGCGCGCGCAGTTGCCTCAGGTGGGTGAGGAACTCGTCCATGAAGCGGACCTTCTCGTCCTGCCGCTCCGTGCCGACCTCGCCGGAGGGCAGGTAGAGCGAGGCGACGGTGACGCCGGGCAGGTCGGCCTCGACGTACCGTCCGCCGCCGTCGAACTCGGCCGACCCGAAGCCGATCCGGACCGCGTCGGGCTCACGCCGGGTGTACAGGGAGACGCCCGCGCGCCCCTTGGCCGCGGCCGGCGCGTGCACGACGTGCCAGCCCTCCGGGGCTCGCACGTGCTCGGGCAGTTGTTGCGGCTCGGCGCGCACCTCCTGGAGGCAGAGCACGTCGGCGGAGGTGTCCGCCAGCCACTCCACGAAGCCCTTCTTGGCGGCGGCCCGCAGCCCGTTCACGTTCACGGTGGTCACAGTCAGCACCAGGGCACGATACCGGCACACTGGACGCAGTCCCTCTGTCGATGCTGCATACATGTACAGTGAGTCACATGAATATACGTTCCGTTCCCTTCGATCACCCCGACGCCGTGAAGCTCAACGACGAGGTCCAGGCCGAGTACCACGTGCGTTACGGCGACGGCGGCGACGCCACCCCCTTGAACGCCTCGGACTTCCAGCCACCGAACGGCGTGTACCTGATCGCGTACGACGAGGCCGACAGACCCCTCGCGACGGGCGGATGGCGCAGCCAGGACCGGAACGCCGAGGGCAACGAGGACGGCGACGCCGAACTCAAGCGCATGTTCGTCGTCGCGGACGCACGCGGTCTGGGTCTCGCCCGCCGGATCCTCGCCGCCCTGGAGGAGGACGCCCGCACGGCCGGCCGCGTCCGCATGGTCCTGGAGACCGGTACGAAGCAGCCCGAGGCCATCGCCCTCTACACCTCCAGCGGCTACGAGCCGTGCACGAAGTTCGGCCTCTACCGCTTCCACGAGGAGAGCCGCTGCTACGCCAAGGCGCTGTAGCCGGCGGGCGGATGCGGACTGCTCAACACACGAAAAATCCCGCCCAGTTCGATGAACTGGGCGGGATCTTCTGATGCGGTGGACCTGAGGGGATTCGAACCCCTGACCCCCTCGATGCGAACGAGGTGCGCTACCGGACTGCGCCACAGGCCCTTGCAACGAGTGAAACTCTAGCATCCCGATCGCGATGCTTGGAAATCCGTTCCCGGGCCTCCGAACGGAAGCCGATCAGGTAAGAGTTCGCAGGTGAGACGGGAAACACACACCGAGGCCGGTGGAGTGTCACTCGTTGGCGGCCCGCGGCCGTCCGCCGTCGTCGTACTGGTCGAAGAGCGGCGTGCGGCCCCGCTCGCGCGAGCGGCGGGCGGATGCCGCGCGGCGGGCGTCGCTGCGTCCGCCGGTGTCGCCCTTCTCCTCCGCCGGTCCGGTGTCGCCCGGTTCGGCGCCCGCGCCGGGGCCGTCGTCGGCCGCGTCCGCCGCGTCGGCCCCCGACTCCGGCTCCCGCGCGACGGAACTCGACCGCGCGGCACTCCACGCGTCCGGACCCGCGAGATCCACGTCGGACGTCGCCCGGGGCGCGACCGGCGCGGTCACGTACGTCGGCAGCGGTACCGGCACCGGATCCCAGCTCTCGCCGCGGCCCGGCCGACGCTGCCGCTCGCGCTGCTGGTCGACCCACTCCGCGTGGTCGGTCTGCTCGACGAGCGCGCGCCGGTCGGCGGCGAGCGCCGTCAGTCCGGGGTCGGCTTCCGCCTCGTACCCTTCCGCGGGTTCGTCGGCTTCCGTCTCGGCCCGCGCGCCGGCGTCCGCGGCCGCGCGTCGGCGCGGCTGGCGCGCCCGCTCCCGCAGGCGCTGTGCGGCGACCTCGGCGCGGCGCCGGTCCATGTGAAAGGCGAAGCGCCGGCGCTCCTGGGTGCGCAGGTAGGCGATGTAGGTGCTGAGCAGGACGGCGGGCACGCCGGGCGCCCACAGGAAGGCGACGCCTCCGACGGCGGCGACGATCGCGCCGAGCGTGAACGCGAGGAAGAGCATGACGGTCGTACGCCGTCGCCGGGCGAGTGCCTTCAAGCGCTTGGCGCGCGCGGCGGCGGCCTGCGCCGAGGGCGTGCGCCGGTCGTCGGGTACGCGCTTGCGCTCCGGCGCGCTGTGTGGTTCGGGCGCCGGGGCGGAGTGCTGTTTGCGCTCCGGCTCGCGTGTCTGCTCACGCGCCGGTTCGCGCATCGGTTCCATGCGCTCTGATCGGTCCGGTCGCTCGGATCGGTCCGGTCGCTCGGATCGCTCCGGTCGCTCCGGCCGCTCGGGGGCCTGTGCCGGTAGCACCGCCTGTGCCTGCGGGCGGGCCGGAGGCATGGCGAAGGCCCGGACGTCCACCGAATCGGTGACGGCGCCCGGAACGCCGGCTTCACGCTCCCCCTCCTCGGCGGAGCGCGCCCGCAGGTCCTTGGCGTATCGGCGCTCCATACCCGCCCGTCCGGACAGCAGCCGGATGGCGGTGCTGAAGCGTTCCGTCGGACGGGCCTCGTTCAGCTCGTCCTGCCTACGGAGCCACATAGGCACCAAGTAGGCGGCCCAGGCCCCGACAATGACTGCGTAGATGAGGCCGCTGCTGCTCACGCCTCACACGGTAGAGGGGTTTGTGTGAGGCCATCCGCCAATTGGGCCGGTGTGTCGCACGATCTGGCTGATATTTCGAGCTTTTTTTGTGACCGATGCGATCAGCAGCCCACCGGGGGAGCGAATTTAATGCCCGCAGGCGGTCACCAGCCGATCATTTTCGAACATTTATTCAATTTCCCGGGCCATGCGGGATTTCCTGGTCCCGGGGCGCGCTCTGCGGACGCGTGCGCCGCCAGCGACTCAACAGGCCCTCCGGCACTTCCTCCGCCGTGAGCGCGAAGACGAGGTGGTCGCGCCAGGCTCCGTCGATGTGGAGATAACGGGGTCTGAGCCCCTCCTCGCGGAATCCGAGTTTCTCCACCACCCGGCGGCTCGGCCTGTTCTCGGGCCGAATACAGACCTCGATGCGGTGCAGTCCGACGGTCCGGAAACAGTGGTCCACGACGAGCGCCACGGCGGTCGGCATCACCCCGCGGCCGGCCACCGACTCGTCCACCCAGTAGCCGACATGGCCCGAACACATCGAGCCCCAGGTGATTCCCGCGACCGTCAACTGCCCTACCAGACGCCCCTGGTACTCGATGACGAACGGCAGCATCCGGCCGGAGTGCGCCTCCGAACGCAGGTGCCGGACCATCTGGCGGTAGGTCGGCCGGTGCGCGATCGGCCCGCTGGGCGTGGGCGGCGGAATGGTCGCTTCCCAGGGGCGCAGCCAGTCCCGGTTGCGCCGGTTGACCTCGCGCCACATCCGCTGGTCGCGCACCTTTATCGGCCGGAGGACGACATCGCCGTCGACCAGCACGGCAGGCCAGGACGGGCTGTTCAGCTCGCACCCCCACTACTGGCACCGGGTCTGGAGTGGTCGCCGCCGCGGATCTGGTCGGCGGCGTGGACCAACAGGGGTTCCAGGACGGCCAGTCCGTCCTTGACCCCGCCGGTCGAACCCGGCAGGTTGACGATCAGTGTCCGTCCCGCCACCCCGGCCAGGCCCCGGGAGAGCGCCGCGGTCGGCACCTTCTCCCGGCCGAACGCCCGGATGGCCTCGGCGATGCCCGGCACCTCGTGGTCGATCACCCGGCGGGTCGCCTCGGGGGTGCGGTCGGTGGGCGAGATGCCGGTTCCGCCGGTGGTGACGACGACGTCGTACCCGGCCTCCACGGCGGCGCGCAGGGCGGCCTCGACCGGATCGCCGTCAGGGACCACTCGCGGCCCGTCCACGGCGAACCCGAGGCCCTTCAGGCCGTCGGCGACCAGCGGACCGCCCCTGTCCTCGTAGACACCCGCGGCGGCCCGGTTGGAGGCGGTCACGACGAGCGCGCGGTACGTCGCGCCGCTCATGTCCGGCTCCAGTCGCCCGACTTGCCGCCCGTCTTCTCCTCGACCCGTACGTCCGTGATGACCGCTCCCTTGTCGACCGCCTTGACCATGTCGATCACGGTGAGCGCGGCGACGGAGACCGCGGTGAGGGCCTCCATCTCGACGCCCGTGCGGTCCGTCGTGCGCACCGTGGCCAGGATCTCCACGGCGTCGTCCGCGACCGACAGATCCAGTTTCACACCGGACACCGACAACGGGTGGCACAGCGGGATCAGCTCGGGGGTGCGCTTGGCGCCCATGATGCCCGCGATCCGCGCGGTGGCCAGGGCGTCACCCTTGGGCATCCCCTCGCCGCGCAGCAGCTCGACCACACGGGGCGAGACGAGGACGCGGCCGCTGGCACGGGCGGTACGCGCGCTCACGTCCTTGTCGGACACGTCGACCATGCGGGCGGCGCCCGCGTCGTCGAGGTGCGTCAGTCGGTCCTGCACAGGTCCGGGGGTCTCCCCCCGGGAAGGCACGGTCATGGTGTGTGGCGCTCCCGGTCCGGGCCCGTCGCGGTGCGGCGCACGGACCTGTTGTGCGCGACACGCTACCGCCAAGCCGAGACGCGCCACGGGGCAGGACCGTCCGGCGAACGTGTACGCGCGCGGGCTCAGCCGAGCAGGACGACCTCGACCTCGGTGCCGGGCTCGACGGACGTCACGTCCTCGGGGACGACGATCAGCGCGTCGGCGTGCGCGAGGGCGGCGACCAGGTGGGATCCGGCACCCCCGACCGGCTGGACGGCGCCGTCGGCGTAGGTGCCGCGCAGGAACTGCCGGCGGCCCTCCGGCGAGGTCAGCGCCTTGTCCGCGGTGAGCGTCGCGCGCGTGGTGGGCCGGTGGACGTCCTCGAGGCCCATGAGGGCGCGGATGGCCGGCCGGACGAACAGCTCGAAGGAGACGTACGACGACACCGGGTTGCCGGGCAGTGCCAGCAGCGGGGTGTGGTCGGGGCCGATGGAGCCGAAGCCCTGCGGCTTGCCGGGCTGCATGGCGAGCTTACGGAACTCGATGCCGCTGCCCTCCTCGTCCTCGTCCCCGACGTGCGACAGGGCCTCCTTGACGACGTCGTACGCGCCCACGCTGACGCCGCCCGTGGTGACCATGAGGTCGGCGCGGACGAGCTGGTCCTCGATGGTGGACCGGAGGGTCTCGGCGTCATCGGCGACGGCGCCCACCCGGTAGGCGATGGCGCCGGCGTCGCGGGCGGCCGCGGTGAGGGCGAAGCTGTTGGAGTCGTGGATCTGGCCGCTGCCAAGCTCCTCGCCGGGCTGGACGAGCTCGCTGCCGGTGGACATCACGACCACGCGCGGGCGGGGGCGCACCCGGACCGTGCCGCGGCCGATCGCGGCGAGCAGGGCGATCTGCGGCGGCCCCAGGACGGTGCCGGCCTCCAGGGCACGGTCACCCGCCCGCACGTCGCTGCCCTTGGCCCGCACGTGCGCGCGGGCCTCGGCGGGCCGGTGCACGCGCACGTGCCCTGAGGCGGCCTGGGGTACGAGGCTGCGCGCGGGCATCGCGTCGACGGGGCCCTCGCCGAGTCCGCCGTCGGTCCACTCCACGGGGACGACGGTCTCGGCGCCGGGCGGCAGCGGGGCGCCCGTCATGATGCGGGCGGCCTGGCCGGGGCCGACGTGCAGCAGGTCGGCCTGACCCGCCGCGACGTCCCCGACGACGTCCAGGACGGCCGGGAACTCCTCGCTCGCGCCGGCGACATCCGCGACCCGCACCGCGTAACCGTCCATGGAGCTGTTGTCGAACGGCGGCAGCGACAGCGGCACCGTGACGTCCTCGACCAGGACGCAGCCCTGGGCGTCGAGGAGTTGCAGCTCGATGGGTTCCAGGGGGCGGACGGTGGCGAGGATGTCCGCCAGGTGCTCGTCCACCGACCAGAGGGGGGCCTGGCCGGTGGTGCGGGGCGCGGCGCTGCTCAAGGTTGCTGCATCTCCTCGGTGACGTAACTGCGAAGCCAGGTCCGGAAGTCCGGGCCCAGGTCTTCACGTTCGCACGCGAGTCGGACAATGGCACGCAGGTAGTCGCCGCGGTCGCCGGTGTCATAGCGGCGGCCCTTGAAGACCACGCCGTGCACCGGTCCGCCGACCTTCTCGTCCTGCGCCAGCTGCTGGAGGGCGTCGGTGAGCTGGATCTCGCCGCCGCGGCCCGGCTCGGTCATGCGCAGGATGTCGAAGATGTGCGGGTCGAGGACGTAGCGGCCGATGACCGCGTAGTTCGACGGGGCGTCCACCGGGTCCGGCTTCTCGACCAGGCCGGTCACCCGGACGACGTCGCCGTCCTCGGTGGCCTCGACGGCCGCGGAGCCGTAGAGGTGGATCTGCTCGGGGGCGACCTCCATGAGCGCGATGACGCTGCCGCCGCGCTGCTCCTGGACCTCGACCATGCGCTGGAGCAGCGGGTCGCGGGGGTCGATGAGGTCGTCGCCGAGCAGGACCGCGAAGGGCTCGTGGCCGACGTGCGGGGCCGCGCACAGGACCGCGTGGCCGAGGCCCCTGGGGTCGCCCTGTCGCACGTAGTGCATGGTCGCGAGGTCACTGGACTCCTGGACCTTGGCGAGCCTGCTGGCGTCGCCCTTCTTCTGGAGGGCGGACTCCAGCTCGTAGTTGCGGTCGAAGTGGTCCTCGAGCGGGCGCTTGTTGCGGCCCGTGATCATGAGGACGTCGTCCAGACCGGCGGAGACGGCCTCCTCGACCACGTACTGGATCGCCGGCTTGTCGACGACCGGCAGCATCTCCTTGGGAGTGGCCTTGGTGGCCGGCAGGAACCGGGTACCGAGGCCCGCCGCGGGGATGACAGCCTTGCTGATCCTGGGGTGCGACTGGGTCATGGCCGACACCTTATCCGGTGTCTTTGCAGCGAATCTGAGGCTCCGGTTAATTCATGCTCATATGAGCATATTGCAACGATTACGGGAGCATCGGATGAGTCACGGCAGGTCTCCGGCCGAGTCTGACAAGCGAATGTTGCGGCGAGAGTTCCTCCAGGTGAGAAGCAGGTTGACGGAGGATGCCGTGCAGGCGGCGGGGGTCGCCCTCGCGGACCGCGCGCTGGAGCTGCCCGAGCTGGCCCGGGCGCGCACGGTGGCCGCGTACCTCTCGGTGGGGAGCGAGCCCTCGACACCGGCGCTTCTGGACGCGCTGCGCGCGCGGGGGGTACGGGTGCTGCTCCCGGCGCTGCTGCCCGACAACGATCTGGACTGGGGCGGCTACGCCGGTGCGCAATCCCTCGCGCGCGTGCGGCACGGCGGGAAGATGGCGCTGCTCGAACCCACGGGCGAGCGGCTGGGTCCGCAGGCCGTGGCGAGCGCCGACGTGGTGCTCCTGCCGGGGCTCGCCGTCGACACGCGCGGCATGCGCCTGGGACGCGGCGGGGGCTCGTACGACCGGGTGCTCGCCCGGCTGGAGCGCTCGGGCGCGCACCCCGCCCTCGTGGTGCTTCTCTACGACCGCGAGGTGGTCGCGCACGTTCCGGAAGAGGCGCACGACCGGCCGGTCCACGCGGTGGTGACACCGTCGGCCGTGCGCCGCTTCGGGAACGTCTGACTCACGGTTTCAGCACCAGGGTGTCGCTCGTGCTGTCGTCGACCACCTTGCCCGAGAACGACCAGGGCAGCAGCTCGCCGGCGGCCCACTTGTCCGTCTGGTCGGTGTAGTGCGCGCTGTAGGCGTGCCCGGAGGCGCCGGTGAGGTTGATCCACTTCGACTTGTCGAGGTCGTCGAGGTTGACCACCATCCGCATCGACGGCACCCACACGACGCCGTAGCCGCCGGCCGCGTTCCATCCGGTCGCGTCGACCGTCGCCTCGCCGCCGCCGAGCTCCCAGGGGCCGCGGTTGAGGGCGTACTGGAGGAAGCCGGGGCCCGCGGTGCCCAGGGTCTGGTTCTTCAGGAACAGGCGGTGCAGCCGGCCCCAGCTCCAGGTGTCGATGTCCTTGCCGAGCTTGGCGGTCAGCTCCCAGCGGGCGTCGATCATCGCGCGCTTGAACAGCCCGTCGCGGTCGTGGGCCGGGGGGCGCGTGCCCGACGCGGGCGTCGTCCACCAGTCGCTGTTCTCGTCGTCCATCAGCTTGCGCACCACCTCGAACCAGCGGTCGCCGCCGTCCGGCTGCGCCTGGTCGGCGGCGCGCTGGCCGCACTCGCGCACCTTCGTGGTGGCGTCCGCGGGACCGGTGGTGTTGACCGGGTCGACGTACAGGCACTGGCCCTCGACCCGCAGCTCCTTGGGCAGCTTGTTGCCGAAGGCGAGCTTGAGGATGTTGCGCCAGACCGAGTTGAAGTAGGCGGCGGCCGCCGAGTCGGCGTCCTGGGTGTAGTCCCAGCCCGCGAGGAGCTTCTGCGCCTGGCGGACGTCCGGGTCGTCGATGTCGATCTTGAGCAGTGTCGGGACGAGCCAGCCGGCGATCTCGCTGAAGTTGTCCATCTGCATCTGGCGCATGTCGTCGGTGGAGATCTTGCCGCCACCGTCGATCTTCTGCTTGATCAGGCTGGTGATCCGCTGGCTGCGGGTGCCGTAGCCCCAGTCCGTGGTGAGCGTGTAGGGGTACTTGTCCTTGTCGATCACGGCCTGGTTGGCGGTGACGATGTAGCCGCGCTTCGGGTCGTACTCGTAGGGCAGCTTGTCGAAGTCGATGTAGCCGGTCCACCGGTAGCTGGAGTTCCAGCCAGGCGCCGGGATCGAACCGTCGCCCTTCGCGCGCGTGGGGATCTTTCCGGGCAGCGTGTAGCCGATGTGGCCCGCGGTGTCGGCGTAGACGAGGTTCTGCGAGGGGACGTCGAACTTCTGGGCGGCGGCCCGGAAGTCGCTCCAGTCGGCCGCCTTGTCCATCGCGAAGACGGCGTCCATGGAGGTGCCCGGTTCGAGGGCGGTCCACTTCAGGGCGATGCCGTAGCCGTCGCCCCGGTCGGGCGCCGCGGTGGTCACGGTGGCCTTCTTGCCGACCTTGACGAGCTCGTCGTCGCGGTCGGACAGCAGGGGTCCGTTGTTGGTCTTCCGCACGACGATCTTCTTGGACTCGCCACCGGCGACCTCGATGGTCTCCTCGCGGGTCTCGAAGGCCTTCTCCTTGCCGTTGTACAGATAGCCGTCGCCGGTGAGCTTCTCCAGGTAGAGGTCGGTGACGTCGACACCGGAGTTGGTCATGCCCCAGGCGATGTTCCCGTTGTGGCCGATGACCACGCCGGGCATGCCCGCGAAGGTGTAGCCGGTGACGTCGTACTGGCACTTGCTGGAGACCGCGCGGCAGTGCAGGCCCATCTGGTACCAGACGGACGGCAGCGCGGCCGACAGGTGCGGGTCGTTGGCCAGCAGCGGCTTGCCGGTGATGGTGTGGGCGCCGGAGACGACCCAGGAGTTGGAGCCGATGCCGTTGCCGTTCACGCCGACGGCCGTGGGGAGGTCGTCCAGGACGTCGTAGAGGCCCGAGAGCTGGCCCTCCAGGGCCGTACCGGCCGTGGAGGCGGAATCGCCCGTGCCGCTCGGGTCCGTGCCGCCCGAGCCGCTCGTGGCGCCGTCCTCACCGAAGGTGCCGGCCAGCTCGTCGTACTGGCTCTCCTGCACGATGGCCTGGTTCCGGCCGTACGGGTACTCCGGGTACAGGGCGGCGATCTGCTGGGCGTCGAGGCGGCTGGTCATCAGCGCGCGGTCGATCTCGTCCTGCATGTTGCCGCGCAGGTCCCAGGCCATCGCCTTCAGCCAGGAGACCGAGTCGACCGGGGTCCACTGCGCTGGCTTGTAGTCGTTGGTGAAGCCCAGCGCCGCGTACTCCAGGGAGAGGTCCTTGCCGTCCTTGCCCGCGAGGTAGGCGTTGACTCCCTTGGCGTACGCCTGGAGGTACTTCTTCGTGGAGGGCGACAGCTTCGTGTCGTACTCCACCTTGGCGACCCGGTCCCAGCCCAGGGTGCGCAGGAACTCGTCGTTCTCGACCTGGTCCTTGCCGAACATCTCCGACAGACGGCCGGAGGTCATGTGCCGACGCACGTCCATCTCGTAGAACCGGTCCTGCGCCTGGACGTAGCCCTGCGCCATGAACAGGTCCTCGTCGGAGGAGGCGTAGACCTGCGGGATGCCGTAGCCGTCCCGCTTGACGTCGACGGGCCCCGAGAGGCCCTGGAGGGTTATCGATCCCGTGGTCTGCGGGAAGGAGGCCCGGACGGTGCTGATGGACCAGTACGCCCCGTAGGCCACGCCTCCGATGATGGCCAGCACGAGCACGAGCACGAGGAGGCGGCCTTTGCGCCCCTTCTTCCTGCCGGACTTGCCAGGCTTGTCACCCGTTGTGGCGGTGGTGTTGGGGGGCATCGCTGTCCTTGCTGTCCTAACGCGAGCGGCAGGCGGTCCTGGAGTGCTGGAGCAACCATAGGCGCAGGGCCCCGAGCCACTGGACGCGGAGTCGGGAACAAGCGCGGACGGACGTTCGATCTTGCCTCGGCAAGCGTCAAGAAATCGTCAAGAGTTAGGTAAGGTAACGAAGTACTTGGGGGTGCGGCGCGCGAGCGTCGTGACCGATGTACGTATTGCGCCCCCACGTATGCGCCCTCGCGCTCCGCGTGAGCCACGGAAGGAACGGCCGCTGACTGTCCACCACCTCAACCAGCTCCTCCTGCTCTGCTCGCTCGTCCTGCTCGTCGCCGTCGCAGCGGTCCGGATCTCCTCGCGCAGCGGGCTCCCCAGCCTGCTCGTGTACCTGGGCATCGGCATCCTCATGGGCCAGGACGGCGTCGGCGACATCCACTTCGACAACGCCGAGCTGACCCAGGTCATCGGGTACGCGGCCCTGGTCGTGATCCTGGCCGAGGGTGGCCTGGGCACGAAGTGGAAGGAGATCGAGCCGGTCCTGCCGGCCGCCTCCGTGCTGGCGCTGGCTGGGGTCGCGGTGAGCGTCGGGGTCACGGCGACAGGCGCGCACTACCTGATCGGGCTGGAATGGCGGCAGGCGCTCATCATCGGGGCGGTGGTGTCCTCGACGGACGCGGCGGCGGTGTTCTCGGTACTGCGGAGGATTCCCCTCCCCTCGCGGGTGAAGGGCACCCTGGAGGCGGAGTCCGGCTTCAACGACGCCCCCGTGGTCATCCTGGTCGTCTCGTTCTCCACCGCGGGCCCGTTCGCGCACTGGTACGTCCTGCTGGGCGAGATCGCGCTGGAGCTGGCCATCGGCGCCGCCATCGGCCTAGCGGTGGGCTGGCTGGGCGCCTGGGGCCTCAGGCACGTCGCCCTGCCCGCCTCCGGCCTCTACCCGATCGCCGTCATGGCGATCGCCGTCATGGCGTACGCGGCGGGATCCCTGGCGCACGGCAGCGGCTTCCTGGGCGTCTACCTCGCCTCGATGATCATGGGCAACGCCAAGCTGCCGCACTGGCCCGCCACCCGCGGATTCGCCGAGGGGCTCGGCTGGATCGCCCAGATCGGCATGTTCGTCCTGCTCGGCCTGCTGGTCACCCCGCACGAGCTGGGCGACGACGTCTGGCCCGCCCTCGTCATCGGCCTCGTGCTGACCATGGTCGCGCGACCGCTGAGCGTCGTGCTGTGCCTCGGGCCGTTCCGGGTCCCGTGGCAGGAGCAGACGCTGATGTCCTGGGCCGGCCTGCGCGGCGCCGTACCCATCATCCTGGCGACGATCCCCATGGTGAACGGCGTCGACGCCAGCCGTCGCATCTTCAACATCGTCTTCGTCCTGGTCGTCGTCTACACCCTGGTCCAGGGGCCGACACTGCCGTGGCTGGCCCGCAAGCTGCGGCTCGGTGAAGACTCCGAGGCCGCCGACCTCGGCATCGAGTCGGCACCCCTGGAACGGCTGCGCGGACATCTGCTGTCCGTCGAGATCCCGGCCGGGTCCAAGATGCACGGCGTCGAGGTCGACGAGCTGAGGCTGCCGGCCGGGGCCGCGGTCACCCTCGTCGTCCGCGACGGGAAATCGTTCGTTCCGCTGCCGGCGACCGTGCTGCGGCGCGGCGACGAACTGCTCGTGGTGGCCACGGACCCGGTCCGCGACGCGGCGGAGCGGCGACTGCGCGCGGTGGGCCGCGGCGGCAAGCTGGCCGGGTGGCTGGGCGCGAACGGCCCCCGCGGGACGGGGGGCGCTCGGGCGGCGGGAAGCGGTCGAGGCGGTCGAGGCGGTCGAGGCGGTCGGCGCACCGGGGGCGGCCGGGGCGCGGGTGACGGCCGGGGCACAGGCGTCGATCGGGGCACGGATGACGGGCGGGGCGCGGGCGGCGCGCGTTAAAAGCGTGTTTCGTACGGTTCACACTCCCGCCGATCACAGGTGAACAGCGGCCGTGGTGCTCGTTTTCACAGGCGTGCAGGACATCGTTCCCTGTACGATGAAGGCTCACCTTGATCGAACCAACTCTGCCTGACGCAGAGCTGGCGCGACCGTATGGCGGTCGGAACGCCCCCGCAGTGGGCGCCGGCATCTACCGCAGTTCCGCGCAAGAGGACAGCTCTCGGTGCCCCCGCACGGGCGCGCTACCAGGCGGCAGAAAGGCACGGGCCGTGGCATCCACGGTCACCACGGAGCCGTCGAAGAACTCGCCGGTCTCCTCCTCCCGCCCCGGATACGGACAGCTGCTGCGCACCCGCGGCGCCTGGACGTTCCTGCTGCCCGGCTTCGCCGCACGCCAGCCGTTCGCGATGCTCACGATCTCCATCGTCCTGCTCGTGCAGCACACCACCGGCTCCTACGGCGCGGCAGGCGCCGCCGCGGCCGTCACCGGCGTCTCCATGGCGCTGTTCGCCCCCTACAGCGGCCGCCTCGCCGACCGCTACGGGCAGCGCGCCGTACTGCTTCCCGGTGTCCTCGTGCACACGGCCTCGGGGCTGGCCCTCACGGCGCTCGCGCTGGCGCACGCCCCGCTGTGGGCGTTGTTCGTGGCGGCCGTGCCCACCGGCGCCTCGGTTCCGCAGATCGGGCCCATGGTGCGCGCCCGCTGGGGCGTGACGCTCCAGGACTCCCCCCTGATGACGACCGCGGCGGCCTTCGAGTCCGTCACGGACGAGCTGACCTTCGTCTTCGGGCCCCTGCTCGCCACCGCCCTGTGCACCACGGTGACCCCGGCGGCGGGCCTGGTCACGGAGGCCTCGCTGACCCTGGTCGGCGGTCTGTTGTTCGCCGCGCAGAAGAGCACCCAGCCGCCCGTCTCCGGCGCGGGCCACGCGCGCGTGGAGCACGCCTCCGCCCTGCGCGTCCCCGGCGTCCGCGTGCTGATCGTGACCTTCCTGGGCATCGGTTCCGTCTTCGGCGGCATGCAGGTCTCGCTGGCCGCGTTCACCGAGTCGATCGGCGAGCCCGGTCTGAACGGTGTCCTGTACGGGGTGTTCGCCGCCGGCAACATGCTCTCCGGCCTCGTCTGCGGAGCGATCGCCTGGCGGGCCGCCCCGCAGCGACGCCTGGTCCTCGGATACGCGGCGCTCGCGCTGACCGCCTCCGGACTGTGGGCCGCGCACTCGACCCTGGTCCTCGCCGGTCTCGGGCTGCTGGTCGGCATGTGCATCGCGCCCGCCCTGATCACCGGCTACACGCTGGTCGAGGGGCTGGTCCCGGCGGGGGCCCGCACCGAGGCCTTCACCTGGCTGACCGGCGCGGTGGCACTCGGCCAGGCGGCCGCCGTCACGGTCGCCGGACAGCTGGAGGACCGGGTCGGGAACGGCACCGGATTCCTGGTGCCGGCGGGCGGCACCCTGCTCGCCCTGATCACCCTGCTGGCTCTGCGGTCACGCCTCGCGACCGGGCCGCGCAGCCGTACCGTCGCACGTGGCGTCGGTCACCGCGCGCCGGTGACGGTGGACTGATCCCCGGGAATACGTCAGTATGGATCGTCGTTAGCACTCATTGAGTGAGAGTGCCAGGAGGAAGACAGTGCCCACCTATCAGTACCAGTGCACCGAGTGCGGCGAGGGCCTCGAGGCGGTGCAGAAGTTCACCGACAACGCCCTGACCGAGTGCCCCAACTGCGGTGGCCGCCTGAAGAAGGTGTTCTCCGCCGTCGGCATTGTCTTCAAGGGCTCCGGCTTCTACCGGAACGACAGCCGCGGCTCCTCGTCGAGCACCTCGCCGGCCACGTCGAAGTCGTCGACGTCCTCGGACACGTCGTCCTCGACCTCGTCGTCCTCGTCGTCCTCGGACACGAAGTCGTCGAGTACGAAGTCGTCGAGCTCCAGCTCCTCGACCGGCAGCTCCGCCGCCTAGGACGCGCACACAGGACCCTGTCGTCACCGGACGACAGGGTCTTCGGCGTCTCCGGTGCCGCCCGTCACCGGCCGGGCGGCGCCCGCTACTGTGCTGGCCATGGCGAACGCAGAGATCGGTGTAATCGGCGGCTCCGGCTTCTACTCGTTCCTGGAGGACGTGTCGGAGATCGAGGTGGACACGCCCTACGGGCCGCCCAGCGACTCCCTCTTCCTCGGCGAGATCGCCGGCCGGCGCGTGGCCTTCCTGCCCCGGCACGGACGCGGCCACCATCTGCCGCCGCACCGCATCAACTACCGGGCCAACCTGTGGGCGCTGCGCTCGGTCGGCGTGCGCCAGGTCCTCGGCCCGTGTGCCGTGGGCGGCCTGCGCCCCGAGTACGGGCCGGGCACGCTGCTCGTGCCGGACCAGCTGGTCGACCGCACGAAGTCCCGGGTCGGTACGTACTTCGACGGGCTGCCGCTGCCCGACGGCACGGTGCCGAACGTGGTGCACGTGTCCTTGGCCGACCCCTACTGCCCCGCCGGACGCGCGGCCGCGCTGAAGGCCGCGCGCGGGCGGGACTGGGAGCCGGTGGACGGCGGCACGCTCGTGGTGGTCGAGGGACCGCGCTTCTCGACCCGCGCCGAATCGCTGTGGCACCAGGCCCAGGGCTGGTCGGTGGTGGGCATGACCGGCCACCCCGAGGCGACGCTCGCCCGTGAACTGGAGCTCTGCTACACGACCATGACCCTGGTCACGGACCTGGACGCCGGCGCCGAGTCCGGGGAGGGCGTCTCGCACGACGACGTGCTGCGGGTGTTCGCCGCGAACGTGGACCGGCTGCGCGGGGTGCTGTTCGACGCGGTGGCCGCTCTGCCCTCCACCGAGGAGCGGGACTGTCTGTGCACGACGGCGCTCGGCGGGATGGATCCGGGGTTCACGCTGCCGTAGGCGTAGCCGGGGCCAGGGCCAGGGCCAGGGACGGGTGTTCGCGCCGCCGCAGCCGCGGTCGGGGACGGGTGTTCGCGCGGTCGGGGACGGGGACGGGTGTCCGCGCGGCCGCGGCCGGGCGTTCGAGCCGCCGCAGCCGGGCCGCGCGGGAGGGGCCTACGGGCAGGCTGAACGTCTCGTTCGGGTGAGGGAGTTGTCCACAACCCGTCGGTAGCCCACCGGCTCCGGCGGGCGACGGCCCGAAGCCTCATCGTGGGTTCGCAGACCGATCCCTCGTCACAGGCGGTGACTCCCATGGCCCTCCCTCCACCCCTCCCGCGCTCTCCCCTTCCGCCTCCTCCCACCCCTTTTTCCCCTTCTCCCGCCCCCTTTTCCCCCTCCCCCGCCCCCTTTTCCCCCTCCCCCGCCCCGTCCCTCACTCGCCCGCCCGGCGCGGATGCCCCCGCCACCTGCGAGGTGCCCCACTTCGCTCCCGTGCGCGTACGCGGCGCGCGGTACCGGCTGCACCGGCTGGTGCGGCACCGAGGGCGGGCCCTCGCGCTCGGTCTCGCCGTCACCGCCGCCGCGCTCGTGGCGGCGGGCCCACGGGACACCGACCGGCTCCGCGGACAACCGGAGCGAGCCACCACCGTCCCGACCCCGGGCTCGTCGCCCGCCGCCGCGCGGTCGGTGGGCGGCGGTCCGGCGCGCGGGCGCCACGCCGCCGAGCGGGTCACGGCTCCGGTGCGGATCGCCGACGCGGCGACGGTACGGCTGCTGCGGCCCGGCGACCGGGTGGACGTCATCGCCGCCACGCAGACGGCGACGGGCGGTGACGCCCGCGTGGTCGCCCGTGGCGCGCTGGTGACGAAGGTTCCGGCGCAGGAGGACGACACGACCGACGGCGGCGCCCTGGTGGTGCTGTCCGTGGAGCGCGCCACCGCGGTGCGGCTCGTGGGAGCCGGCACGACGGCGCGGTTGGCGGTGACGCTGGGCTGAGGCGTACGGTCCACATCCTGTGGGAATTCGTGTCAAGTCCCTCGTTGGGGCGACCCCGTTGGACGCAATGGCCTAGCCCTGACGTAGGTTGCGGAGCGTTTTTGTTCCACAGCCTGTGCACGCGAGAAGAGGCCAAGAGGTGAGCGAGAAGAAGGAACCGAGCGTCTGGCAGGGCTTCAAGGCCTTCCTGATGCGCGGAAACGTCGTCGATCTGGCAGTAGCGGTGGTGATCGGCGCCGCCTTCACCAACATCGTCAACTCGCTGGTGAAGGGCATCATCAACCCGCTGGTGGGCACGATCGGGACACAGAACCTCGACGCCTACAGCTCCTGTCTGAGCGCGTCCTGCAAGGGCGACCAGGGAATCCGGCTGCTGTGGGGGTCGGTGCTCGGCGCCACCCTGACCTTCGTGATCACCGCGGCGATCGTGTACTTCCTGATGGTCCTGCCGATGTCGAAGTACCTGGCCCGGCAAGAGGCCCGCAAGAAGGCGAAGGAGGGCACGCACGAGGTCGTCGAGCTGACCGAGCTGGAGGTCCTCAAGGAGATCCGCGACGCCCTCGTCGCGCAGCGCGGTTCCGGCCACGACGCAAGGTAGGGCCGACGGCGGTCGGCGCGGCGCAGGCTCAGATGTGGTGGGGCGGCTTCTCGTCGAGGAAGCGCTTCAGGTCCGCCACGCTGTCGCCGTCGCCGCCCGGCCGCTCGCCCCACCCGCGGTCCGTGTCGTCCGCGGACGGGCGGTCCAGCGGGTCGTCGAAGATCAGCGCGGCCTTCGGGTCGCGCGGCTCGGGGGCGGAGGCGGTGGTCATGCCTCCAGGGTACGGCTCCGCCGGCCACCGTCGTCCGGGGCACGGGCGCCCCGGGCCCGGACCGCCCACCTCTTGTGAATCCGGTCACAAGAATTTTCGGGACGCATCTGATGTGCTTGGACTCATGACGTCCAGTTCGGCTCCGCAGCCCGCACACCACAGACCGCTGCGCAGACTCACCGCGCGCCGCCGCGACGAGGCGCACCGCGTCGCCTCCTCGCTGGAGCTCTTCTTCGACCTGTGTTTCGTCGTGGCCATCGCGCAGGCGGGCGTCCAACTCGTGCACGCCCTCGCCGAGGGGCACGTCGGCCAGGGCATCCTGAACTACGCGATGGTGTTCTTCGCCATCTGGTGGGCCTGGATGAACTTCACCTGGTTCGCCTCGGCCTACGACAACGACGACGCCCTCTACCGGATCGTCACCCTCCTCCAGATCGCCGGAGTCCTGGTGCTGGCCGCCGGGATCTCGAAGGCCTTCGACGAGCACGACTTCGCCGTCGTCCTGCTCGGCTACGTGATCATGCGGCTGGCGATGGCCACGCAGTGGCTGCGGGCCGCGCGATGCGCCGAGGGCGCGGAGCGGACCACGGCACTGCGGTACGTGGGCGGTGTGGTGATCTGCCAGATCGGCTGGGTGGGCCTGGTCCTGCTGCCGGAATCCGCCCGCTCCTGGCTGTTCCTGGTGATGGCGGTCGCGGAGATGTGTGTGCCGCTGTACGCGGAGAAGAACTTCACCACGTCCTGGCATCCGCACCACATCGCCGAGCGGTACGGCCTGTTCACGATCATCGTGCTCGGCGAGTCGGTCGCCGCGGCCACCGTCGCGGTGAAGACGGCCGTGGACGAGCACAGTGCGCTGGGCGAGCTGCTGCCGATCGCGGCCGGTGGTCTGCTGATCGTGTTCTGCGCCTGGTGGATCTACTTCGTGGTGCCGATCCACGCACATCTGCGGACCAGCCGGGACTCGTTCCTGTGGGGCTACGGCCACTACCTGATTCTCGCCGCGGCGGCCGCGATCGGCGCGGGCCTGGAGGTCGCGGTCGAGCAGGCGGTCGGCACGGCGCACATCTCCACCCTGGCCGCCTCGGCCGCCGTGACGCTGCCGACGGCGCTCTATCTGATCGCCCTGTGGGCCCTGCACTCACGCCACTTCAAGGTGGGCATCTCCCAGCAGTTGGTGCTGCCGACCACGGCGTTGCTGGTGATCTGCTGCACCTTCCTCGGTGACTGGGCGGTGCTCGCGGCAGGCGTCGTCTCGGCGCTGTCGGTGGTGGTCGGCACGCTGCTGACGGCACGCGCGAACGCGCGAGGGACCACGGCGAAGGCGACCACCCCGGTCGCCTGACACCTCGGGCGCGTCCGGCCCGCGCGGAGCGACACTGATCCCCATGACAGTTGACGCTCTGACGGACATCGCCGGCGTACGGGTGGGACACGCGACGCGCACCGGCGACGGTTGGCTCACCGGCACCACGGTCGTACTCGCCCCGGAGGGCGGCGCCGTCGCCGCCGTGGACGTGCGCGGCGGCGGTCCCGGCACGAAGGAGACCGACGCCCTCGACCCGCGCAACCTGGTGCGGCGGGTCGACGCGATCGTGCTGACCGGCGGCAGCGCCTACGGGCTCGACGCCGCGTCGGGAGTGATGGCGTGGCTGGAGGAGCGAGGGCGCGGCGTGTCCGTCGGCCCGGATCCGACGCAGGTCGTGCCGGTGGTGCCCGCCGCCTGCGTCTTCGACCTGGGGCGGGGCGGCGACTTCCGGGCCAGGCCGGACGCGGCCGTCGGACGGGCCGCGGTCGAGGCCGCCGCGGCGGGCGCACCGGGTGCCCCCGTGCCGGAGGGATGCGTGGGTGCCGGTACCGGAGCCGTGGCGGGATCGTTGAAGGGCGGCATCGGCACCGCGAGCACCGTCCTGGACTCGGGGATCACGGTGGCCGCGCTGGTGGTGGCCAACGCGGCGGGGTCGGTGACGGACCCGGAGACGGGCGTGCTCTACGGGGAGTTGTTCCAGGGGCGCGTGAACCCTCCGCAGGCGCGGGTGCACGAGGCCGCGCGCCGGCGTCTCGCCGAGTCGGCCGCGCGCAACGCGCCCCCTCCGCTGAACACCACACTCGCGGTGGTCGCCACCGACGCCGAACTGTCGAAGGCGCAGGCCCAGAAGCTGGCGGGCACGGCACACGACGGGATCGCGCGTGCCGTACGGCCGGTGCACCTGCTCAACGACGGGGACACGGTGTTCGCGCTGGCGACGGGGGCGCGTCCGCTCGACGCCGCGAACCCACTCGCGCTGAACGAGATCCTCGCGGCGGGCGCGGACCTGGTGACGCGGGCGATCGTGCGCGCCGTGCGGGCCGCCGAGCCGGTGGACGGACCGGGCGGCCGATGGCCGTCGTACGAGGCGCTGTACGGGACCGACGGCCGGGGACCGGGAGCCTGAGGGCGCGAACGCGGTCTCGGGCCACCGGAGTCGGCGGGGCGGTGCGAGGGGGGCGCTGCGGGGGGGGCGGCGCGATTGTCCCGGTTGTGTCACGTGATGGCGCCCAGGGCGGGACGCCGGGAACCTCACCCGCCCCCCGGCCCCTCCTTCTTCACGTACTGGAGCGGACCACGTACATCACATAAATCTGGAGCAGATCGTGAAAACGCCGGACATGGCAGCGCGGCGCGTCCTGGGGGCCTGTGCCGCCCTGATGGTCGGCGCCCTCACCCTCACCGCCTGCGGTGGCAGCGCCAACGCCAGGAGCGACGACAAGGGTGGCAAGACCTCCGTCAAGACGTCCACGGCGAAGATCGCCATCTCGGCCAAGGACGGCTCGACCGACGCGTCGATCAACTCGACCGGCGTACAGGTCAGCGACGGCACGCTGACCGACGTGAAGATGACGGTGGCGGGGACGGGACAGGCCGTACCGGGCTCCCTGTCGGCGGGCGGCCGCAACTGGAAGCCGAAGGAGCAGCTGGAGCGCGGCACGAAGTACGAGATATCGGCGACCGCGAAGGACGCCGACGGCCGCACCGCCGCCGCCAACTCCATCTTCACCACCGTCTCCTCGTCGAACAGCTTCATCGGCACCTACACGCCCGACAACGGCACCACGGTAGGTGTCGGGATGCCGGTGTCGTTCACCTTCGACAAGGCCATCACCGACACCAAGGCCGTGCAGTCGCACATCACGGTCACCTCCAGCAGCGGACAGCAGGTGGCCGGACACTGGTTCGGCGCACAGCGGCTGGACTTCCGGCCGGAGCAGTACTGGCAGGCCGGTTCCAAGGTCACGATGAAGATCGACCTGGACGGCGTGCAGGGCGCGAACGGCGTCTACGGGGTGCAGAAGAAGACCGTCACCTTCACCATCGGCCGCTCGCAGGTCTCCACGGTCGACGTCGACACGCAGACGATGACGGTCGTGCGCGACGGCAAGACCGTCAAGACGGTCCCGATCTCGTCGGGCAGCCCGGAGCACACCACGTACAACGGGCAGATGGTGATCTCCGAGAAGTTCACGCAGACGCGCATGAACAGCCGGACGGTCGGGCTGGGTGGCGAGTACGACATCCCGGACGTGCCGCACGCCATGCGGCTGACGGCGTCCGGCACCTTCATCCACGGCAACTACTGGTACAACAAGGGCAATCCGCCCTTCGGTCGCACCGGCACCAGCCATGGCTGCGTGGGACTCAGCGACGTACAAGGCGCGCAGAGCGCCAGCAGCGCCAAGTGGTTCTACGACAACTCGCTCATCGGTGACGTCGTGACCGTCAAGAACTCCCCCGACAAGACCGTGGCGCCGGACAACGGGCTCAACGGCTGGAACATGTCCTGGAGCGACTGGGGCGCCGGCAGCGCGGTCTGACGACGGGCCCGACAGCGAACCGAAAGTTCCGTTTGACCAGCGATTTTTGACCGATTCACGGGCCGCGCGGGAACATTCCGCGCGGCCCGCGCGTTTTGCCTGCGTACGTTTTCTCGGTTCCCGGACATGATGTCCGACCTAGGGGCTACGGTATGCACCCACAAGGTGACATGCAGCAACGCCAGGAGAAACCTTGAGCGTTCCGTACGAGACGGCAGCGTACGAACCACCCGAGTCGCCCGAGTCTCCGGAGGAGCACCTCGCGCGACTCCTCGGCCGTGCGCTGAACTCCTTCGAGCTGCCCGACGAGACGGTCCGGCGCCTCGACTGCGCGCTGGCGCACGACAGTTCGCTGCACTCCGCGCACCACAGCGCGGGGCTGCACCGCGAGACGTACCGGCACACGTGGCTGCTCGCCGACGGCTCCGCGCTCACGCTGTGGGAGCTCGTCCACAACACCGCGCCGGGCAGCGACCCGCAGCACGAGGTGTACATCGACGAGGAGGAGCTGCGCGCCGCCACGGCCCGGCTGCCCCTGCCGCCGGACGCCCCGGACTTCGAACTGCCGGTGACGGTGCAGCTGTCGCCGGTCCTCCAGCCGCGGCATGCCTACGTCCCGGACGACTCGGCGGACCATGCGCGCCGGCTGCTGCGCCGGGCGGAGAACCCGGACCGGCCCGGCGCGGACACGGCCGACCTGCTGGCGACGGCGTTCGCCCACCAGATCACCCAGGCCTTCGGCCGGCCCTGCCGCGCGGGCCGCACCGCTCTGTGCTTCGCGCTCTACGAGCACGCGTTCCTGCTGCGGGACGGCCGGGAGATCGCCCTGTGGGAGGTCGAGCACACGGCGACGCCCGACGGGCGGCACATGTGCGAGGTCTACCCGAGCGAGGACGCGGCACGGGACGCCATGGAGCGACGCGCGGCCCGCAGTTCCTGACCGGAAGCCGGCCGGGCCGGTCCGGGCCACCGGGGCGAGGCGAGGACGTGGGGACACACGGACGGCCGCGGCCTTGTCACCGCCGGGCCGCGGCCGTCCGTAGGTCCCCGCCGGTCGCTTACGCCGCCACCGACTGCTTGCGCTCCGCCGCCACCGCGGCCGGGCCCTCCGCCGGGTCTGCCGCCGTGCCGCCGCCCGCCGGCTTGCGCAGGCCCTTGAGGACGACGACCAGCGCCGCCGTGGCGCACACACCCGCGGCGATGGCGACCAGGTAGAGCAGCGGGTTGCCGATCAGCGGGACCACGAAGATGCCGCCGTGCGGGGCGCGCAGGGTGGCGCCGAAGATCATCGACAGCGCGCCGGTGAGCGCGCCGCCCACCATCGAGGACGGGATGACCCGCAGCGGGTCGGCCGCCGCGAACGGGATCGCGCCCTCCGTGATGAAGGAGGCGCCCAGCACCCAGGCGGCCTTGCCGTTCTCGCGCTCGGTCTGTGTGAAGAGCCTGCCGCGCACGGTCGTGGCCAGCGCCATCGCCAGCGGCGGGACCATACCCGCCGCCATCACGGCCGCCATGATCTTCATGGCCGAGTCGCTGGGGCTCGCGACGGCGATCCCGGCGGTGGCGAAGGTGTAGGCGACCTTGTTGACCGGGCCGCCGAGGTCGAAGCACATCATCAGGCCGAGCAGGGCGCCGAGCAGTACGGCGTTGGAGCCGGTGAGGCCGTTCAGCCAGTCGGTGAGGCCCTGCTGCGCGGAGGCGATGGGCTTGCCGATCACCACGAACATCAGGAATCCGACGATCGCCGAGGAGATCAGCGGGATCACCACCACCGGCATGATGCCGCGCACCGCCGGCGGGATCTTCACCTTCTGGATCGACAGCACGACGCCACCGGCGATCAGACCGGCCGCGAGGCCACCGAGGAAGCCCGCGTTGATGGTGAGGGAGATCGCGCCGCCGACGAAGCCGGGAACGAGGCCCGGTCGGTCCGCCATGCCGTAGGCGATGTAGCCGGCCAGCACCGGGATGAGGAAGTTGAAGGCGACGCCGCCGATCTGGAACAGCAGGGCGCCCCAGCTGTCCGTCTGGGTCCACACGAACTGGTCCATGACCGACGGTGCCTTGTTGACCTGCCAGCCGCCGATCGCGAAGCCGAGGGCGATCAGCAGACCGCCCGCGGCGACGAACGGGACCATGTAACTGACACCGCTCATCAGCCACTTGCGCAGCTTGGCGCCGTAGCCCTCGGTGGAGTCACCGGCACGCTCGACCGGCGTGCCGCCCGCGCCGGCCGCCGCGGTGACCTCGCCGCGCTCCGCCTTGCCACGGACCTCGCCGATGAGTTCCGCGGGGCGGTTGATGCCCGCCTTCACCCCGACGTCGACGGTCGGCTTGCCGGCGAAGCGGTCCTTGTCACGTACGGGCACGTCGTGCGCGAAGATCACACCGTCCGCCGCCGCGACGACCGCCGGGTCGAGCCGGGTGAAGCCGGCCGAGCCCTGTGTCTCCACGACGATCTCGACGCCCGCCTCGCGGCCCGCGTTCTCCAGCGACTCGGCCGCCATGTACGTGTGCGCGATGCCGGTCGGGCAGGAGGTGACGGCGACGATCCGGAAAGGGCGCTCGCCCGCGCCGGAGGTGCCCTCCGCACCGGAGGAGCCGTCCGTCGCGCCCGGCGCCGTACCGACCGCCGCGGTGTCGGCGGAGGCCGCCGCCGACACCGCGGCGGAGCCCTCGGAGTCAGCCCCGGACACCGCACCGGTGACCGCCCCTGATGCGCCGTCGGCGCGCGCCGGTGCCTCCTCGCCGCGGATCAGCGCCGCCGCGGCTCCCGCGTCGCCCACCGACCGCAGCGCGGCGGTGAACTCGGCGTTCATCAGCTGCCGGGCCAGCGACGACAGGATCGTCAGGTGAGCGTCGTCGGCTCCCGCGGGCGCCGCGATCAGGAAGATCAGGTCGGCCGGACCGTCCGGTGCGCCGAAGTCGATCCCGGCGGCGCTGCGCCCGAAGGCGAGCGTCGGCTCGGTGACGTGCGCGCTGCGGCAGTGCGGGATGCCGATGCCGCCGTCGAGCCCGGTCGGCATCTGCGCCTCACGGGCGGCGACGTCGGCGAGGAAGCCCTCCAGGTCGGTCACCCGGCCCAGGGCGACCATGCGCTCGGCGAGGGCACGAGCCGCCGCTTCCTTGGTATCGGCGGACAGGTCGAGATCGACCAGGTCCGCGGTGATCATGTCGCTCATCGCGGGCTCCTTCGCACGCGTATCGCCCGGGGCGTGGGGTGGGCGAGAAGGGGGACGGGGATGCTGTGGGGGGCAGCGGTGGTGGCGGAGTCAGGGCCGGTCAGACCCTGTCCTCCCCGGGTGACGGAGCGGCACGGGCCGTCCCGCTTCCCGTCGACCGCGACGAGTAGCGGGGAGCCTCGCCACGCCGGAGCCGGAGCCGGAGCCACAGTCGAAGTCGAAGTCGGGGTCGAAGTCGGGGTCGAAGTCGGGGTCGAAGTCGGAATCGGTGTCAGTGCGGGTGCCGGAGCCAGAGCCGGTGCCGAGTTCGCACTCGGATTCGGACTCGGACTCGGCCTCGGGCCCGAGTTCGGGTTCGAGTTCGGGTTCGAGTTCGCGGGCGTCGTACGGAGGTTCATGCCACGGGCTCCGTCAGTTCGCGGTCCGTGGGGACCTCCGCCGTGAGGGTGACCGCCGCCGGGTCCAGGTCGGCCGGCGTCGGCATCACGCTGCCGGGCAGCTGGACGGCGGCCGCGCCGTGGGCGACGGCGGAGGCGAGCGCCTCCGGGCCGCTGCCCCCGGCGATCAGGAAGCCGGCGAGCGAGGAGTCACCGGCACCCACGTTGCTGCGTACGACGTCGACACGCGCCCCGGCGAACCAGGCACCCGCGCCGTCCACGAGCAACTGCCCGTCGGCGCCGAGGCTCGCGAGCACCGCGTGGGCGCCCATCTCGCGCAGCTCCTCGGCCGCCTTCAGCGCGTCGCCGACGGTCGCCAGGGGGCGCCCGACCGCCTCCGCGAGTTCCTCGGCGTTCGGCTTGACCACGTCGGGCCGTTCCCGCAGCGCTTCGAGCAGGGCGGGCCCGGAGGTGTCCAGCGCGATCCGTACACCGGCGGCGTGCGCCCGCGCGACCAGGTCGGCGTACCAGGAGGGAGCGAGGCCCCGCGGCAGGCTCCCGCAGCAGGCGATCCAGTCGGCCCCGCGCGACTGCGCGCGCACCGTCTCCAGGAGCAGCTCCTGCTCGGCCGCGGACAGTTCGGGACCCGGCGCGTTGATCTTCGTCAGGACGCCGTCCGCCTCCGCGAGCGCGATGTTCGAGCGGGTGGCCCCGGCGACCGGGACCGGCGCGACCTCGATGCCCTGCGCGTCGAGCAGTTCGGCGACGAGCGCGCCCGGCGCGCCGCCCAGGGGCAGGACGGCGACCGTGCGCCGCCCCGCGGCGGCCACGGCACGCGAGACGTTCACTCCCTTGCCGCCCGGGTCCATGCGCTCGCCGCGCGCGCGGATGACCTCTCCGCGCTCCAGCGAAGGAACCTCGTACGTACGGTCGAGGGACGGGTTGGGAGTGACGGTGAGGATCATGCGCGTACTACTTCCGTGCCGCCGCGCTCGATGGCGGCGGTGTCTTCGGGGCTCAGCCCGCTGTCGGTGATCAGCAGGTCCACGTCGCTCAGGTCGCCGAAGCGGGCGAAGTGCTCCTGACCGTGCTTGGCGGAGTCGGCGAGCAGCACCACGCGGCGGGCGGCCGCCATCGCCGCCCGCTTCACCGCGGCCTCGGCGAGGTCGGGGGTGGTCAGACCGTGCTCGGCGGAGAAGCCGTTGGCGGCCACGAAGAGGACGTCCGCCCGGATCTCGCCGTACGCCCGCAGCGCCCAGGCGTCGACGGCGGCGCGCGTACGGTGCCGTACGCGCCCCCCGACGAGGTGGAGCTGCATACCGGGGTGGTCCGCGAGGCGGGCCGCGATCGGGAGGCTGTGCGTGACGACGGTGAGCGAGGCGTCCAGCGGGAGGGCCGCGGCGAGACGGGCGACCGTGGTACCGGCGTCGAGGATCATCGTGCCCTCGCCCGGCAGTTCCGTGAGGGCCGCCTTGGCGATGCGGTCCTTCTCGTCCGCCGAGGTGGACTCGCGTTCGGTGAGGTCCGGCTCGAAGTCGAGGCGTCCGGCCGGTATGGCGCCGCCGTGGACCCGGCGGACGAGGCCGGCCCTGTCCAGGGCCTTCAGGTCGCGGCGGATCGTCTCCGCCGTGACCTGGAACTCCTCGGCCAACGACAGCACGTCGACCCGGCCGCCGTCACGGGCGAGCCGAAGGATCTCCTGCTGCCGCTCCGGTGCGTACATGTCCGTTCGCCTCCGACTGATGCCCGAACTTGTGGTTTCGCCTGGAGGCTACGCCCGGATTTCCGGAATGTAAACAGGTTCGGGCATGGAGCGGACGTAAACGGGCTTCCGGCTGGGCGTGCGGTGATTCGCGGGGGGGGGGGGGCGGAGGGGTGATGACACGGGACGGTCATCCGCGGGAGCGTCGGGGTGACGGCGGGGGCAGTGATGCGAGGGGAGCATTGGGGTGGTGGCGGGACGGTCGTGCAAGGGGCGGAGGCGGAGAAGCCGAAACGGCGGTGCCCGCGGGCACCGCCGTTCTCACCGCCGTTGTCCCCACCGCCCCACCGGAGCGAGAACCCGCAGATCAGGGCACTCGCGGGTCAGGACACCAGCTCCGGCTTGCGCCCCGTCGCGTCGCCTCCCGCATCCCCTTCCGCAGCGGAGTCCCCTTCCACAGCGGCATCCGCGTCCGACGCGCCTTCCATGTGCTGCGCCGGCCGCTTCGGCAGGGCGAACATCAGCAGGAAGATGGCGGCCATCACCAGGGCCACCCAGACCAGGGCGTGCTGGAAGGCGTTCACGAAGGCCGGGCCCACCTGGGCCGGGGTCAGCCGGTCGCCGATCTCGCCGAAGAAGACCACCGACACCAGTCCGAGTCCCAGCGCGTTGCCCATCTGCTGCACGGTGTTGATGAGCCCGGACGCCGAACCGGCGTGCTCGCGCGGCACGTCGGAGAGCACCGCGTCCGTCAGCGGAGCGACGATCAGGCCCATGCCCACGCCCATCACGACCAGCGGCAGCGCCATCTGCCAGGAGGCGATACCGAGCCCGTAGCGCTCGGACTCCCAGATGTAGAGCACCACACCGGCCGCCATCAACAGCGCGCCCGCCTGAAGCACCCGGCGCCCGAAGCGCGGCACCAGCTGCTGCACCGACAGACCGGCCGCCGCCGACACGGCGATCGAGAAGGGCACGCCGGTCAGCCCCGCCCGCAGCGGGCTCCAGCCCAGCCCTATCTGCATGTACAGCGTCCAGACCAGGAAGAAGACACCGAGCGCGATCCCGAACACGGTCTGCACCGCGATACCGGCCGCGAAGCTCTTCACCCGGAACAGCGACAGCTCGACCAGCGGGGAGCCGTCCCGCGCGGCCTTCCTCCGCTCGTACGCCACCAGCGCGGCGAAGACGACGAGCGCGCCCGCCATCGAGACGTGCCCCCACAGTGGCCAGCCCAGCTCACGGCCGCGGGTGAGCGGGTAGAGCAGCATCAGCAGGCCCAGCGTGACGAGCGCGACGCCGACCATGTCCAGCTTGAGGGCCCGCGGAGCCTTGGACTCGCTGATGAAGCGACGGCCGAGGAGCAGGCCCGCGATGCCGACGGGCAGGTTGATGAGGAAGATCGGGCGCCATTCCAGACCGAAGAGGTTCCACTCGGTCAGCAGCGCGCCGAGCAGCGGGCCGGAGACCGCGCCCAGCCCGACGACCGCGCCGAACAGCCCGAACACCTTGCCCCGCTCGTGGGCGGGGAAGGTGGCGTGCACGATCGACAGGACCTGCGGCACCATCATCGCCGCCATGCCGCCCTGGAGGATGCGGGAGGCGACCAGCATCTCCGGGTTCGCGGCGAAGCCGCACAGCGCGGACGCGAGGGTGAATCCCCCGATGCCGACGAGGAACAGCCGCTTGCGGCCGTGGATGTCACCGAGCCGCCCGCCGGTGATGAGTCCGGCGGCGAACGCCAGCGCGTACCCCGCGGTGATCCACTGGATCTGGCTGAAGGACGCGCCCGCGTCCTTCTGGATGGACGGGATGGCGATGTTGACGATCGTGACGTCGACAAGGTCCATGAAGGCCGCGGTCATCACGATCGCGAGAGCGAACCAGCGACGCCGGTCACCTACGTCGGGCTGAGCACTGAGAGGGGTCTCGGTGGAGGTCATGGCAAGAAGCTAGGCCCCCACTAGGTCAGATTGTGTCCTAGTTCTACGCCATCCTCGAAGTATGACGACGGACACACCGGCCCGGCTCCTCCAGCTCCTGTCCCTCCTCCAGACACCCCGCGAATGGCCCGGCGGCGAGCTCGCGGACCGGCTCGGGGTCTCCCGCCGTACGGTCCGGCGGGACATCGACCGGCTGCGCGAACTCGGCTATCCGGTGCAGGCGAGCAAGGGCACCGACGGCGGCTACCGGCTGGTCGCGGGCAAGGCGATGCCGCCGCTCGTGCTCGACGACGAGGAGGCGGTGGCGATCGCGGTGGGACTGCGGGCGGGCGCCGGGCACGCACTGGAGGGCGTGGACGAGGCGTCGGTGCGGGCGCTGGCCAAGCTGGAGCAGGTGCTGCCGTCCCGGCTGCGCCACCGCGTGGCCACCCTCCAGGCCGCCACCACGCCACTGACCAGCGGGGACGGGGCGACCATCGCGCCCGAGACACTGACCGTCATGGCCTCGACGGTGGCCGGACACGAGCGGCTGCGGTTCGCCTACCAGGCCGCCGACGGCACCGAGTCGCGACGCGTCACGGAGCCGTACCGGCTGGTGTCGACGGGGCGACGGTGGTATCTCGTCGCGTACGACCTCGACCGCGAGGACTGGCGGACGTTCCGGGTCGACCGGGTGCGCGAGCCGTTCCCGACCGGGGCGCGGTTCACTCCGCGCGAGCTGCCGGCGGGGAGTGCGGCGGAGTACCTGCGGCAGTCGATCCATCGGCGCCAGGAGACGTACACGTTCGACGTCACCTTCGCCGGGCCGACCGAGGTCGTGGCGGCCCGGCTGCCGGGCCGGCTCGGCACACCGGAGCCGTCGTCGGGCGGATGCCGGGTACGGGGCACGACCGGCGATCCGGTGGAGTGGCTGGCGGTGCGGCTGGCGGGGGTGGGGTGCGAGTTCACGGTGCGCGGACCGGAGGAACTTGTCACGTACGTGAGGGAGTTGGGCGGAAGGCTGAGCCGGGCTGCGGGTGGGTGAACCGCCGCCCGCCCGACGCCATCCGCCCGGGCGCCCGCCACCCCGCCGGTCTCACGGCCCGTCCCGACGCGCCCCTCGCACCATCCGCCCGGACGCCCGTCCCACCGCCCGTACCCCGTCCCCCCTACCCCGGCGTACGCGCCCCGCCCCGCCCCCGCCGCCTACTCCATGTCCTCCCACGAAAAGCCCCGCAGCACGGTCAGGTTGCCCAGGGCCAGTGCCGCCGGGCCCTCCCCGGAGGTGGGCGCCGTGTCTCCCGCCGCCCAGACCTCGACGGCCACGCGGACCGCGGCGCTCGCCGTGGCCGCGGCGAAGCGGAGGCGGGGGGACGCGGTGAGACGCGCGGCAACGATGTCATCTCCCGGGGCCAGCCGTCGCGCCAGGATCTCCGTCAGCGAGCCCTCGGCGTCGTGGCACACCTCGGCCCAGACCTTCCGCAGCGCCGGGCTGGCCTCGGCCAGCCGGATCAGGGTGCGCACCCACTCCCAGGCGACCGCCGACACCCCGACGCCGGGCGTCAGCGTGTCCCGCACCGCGTGTTCGAGGGCCTGCGGCAGGGACAGTTCGGCCGGGGCGTCTCGCACGGCCTCCGCCCAGCGCTGGGCGCCCGCTGCGTAGAGCGGGGCGACGGACTCCTCCTTGGTGGCGAAATAGCGGTAGAAGGTGCGCGGGGCGATCCCGGCGGACTGGGCGATGTCCTCGGCGCGGGTGGCCCGCAGGCCGTGGGTCACGAAGAGGCCGGCCGCCGCCCGCGCGATCTCCATCCGGGTCGCCGCCTTGCGCCGCTCGGTCAGCGAGGAGGCGGAGGGCGGAGAGGATGCGGAGGACGCGGAGAAGGGGGACGCGGCGGGTGCAGAGGAGGGGTACGCGGCGGAGGAGCGTGCTGCGGAAGCGGCGGCAGCCGAGGAAGCGGAAGAGCCAGAAGAAGCTGGTGCGGGGGTGGTACTCACGCTCGGCAGGCTATGCCCATGTGGCACAATCTGCCATTCGGCGGGCCACCCCGGGGTTCAGGTACGGGGTGCCCCGCCTTCTCGACGTGTCCGCACCCGAAAGTCTTCTCCCCGACCACCCCGGAAGCCCCTGCCTCGACAAGAGAGAGCCGGGCTCCGGCACCCGGGGGGGGTGGGCGCCGAAGCCCGGCTCTGGGAGAGTCCCGGCGCCGGGGGGGGTTGCGTCGGGACTTGGCTCAAGGACGGGTCACCGGTGTCTCACGGAACCCGAACTCCTGTGCCCTGAGGTTTTGTTCCCGGGGCCCAGTGGGTTGAAGCGGCGTTACATCGCCATGTTTGCGCGGGCTTCGGCCACCCGGCGTACGCACCCCTCGGCGTAGTGCGCCGGATGGTGCGCCGGACGGCCGAAGCCCGCACCATGTCAGGCCGCGGCGTCGAAGCCGGTCGAACGAGCCAGCTTCTTCAGCTCCAGCAGCGCGTGCTTCTCGATCTGGCGGATGCGCTCGCGGGTCAGACCGTGCTCCTTGCCGACCTCGGTCAGCGTGCGCTCCCGGCCGTCCTCGATGCCGTAGCGCATCTTGATGATGGAGGCCGTGCGCTGGTCGAGGCGGCCGATCAGGTCGTCGAGCTCCTCGCTGCGCAGCAGCGTGAGGACGGACTGCTCCGGGGACACGGCCGAGGTGTCCTCCAGGAGGTCCCCGAACTGGGTGTCGCCGTCGTCGTCCACCGCCATGTTCAGCGAGACCGGGTCACGGGCCCAGTCGAGCACGTCGATGACACGCGCCGGCGTCGAGCCGAGCTCGGCGGCGATCTCCGCGGGCTCCGGCTCACGGCCGTGCTCACGGTTGAACTCGCGCTGTACGCGCCGGATCCGGCCCAGCTCCTCCACCAGGTGGACGGGCAGGCGGATGGTGCGGGACTGGTCGGCTATCGAGCGCGTGATCGCCTGGCGGATCCACCAGGTGGCGTACGTCGAGAACTTGAAGCCCTTGCGGTAGTCGAACTTCTCGACCGCGCGCACCAGACCGGCGTTGCCCTCCTGGATCAGATCGAGCAGGGGCAGACCACTGCGGGGGTAGCGGCGCGCGACGGCGACGACCAGACGCAGGTTGGATCGGATGAAGACGTCCTTGGCCCGTTCCCCGGCGGCGACCAGCACCTCGAGCTCCTCGCGGGTGGCGTCCGTGCCGGACTCCACCTCGCCGTCGAGGACCTGCTGGGCGAACACACCCGCTTCGATGGTCTGGGACAGCTCGACTTCCTTGGCGGCGTCGAGCAGCGGTGTGCGCGCGATCTCGTCGAGATACATGCCGACCAGGTCGCGGTCGGCGATCTCGCCGCCATGGGTGCGAACACTGCCTGCCGCGTCGGCCGTCTCGCCGGTGGCGGACTTACGACGGGCGACGGCACGGGTTGCCATGCGTGCTCCCTTGCGATGGTGGGTCAGCGGGTGGTCCATCGGACGCCTGACACCGCGCCCAGGACTCTCGCGGCTAATTCCGGACTCTGCTCGGGTGCCCGGCATCTGATGGAAACAACGACTGGAATCAGGACAGAATTCCCAACGCGTCCCCCTATTTTTCTGATCATGCAGTACCCTGTGCCGCCACGGAGGGAGACGGATGCCGTCGGAGCGTACAGAACCCCAGGTCAGGCCGGGAGTCGAAGCTGATCTCGAAGCCCTCACCGAGCTCTACAACTACTACGTACGCGAGACGCCCATCACCTTCGACACCGCCGCCTTCACGCCCGAAGAGCGCCGCCCTTGGCTGCTCTCCCACCCTGAAGACGGACCGCACCGGCTGATGGTTGCCACGGAGACGGACCTCGGTGCGATCTCACAGGGCTCAGAGGCCTCACAGAAGATCCTGGGTTACGCCACATCCAGCCCCTACCGCCCCAAGGCCGCCTACTCGACCTCCGTCGAGGTCACGGTCTACGTCGCCCCGCACGCCGGCGGCCGCGGTGTCGGCACGCTCCTGTACGAGGCCCTCTTCGCGGCCCTGGCCGGCGAGGACCTGCACCGCGCCTACGCCGGCATCGCCCAGCCCAACGAAGCGTCCGCGCGACTGCACGAACGCTTCGGGTTCCGGCACGTCGGCACCTACCGCGAGGTGGGCCGCAAGTTCGGCCGGTACTGGGATGTGGCCTGGTACGAGAAGGACCTGTAGGAACTCCGGACCTGTCCCAGATCTGATCGGATCGGCTCGGCCCAGGTCGGCCCAGGTCGATCGGATCGGGTCGGGTCGGCTCGGCCCAGATCGGGTCGGGTCGGCCCAGATCGGCTCGGGTCGGGTCGGCTCGGGTCGAGGTCAGCCGAACTGCACCGACCGCTTCGCCATCCCCAGCCAGAAACCGTCGATCACCGACCGCTGGGTGTCCAGCTCACCGGCCACCTCCGCCGCGCCCATGGTCACGAACAGCGGGGCGAAGTGCTCGGTGCGCGGATGGGCGTACCGGCCCGCCGGGGCCTTGTGGAGGAAGTCCAGCAGGGCGTCCCAGTCGCGGTTCTCCAGGGCGCTGTGGCCCCAGTCGTCGAACTCGGACGACCAGGTGGGCACTCCCCCGCCGGTGTGCCGCAGCGCGGCGAGGTTGTGGGTGAAGAAGCCGGAGCCGACGATCAGTACGCCCTCGTCGCGCAGCGGCGCCAGCCTGCGGCCGATCTCCATCAGCCGCACCGGGTCGAGGGTCGGCATGGAGACCTGGAGGACCGGGATGCCGGCGTCCGGGAACATCTCCACGAGGGGGACGTAGGCGCCGTGGTCCAGGCCCCGGTCCGGGATGTCCTGCACGGGGGTGCCGGGGGCGCGCAGCAGCTTGCGTACGGACTCGGCGAGTTCGGGGGCGCCGGGCGCCTCGTACGTCACCTGGTAGTAGCGCTCCGGAAAGCCCCAGAAGTCGTAGACGAGCGGCACGGTCCGGGTGGCGCCGAGGGCGAGCGGGGCCTCCTCCCAGTGTGCGGAGATCATGAGGATCGCCCGGGGGCGCGGCAGGTCGGCGGACCAGGCGGCGAGTTGCCCGGGCCAGACCGGGTCGTCCGCGAGTGGCGGGGCACCGTGGCTGAGATAGAGGGCGGGCATGCGCTCCTGGGCGGCGGCGGACATGGCGGCGACTCCCTCGGGTGGACCGAACGGCGGACTGGTGGTGCAAGCGGTGCGGGTGGTGCAAGCAGCACAAGCGGCGCAAGCAGTGCAGCGGCGCATGGGCGGTAATACTTGAACTCTAAAGCTATTTGCGCCCAGGCTACGCCTTGTTTGTTTAACCTTCAAGGAGAGTGCTCGTACAGTGGGGCCCATGAACCCGGCATCCACGTCGCCCGCTGAAGAACCCCACTGGCTCACGTCCGAGGAACAGCGCGTCTGGCGCTCCTACCTCCACGCCACCACGCTGCTGGAGGACCATCTCGACCGCCAGCTCCAGCGGGACGCGGGCATGCCGCACATCTATTACGGCCTGATCGTCGCGCTCGCCGAGGCCCCGCGGCACCGGCTGCGGATGACCGAGCTGGCCATGAAGGCGAAGATCACCCGCTCCCGTCTCTCCCACGCGATCGCCCGGCTGGAGAAGAACGGCTGGGTCCGCCGCGAGGACTGCCCCTCCGACAAGCGGGGCCAGTTCGCGGTGCTCACGGACAACGGCTTCGAGGTCCTGCGGCGCAACGCGCCGGGCCATGTGGCGGCCGTACGGCAGGCGCTCTTCGACCGGCTGACCCCGGAACAGCAGAAGTCCCTCGGCGAGATCATGCAGATCATCGCCGAGGGACTTCAGCCGAACGAAGCGGGTGCGGACCTGCCCTGGCTGCGCTGAACAAGCGGCTCACGCGGCCGGGCGAGGCCCGGAAGCCTCCCGGAGGCCGTCCGAAAGCCTCCAGGACATCGTCCGTACGAGGCGTCCCCTTCCTCGTACGGACGCGGGGCCCGAAGGGGTGGTGCGACGCGACGGGCGCCGTCGGCCGGCGCCCACCGCCATCAGTGGACGATCACCCGTGTCAGCGGGTGACCACCCGTCTCGGTGGACCGTCTCGGCGGACCGTCTCGGCGGACCGCCTCAGCAGACCGTCTCGATGGCCCGTGTGCGCGGACCGCCTCAGTGGGCGATCACCGGCATCAGCACCTCGTCGTCGGCGCCCTCGCCGGCACCCGAGCCGCGCACCGCGCCCATGTCCGGACGGCCGGCGTTGACCAGGGTGAAGGCGATGGCCGCGGCCACGACCAGGATGCCGACGGCGAACCAGATGGCGTTGGTGTAGCCGTTCACCATGCCCTCCAGCTGGACCAGCTGCTGCTGCGGCTTGGAGGCGGCGGCACCGATGTGGTCCTTGATGTAGGACGCGGTGGCCGAGGCGGCGATCGTGTTCAGCAGGGCCGTACCGATCGCACCGCCCACCTGCTGCGAGGTGTTGACCATCGCGGAGGCGACACCGGCGTCGCGCGGCTCGACACCCTGGGTGGCCAGCGACATGGCCGGCATGAACGCCGTACCCATGCCGAGGCCGAGCAGCAGCTGGGCCGGCAGGAGCAGACCCGCGTACGAGGAGCCGATCTCCATCTGGGTCAGGAGCAGCATGCCGACAGCGGCGGTCAGGAAGCCGGGGCCCATCAGCAGTCGCGGCGCGACGCGGGTCATCAGACGGGCGCCGATCTGGGTGGAGCCCGTGATCATGCCCACGATCATCGGCAGGAAGGCGAAGCCGGTCTTGACCGGCGAGAAGCCCTTCACGATCTGGAGGTAGTAGGTCAGGAAGAGGAACAGGCCGAACATCGCGATGATCGCGAGGCCGAGCGAGAGGTACACACCGCCGCGGTTGCGGTCGGTGATCACGCGCAGGGGCAGCAGCGGAGCCTTGACCTTGGACTCGACGAACACGAAGGACGCGAGCAGCACCACCGAGGCGACGAACAGGCCGATCGTCGTCGCGTCGCTCCAGCCGTTCGACTCCGCGCGGGTGAAGCCGTAGACGAGGGAGACCAGGCCCAGGGTGGACAGGACGACACCCGGGATGTCGAGCGGCGAGCGGTTGCGGCCGCCGGCCGGCTCACGGATGACGAAGTACGCACCGGCGGCGGCGACCACCGCGAACGGGATGTTCACGAAGAACGTCCAGCGCCAGTCCAGGTACTCGGTGAGGAAGCCGCCGAGGATCAGGCCGACGGCGCCGCCGCCACCGGCGATCGCGCCGTAGATGCCGAACGCCTTGGCGCGCTCCTTGGCGTCCGTGAACGTCACGGCGAGCAGCGAGAGGGCGGCCGGGGCGAGCAGCGCGCCGAAGGCACCCTGCAGGGCGCGGGCGCCGAGCAGCATGGCCTCGCTCTGCGCGGCACCGCCGACGGCGGACGCGGCGGCGAAGCCGATCAGGCCGGTCACGAAGGTGCGCTTACGGCCCCAGATGTCGGCGATACGGCCGCCGAAGAGCAGCAGACCGCCGAAGGCGAGCGCGTAGGCGGTGATGACCCACTGGCGGTTGCCGTCGGATATGCCCAGGTCCTGCTGGGCGGAGGGCAGCGCGATGTTCACGATGGTCGCGTCGAGGACGACCATCAGCTGGGCGAGCGCGATGAAGACCAGCGCTTTCCAGCGGTTGGCGTGTGCGTCGGTCGCGTCGGGGACGCGCCGGGCTGTTTCAGACATGGGGGTACCCACTTCGGGACTTCGTGACGGAAAAGGCAGTATAAGCCGCTAAAAAAGCAGCAAAAAGGGACGGGCCGTCTGCACTGCTGTTCAGACGGTCTTCGGATGAACACTCTGGAGACGGGCGAAGCGCGCGGAACTCATCGCTCCATGCGCTCGACTCGAATCGTCCTTGACTCGACTCGGCTCACCCTCGACTCAAGTCGCCTCGACGCGAATCGTCCGTGACTCGCGTCGTCCTCGGCTCGAGCCGTCTCGACTCGCTCGAATCGCCGGACTCGAGTCGTCTCGTTCCGACTCGTCTCGGCTGTCGGTAGGGATGTCGGTGTGGTGGATAGCGGTATCACTCAGACCTGACGCAGGTCCTCCATGGTCACGGCGGAGCCGGGCAGGACGGATCGGGCCGGAGCCCGCAGACCGTCCAGGAACAGTTGCAGATGGCGGTGCACGAAGCGGTCGATGCTGAGGCACCCCGTACCGGCCGGGGGCCGGCTGAGCTGGGTCACGGCGACCATCAGGTCACCGACACCCACGTCGGCGCGAAGCTGTCCGGCCGCCTTGGCGCGGTCCATGACCCCCGCGATGACCCCCTCGGCGCGCTCACGCACGGCCTCCAGATCGGGATGGTGCTCGTCGAACGTGCTGGAGAACATCGGACACAGCGCGCCGATCCGCTCGTCGGCGGCGGCGTGCACGAAGTGCTCCAACGCCGCGAACGCGTCACCGGTCTCGGCGAGCGCCACCTGGCCGGCCCGCACCGTGCGTTCCATGACCGAGCAGACGACCTCGCGGACGAGGGCGTCACGGTCCGGGAAGTTGCGGTACAGCGTGGCGTTGCCGACCCCCGCCCGGCGGGCGATCTCGTCGAGCGGCACATCCGGGCCGAACTCGACGAACATCTCCCGGGCGGCCGTGACGATCCGCTCCCTGTTACGCAGGGCGTCGGCGCGGGGCCGGGTCGGCTTGCGCTGCACGGGGGGCGCGATCGCGGTCTGCACGGTGTACTCCACGAGTCGAGATGACTGCGATCCGGGGACCCTCTCCCCGTTTCGCTCGGACACCTGGCTAAACGGGGAATCGATCCCCGGTTATTTCCCGCATGCGGGAAGTTCTCATGTGACCTGAGTCACATGCACTGACCTCATCCCGCCCACCGTGACCGGAGTCACACCCTAATGGTCCTTTTACCGGCGAGTAATCCACGATCGGCCCCTCCAGCGCGCGCCCGACCGGCCTCCGACACAGGGTGATCGCAAGGGTGCAGCCTGGAACCGGCGGCTGCCCGGAGCGAAAGGCCCGTGCATGGAGCCGCAGCCGACCCGCCGTCGGATACGCCCGCGCCGTGTGGCCGCCCTCGCGTCCGTGTCCGCCCTGACCTTCGCGGTCTGCACCTCGGCCGGCACCGGACACCTCATCTCCTCCACGCCGGCGGGAGCGGGCCCGATCGCCCCGGCTCGCGTCTCCGCCGCCCTCGGACCCTGCATGATCAGCGGCGACAAGGCCATCCAGATGTCGGAGGGCGTCCCGACCACCGTCGGCTACTCCCGCTCCACCGGCACCGTCCACGCCCTGACCCTGATGGTCGACTTCTCCGACGCGCCGGGCCGTGGCAGCGCACTGGACCGCTTTCACGAGTTCTTCCCGCAGACCCAGGAGTGGTTCCACGCCAGCTCCTACGGCCGCCTCGACTACCACCCGGAGACGCCCATCACCCACTGGCTGCGCATGCCCAAGCCCTTCAAGACCTACGGCATAGAGCGCGGCGCACCCTTCGACCCGGGCTACCGCGACCTGGTCCAGGACATCGTCTCCGCCGCCGATCCCAAGGTCGACTTCCGCTCGTACGACCTCCTGAACGTGCTGGTCACCCCCAACGCCGGCCCCTCCGCCCTGGACACGGTCCTGTCCGTGACCTTCGCCGGCAACAAGGAGGCGCCCATCGCGGACGGCGTCCCGGTGGCCAACGCCTCCTTCGTCTACTCCCGCCAGGACGACGGCTCCGGCTCCTACGACCGCACCGGCTACCGCGTCCTGCCCCACGAGAACGGCCATGTCTTCGGCCTGCCCGACCTCTACACCCAGGAGGGCGGAGGCGCGGTCGGCCACTGGGACATCATGAGCGAGGACTGGGGGGCCAACAACGACCTGCTCGGCTGGCACAAGTGGAAGCTGGGCTGGCTGGACGCCTCGCAGGTCAGCTGCGCCGGGCGGAAGGGCACGAACGAGTACGTGCTGACCCCGCTGGCCCGCTCCGGCGGCCCCAAGCTCGTCTTCGTCCCGCTCAGCGGGCACACCGGCTACGCCCTCGAACTGCGCACCCGCGAGGGCAACGACGAGACGGTCTGCCGGCCCGGGGTGCTGATCTACAAGGTCGACGCGGGGGTCGACACCGGCATGGGGCCCGTCACGGTCTACGACTCCCGGCGCGACACCGGCGGCTGCACCCGCAGCCCGAACGTCCACGCGGAACTCTCCGACGCCCCCTTCATCCCCGGCGAGGTCTTCAAGGACTCCAAGCAGGGCATCAGGATCGACGTGGCGAGCGCGGACCTGGAGGGGAACTACCGGGTGCGGGTGACGCGGCAGTAGGTGTGGGGTGAGGCGGGGTGGGGTGGGGTGGGGTGGTGCGGGAGCCGACGGGGCGGGACCGAGCTGCGGGGGCGGCGGGGGCGGGACCGAGCTACGAGGACGTCCACGTGTTGCGTTCCCCGGACCGAGTGCCGCGCACCGAGTGCCGCGCACTGCTCTTGCTCTTGCTCTTGCTCTTGCTCTTGCTCTTGCTCTTGCTCTTGCCGCTGTTACCGCCGCTGCTGCCGCTGCTGCGCGCCACGGGCGGGCCGGGGCTACGGTGGGCCTGCCGCAACCGCCGTACCGGAGAACCGATGCCCGCGAACCTCAGGACCGAGGCCCCTTCGCCCACCGTGCCAGGTGAGGCCGTGGCCCCCTTGCTGCGCGGTATCGCGGTGCTGAGGCAGCTGACGGAGGCGGTGGGCGGGACGCTGAGCCCGAGCGACCTGGAACGCGCCACCGGCCTCGCCCGCTCCACGATCGACCGGATCACGGCCACTCTCGCGCGCATGGGGTACATCCGTCTCGACGGCCGGGACGCGGTCCTCGCCCCCCGCGTGATGGAGCTCGGCAACGCCTACCTGGCCGCGTTGCGTCTGCCCGCCCTCCTCGACGCCCGTGCCGACGCCCTGGCCGACGCATTGGACGAGTCCGTCTCGCTGGCGGTGGCCGACCGCGACGGAATCCGCTTCATCCACCAGGCCACCCGCCGCCGCGCGATGTCCCTGAGCTTCCGCATCGGCGACCTGCTCCCGGCCGAACGCACCGCGCCGGGCGCGCTGTTCGCGACGGAGTGGGGTGCGGCGGACTGGCGGCACTGGCGCGAACGCCGGGATTCCGACCCGGAGAACCGCGGATTCCGGGCCGTACCGCCACGACGTCCCGTTCCCCCCTCCCCGGACGGCTTCGAGGAACGCGCCCACCGAGCACGCGCGACCGGCTGGTCCCTGGACGACCAGCTGATCGAACCGGGCCTGGTGGCGGTCTCCGTCCCGGTACGGAATCCGCGCACCGGCCGGATCGCCTGCGTGGCGAGCGTGGTGAGCCACACCAGCCGGCACTCGGCGGCGGACCTGCGCGACACCCTGTTGCCGCGCCTGCGTACCGCGGTGGCGGCGATGGAGGAGGACCTGCGCACGGCACCCCCGCCGACCCCCGGGGCGGCCCCGGCGGACCTGGCGGGCTGGACGGGCGGGTCGAAGCAGGAGCTGGGCAGGGACTTCGTGGAGTCGTTGGCCCGCGGGCTGACGGTCCTGACCGCCTTCGGCGAGGGCCGCGCCGAGCTGACGCTGACGGACGTGGCGAAGGCGACGGGCCTGGCGCGGGCCACGGCCCGGCGCGCGCTGATCACGTACGAGCACCTGGACCTGGTGGCACCGACCGGCGACCGCACCTTCGCCCTCACCCCCCGGGTCCTGTCCCTCGGCTTCCCGCCCCTGTCCCGCACGTCACTCCCCCGCATCGCGCGGCCGCACCTGACGGAACTGGCGCACCGGATCCACGAGTCGACGTCCCTGGCGGTGCTGACCGCCTCGGGCACGGAGATCCAGTACACGGCCCGGGTGGCCACGAGCCACGTCATGAGCGTGGACATCACGGTGGGGACGCGACTGCCCGCGTACGCGACGTCGACGGGCCGGGTGCTGCTGGCGGACGCGCCGGAGCCGGACCGCGCCCTGAGCGAGGTCCGGGCGCAGGGGTACGCGCTGGTCGACGAGGAGCTGGAGGAGGGCCTGCGCTCGATCGCGGTCCCGGTGCGCGACGGCACGGGCCGGGTCGTGGCGGCCCTGAACACGGCGACGCACGCGGCCCGCCGCACGGTGGAGGAGTGCCGGCACGACCTCCTGCCCGAACTGACCGCGACGGCCCACCGCATCGAGGCGGACCTCCACGTGACAGGCCGCTTCACCCACGTCCCACCGACCTGACCACCACACCCCAGGGAACAGATCCGGTACGCTGACGCCTGTGGCCTTACACGACCACGCACGCCTTCGTAGCTCAGGGGATAGAGCACCGCTCTCCTAAAGCGGGTGTCGCAGGTTCGAATCCTGCCGGGGGCACACGAGTAAGGGCCAGTTCAGGGGCATGATCCCCTCGAACTGGCCCTTCGCCATGATCACGGCCGTGCCACGCACGTGCCAGATAGTCCACTGCGAGTCCACATCGCCCCGCTCCTTGCGGATGGACGGGGCGACGTACGCCAGTGCCGGCACATCGTGGCGAGCGTCGGAGGCGGACGGGATGGCAGCAGGGACAGTTGTGGTTCCTGTCGGAGCCGGACCCGCGAGTCGATCGGAAACCTCAAATTGGGCACGGTAACAGCGGCTAATGAGCCCTTGCCGGTGCGGGGTTGCGTGACTCACTGATCGTTTCAGAATGTGGACTCGGCGTCATCTGACGGCGCCCGGCCCGCGCCGCGCGCTCGGCGCCTCGGCTGTGAAAATCACTGTCCGGTTGCCGGAACACGGTGATAGAGAGTCCATGTGACGACGACACTTACGTTCCCCGTTCTGTTGCGACTGATCGACGAACGGTCGAGGGCCTTCCGCGCCGCGGTCGCCTCCGCGCCCAGCCTCGACGTACAGGTGCCGACCTGCCCCGAGTGGACGCTGTTCGATCTGGCGCAGCACATCGGCGAGGGGCGCCGCGTCTGGGCCGCCACCGTCGCCGCAGGGCCTGCTCCAGCCAAGTCCGTACCCGAGGGCGCCCCGGCTGCGCCTCGGGAGCGCGAGGCCGTGCCGGCCTGGTTGGCCGCGTCGACGCAGGAGCTGCTGGACGCGCTGCGGGAGGCCGGCCCGGATCGCGGTTGCTGGACGTGGTGGGGTGCGTCGCAGTCGCCGCAGACCTGTGGCGCCGTCGCCCGGCACCAGCTCCAGCAGATCGCGGTGCACACCTACGACGCCCAGGTCACCGTGGGTGCCCCGCAGCCGCTGCCGGATGAGGTGGCACTCGACGGTGTCGAGGAGTTCCTGTTCACCTGCGTCGCAACGACGAGTGCCTGGCCGCACAAGCCCACTGCCTTCGACTTCCACGCCACCGAGGGCCACTCCTGGCGCCTCACGGTCGACGGCGACGGCGCACGCTCCACCCGTATCCCCGCGCCCGGCACGACGCCGGTCGCCGCTGCCGACGAAGGCCCGAACCAGGCTGGCGTCTCCGTCCACGGCACGGCCAGTGAGCTGGTCCTCTTCGTGTACGACCGTATCCCGGCGGACTCACTGCGGATCGACGGAGACGCAGGTTTGTTCGACCTGCTCCGCGCGTGGGAACCGGAGGAGTAGGGCGGGTGTTGTAGAGCGGCGAAGTGACCCTTGTCGAGACCGCATGCGACGGCTGACACCACCGGCTGACACCAACAAGCACGAACAGCGGCGGTCAGCGCCGGACCACGGTGGACGATCGACCGCGGCGCAGGGGCCGTTGGCCGATGTGGGCAGACCCCCGTGATCGACCTGATAAAGATGAGGCGGCCACATCTCAAGGCGTCAAACCAAAATCAGAGAGCAGGCGGAATGCCCTCATTGCGGTGCGAAGCCACTCGCTGGGCGCTCGATGATGACGACGACTTCTACCCTGGGTGGGTCGAGGTGCGCCTCACCGACGCCCATGGCCGGCAATGGGTCTTCTTCGACAAGCCGCCGGTCTTCGGGGGCGGTGATGCGCTGGGCCCCGGAGCCATGTACCCGATCGCCGTGACGATCGGCTGCGTGATTTTGAGTCGCGCCGCAGATCCGGACGGCAGTGAGGTCGTCACGATCTCTACGGGCGGGCGGCCGGAAGCCACAGAAGGTGACCGGAGCGAGTTCGACGTTCGCCCCGATCAGCTGGTGGAGCCCTGACCTGAGAAGGAGGCACGGCTAGCAGCACAGCGACGAAGGGGCGTGCCGCTCTCGTGTCAGAACGGGCGGGGCCTCACGGGGAACTGGGCTGCGGAGTGGGCAATATGGCCGCACGGCACCAAGCCACGGAACCGGCAGCTCGAACCCGTGACAGCTGTGATCACAGCTCGTCATCGACGGCCGTGTTCAGGATCGCCCGCATGATCTGGCATGCCTTGACCACGGTCGGCTCACCGGTCCGCGCGAGGCATGTCGTACGCCGGGCCCGCACCTGCGCCGTGGTGATCGAGGCCGGCGGACGCTCACCGGAGGTGGGCAGCAGGTGCAACCGGATCACTCACTCGTACCGCTTCCCCGAACGGGCTGCGAGCTTCCACGGTAACGCCCCTGCCACCGACCCGACTTGAGCTGACGGACGGAGCCGGAACGGCGGCGCCCGCCCTGGTTGTTCGCCATCAGGCCACCCTCCGAAGCGCGCCAGACCGAACGGTCACCAGCTGGACGGTGTGCTCAGCGATGCAGGCCGACACCGCGCTCTCCGGGATCCGAACGTGTCGGCCAACGCGGACGAACGGGCGGTGCGAAGGAAAGATCAAGCACCTCGTAGAGCCCACCGCGGCGACGGTCGGGGAAACGTCGCGGAGGCCGCCGCAGAGAATGCTTGTTCCCTGGGCGCCGGGCCCGGGCTGTCGCGCGCATGCCGTCCACTTGCTGCGTCCGCCTCGCAGCCCGTCAGCGGGCTTGCGCGACCGCACCGGTATCAGCCACGGATGCGGCGTTGTCACAGGGCAGAGCGCTGTCCTGTCATTGCACCGCGAGAGGCAAATTTACTTGTATGTCTCATATAAACCATTCTCAAGCCAATCGAGGACGACGGCTCGATGACCAGGACCACGATCAGCATTGATCAAGCGAGACACGCGACTGACATATCCGACACGGCGTTCGCGCTGCTCGACGAGCAGGGAACGGTGGTCGCGTGGACGCAGGACGCCGAGCACCTTGTCGGATACTCCGCCGGCGAGGCGGTGGGCCGGTCCGCCGCACTCGTCCTGCCACGCTTCGGGGTGGCGGCGACGATGTCGGCGTACGTCGAGCAGTGCCGTGCCCAGAACGGCTGGTCGGGCACGACGACGGTGCGCCACCGGGACGGCCGCATGCTCGCCGTCGGCATGCGGATCTCGATGTTGTGGGGGCAGGGCGGAGCAGTGCGGTGGCTTGCGTCCGCGACCAACATCTGCGCGCAGTCCGAGGACGCGGTGAACGTATTGGTGCAGGGGTCGATTCTTGACCACGCGCCGATCGGCGTCTCTGTTCGTGACGTGGAGCTGCGTAGCACCTGGGTGAACGACGTGATGGAGAGCCACGACGGCGTCCCCCGTGACCGGCGGCTCGGATTCAGGATCACCGACTCGTGTCCCAGTGCCGAGACCGAAGCCACGGAAGCGATGATGCGGCGGGTGCTGAGGAGCGGTAGCACCAAGGTCCACGAATACCGGACGTGGCTGCCCACACCTCTGGGTGAGGAGCGCCCGCTCGCGGTTTCGTTCTCCTGTCTCCAGGGCGCCGACGGCCGGCCGCTGGGGGGGTGCACCCTCAGTGTCGATGTCACCGAGAGCCGGCGGGAGCGCGAACGCCTCACCGTCCTCGGCGAGGCCGGCACGCGCCTGGGCAGCACCCTGGATGTGATGCAGACCGGTCAAGAACTGGCCGATCTCGCCGTGCCCCTGTTCGCCGACGGCGTCGCCGTGGATCTGGAGCAGTCGGTCCCGTTCGGCGAGGGGGCGCCGGTCCGTATCGGCTCGATCGGCGAGCGCCTCCCCGTTCTCCGACGTGTCGGCCTGGCCTCGATCCACCAAGGGGCGCCGGAGTCCCCGTGGGTGCGCGGTGAGCGGACCCTCATACCGCCCGTCTCGCCCATCGCCAAGGTCCTGCGCACCGGCAAGTCCTGCCTGGAACCGAAGGTGGACACCACCCCGGGCGGATGGATCGACGAGTCGCCGGCACTGGCGCAGAGGATCCGTGATCATGGCATGCACTCCGTGATGGTCGTACCCATCCGCGCACGGCGCGTCCTGCTGGGCATCGCGGTGTTCATCCGCACCGAAAACCCGCTGCCCTTCCAAGAGACCGATCTGCTGCTGGCCGAAGAGCTCGTCAGCCGCGCCGCGGTGTCGTTGGACAAGGCCCGCCGGTACCGCCGCGAGCACACCGCGGCCCTCGCGCTCCAACGCAATCTGCGCCCCCACCGTCTGCGTGGCGGTGCGGCCGTCGAGGCCGCCTCCCGCTACCTGCCGGCCGACATCGACCGCGGTGTCGGGGGCGACTGGTTCGATGTGATCCCGCTGTCCGGCGCCCGAGTGGCCCTCGTCGTCGGCGATGTGGTCGGACACGGCATCAACGCCGCCGCGACCATGGGCAGGCTCCGCACCGCCGTCCACACGCTCGCCGACATGGAGGTGCCCCCCGACGAACTGCTGGCCGCCATGGACGACACGGTCCAGCGGCTGGCGGAAGCAGACGCCGACGCTCCGGACTGGAATCCCGCGGTGGTGGGCGCCACCTGTCTGTATGCCGTCTACGACCCGGTCACCCGCCGGTGCACCATGGCAGCGGCCGGGCACCCACCGCCCGCGATCATCGACCCGCGGGGCAAGGTGACCTTCCCCGATCTTCCCACCGGTACCCCGCTCGGCATCGGGCTGGGAGCTCTCTTCGAGGCCGTGGAGCTGGAGCTGCCCGAGGGATCCCTCCTCGCCCTGTACACCGACGGCATGATCGAGACCCGCGAGGACGACATCGAGGAGGGGATGCACCGTCTGGGCGCCGCCCTCGCCCGACCGGAGCTGTCCCTGGAAGAGCTCTGCACCCGCGCGATGGCACCCGTCGAGGATCAGGTGGCGTGCGACGACGCCAGCCTGCTCCTGGTCCGCACCCGCTCGCTCAGCCCGGCCCAGGTCGCCTCCTGGGTACTGCCCCGTGACGGCACCATCGTCGACCGCGCCCGGAACCTGGCAGCCGGACAGCTGGCCGAATGGGGAATGGAAGGGCTCGAGGGCTCCGTAAAGCCGATCGTCGGCGAACTGGTCGCCAACGCCGTCCGCCACAGCGCCGGTCCGATCGGTCTGCGTCTGATCCAACACGAGGCCCTGACCGTCGAGGTGTCCGATGCCGACTTCCCCTCCCCGCGTACGCGTAACGCGCGCGACGTCGACGAGCACGGCCGCGGCCTCGCCGTGGTCGCCCAGCTGTCCCGCAGATGGGGGACCCGCCCGGCGCAGGGAGGCAAGGTCCTCTGGGCCGAAGTAGACCTCGCCCACACATACGGCCGCTGATCAATCGCCCGTCGGGGCACCGGCGTCAAGCACGTGAGGTGACCGATCCCGGCACCGCTGGACACCGGGGTGGCCGTCTCGTAGCGGAAGGCCGTGTCGGTCATTGAGCCTTCGTGCCAGATCCGAGCCTGCGCACATGTGCCGCCATGGGATGGCTTGCTAAAAGCGCCACTGGCGCTTACCTCTGAGGTCATTGGCGCGTGCTACGCCCCTGGCTACGTTTGCGTCGTCCTACCGGAACGAACGAAGGAGCAGGACGTGCCTGCATATGGGTTCGCGCACTTACGTGACCGTCGCCACCACCCGGACATCCTTGAGTACCTCAAACGTATCCAGGGCACCCTCGACCCCTTCCACGGGCGCTTCCTGGTTCACGGGCCGCCGGCGGCGGTGGTGGAGGGCAGCTGGCCGGGCAGCATGGTGCTGATCGAGTTCCCTGGCATGGCCGAGGCCCGCGCCTGGTACGAGTCCCCCGAGTATCAGAAGATCCTGCGGCTGCGGGCCGACCACATCGACGGAGACCTCGTATTGGTCGAGGGCGTCGGTCCCGGGTACGACCCGCGTGAACGTGCGGAGAAACTCCGGGCGGAGACGACCGGGGAACACGCTTAGTGCGCCGCGCGGGTCCGGCCGGTCCGCCCGCAGCGCGTCACGCACGGCGTCGAGCGCGACCTCACGGTCGTACACCGCACCCAGGTAGTTCGCGTAGGCGTCCCAGCGGTGCTGTCCGCGCCACTGGTCGAACTGCGAGCGCGCCGCTCCTCGCTCACTCGCCGCGCTCGGCTCCGCGATGGTGGCCGGGAAGGGCGATCGGGCCCACCTCCCGGGTTCCGGTCGCTGCTCGGCGAGTTGTCCGTGAACTCCCCCGGGTTTGTCCGTGATCGGTAACGGACGCATCCCGTGGCCGCCGCCGCTCGTCCTGCCAGGTGGTCCTGGTGACCAAGGGTCGGCAAGAAACTGTGTGAAGGCGGGGCAGACATGGCACGGCACGGCAACGGGCGGGGCTGGTACGGCAAGTTGGTCGGGGCTGCCCTCGGCGTGACGGTGCTCGCCGCCGGCGCCTCGATGTGGACCGCGCAGGCCGACGCCGTGAGCGGCTCGTCGCCGAAGGCGACCGCGACGGCCACCCCGGGCAATGACGTCAAGGCGGTCGCGCTGACCATCGCGCACGCCTCGGACAAGGGGGCCCGCGGCGTCAACATCACCATCGACGACGGCCCCGACCCCGTATGGACCCCTCAAGTCCTCGACGTGCTGCGGGAGTACGGGGTGAAGGCCACGTTCTGCATGGTGGGGACCCAGGCGCAGGCCCACCCGGACCTGGTGAAGAAGGTGGTCGCGGCCGGGCACCGGCTGTGCGACCACTCCGTGTCGCACGACACCACCATGGACAAGAAGCCCCAGGCCTACCAGTCGCAGCAGATACTCGACGCCGAACGCATGATCACCGAGGCGTCCGGAGGCGTACGGCCGATGTACTACCGGGCACCCGGCGGCGCCTTCACCCCCTACAGCCGCAAGCTGGCCGCCTCCCGGGGCATGCGCCCGCTGGGCTGGAACGTGGACACCAAGGACTTCGAACGGCCGGGCACGGACGCCATCGTCGCCACCGTCGAGCGGGAGGTGCCCAACGGGCCGACGCTCCTCTTCCACGACGCGGGCGGCGACCGCTCCCAGACCGTCGAAGCCCTGCGCCGCGTCCTCCCCTTGCTCAAGGAGCAGGGCCACTCCTTCGGCTTCCCCGTGCGCTGAGCCCCGGCCCGGGCCGGTCCCCGCGTTCGCGCCCGGCCCCGGTGCTCCGGATACAGCAGCGGCTCGGCCGCCCTCGCGGAGTCCTGTGAAGGCAGCCAACCAGGCTCGCGGCATGGGGAATTGACCGCCGAGGTGCGGGGGCGGGCCTCGTGGGCAACGTCGGCGCTCTCAGCGACACCGCTCGTCTTCGAGATCGTCACCGTCGACGGGCGCCGCGGCCGGCAGCGTCCCGCCACCTGTACGGTCGCCGAGCGAACCCGTCGTACCGGCTCACCGCATGGTGCGCGTCCCTGAGCGCGATCCAGCGACGGCCCGATGTCTCTGTCGACCACCGCGCCCCCGACAGACACCGCCCACAGTGTGCGGGCCGGGAGCACTCGCGGGCCAAAGCGAATTCGGTTTCAACCTTTATCGTGCGGCAGCGCTCTGAAGAGGGGTGACAGGACACAGCCCGTGACAGGGCCCGGAAGGGAGAGCAGATGCCGAAGAACGGCCGAGGCTCCGAAGCGCCGCAGGAATCCCAGGCGCCCAAGAGCTTCGAGGCCTTCGCACAGGCGAGCCAGAGACGGTTGTACCGGACCGCGTACCTGCTGTGCGGTGACCCGGACATCGCCCGGGACCTGACGCAGACCACGCTCGCCAAGCTTTTCCAGCACTGGCGGCGGGCGAGTGCCGCCGACCACATCGAGGCCTACGCCAGGACCGTGCTGACCCGTACCTACCTGGCCGAGCGACGGCGGCACCTGCGGGACCTGCTGGCGCACTCCCGCCCCGACCCCCGGCCCGCACCCGACCACACCGATCTTCGAGTGACGCTGATGTCTGCACTGGCCGGGCTCCCGCCCCGAGCGCGGGCCATCGTCGTGCTGCGGTACTGGGAGGACCAGAGCGTCGAGTCCGTCGCCGAGCTTTTGAAGTGCAGCGAGTCCACGGTCAAGAGCCAGTGCTCACGCTCCCTGACAAAGCTGCGCGCCCAACTGGGCGAGGCCCACATCTACGCCACGGGGAGCTGAGGAACCGCCATGACAGCCAACCTGCCCGAAGAAGACCGCGGGAGCGCCCTGCTAGTCAGGGACGCGATGGAAAGTGCGGTGGCGGAGCTCCCGTCGTTGCACGACCTGGTGCCCGCCGCGGTCACCCAGGGCCGACGCCGCAGGGCACGTGCCCGTCTCGCGATCGCCGCCGGGATCGCCTGTGCGGCCGGGGCCGTGGTCTTCGGCTCCCTGACGCTTTCCGTCGGGGGCTCCGCGCACACGACGGTCCGTCCTGCCACGAGCGGCACACCCTCACCACACGAGTCACCCGAACCGGACCACACACCGGAGCCCTACCGCACGCCGGTCCACATCGACCCCACGAGCGACGACGAACGGTCCATGGCCAACCTGCCCCCCACCGAGCAGAAACGGCGAGCGCAGTTCCAGCAACAGGCCGCTGTCCTCCTCGACAAACTGCTGCCGGACTCTGTCGGCCTGATCCGACCGGTCGACCTCTACGTGTCGCACTACCAGGGCGAAACCACAGACGGGAAGGTGTTCACCATCATCTTCTCCGTACGGCCCATCGGCGACAGCCCGGACCCGGAGCCCTGTCCCTCCGCCGCGCTCGCCGACAAGGGCGGAAGCTGTGAGCAGGCCATGCTGCCAGGCGGCATCAAGGCCACCTCGCTCCGCGTGTTCACCGACTCGCCCGAGACCATGGCCACCTCGGTCCGTTTCCGCTACGGGCACAGTGACATCGGACTCACCGTCAACCCGGACGTGAACGCCAAGGCCTCCGCCCCCGTCACCAGCGACGAACTGCTCGCGGCTGTCGGCGACTCCCGCTTCCTCGACCTGGTGCGGTACGCCGACGAGCACCCGATGCAGAAGAAGCAGACCACCACCGCGGGCGGCTGAAAGCGGGGGCGGTGTTGAGGCCGAGGCCGCCAGGACCGGTACAGCAACGAAGGCCGCGTCCCGGGGTGCGACACCGGTCGGCTTCCGGATCACCGGCGTCCTCGCCGACGGCACACCGGCCGCCGTGGTGCACTTCTCGGCAGCCAGGGGCGCCACCGTATGAGCCCCGGAACCGTGCCGCCGGCTTCGCGACGGTGGCACGGGTTCCGACCGAGGTGCATCGGCAGGACGTCTGCGGCGGACCCTGATCGCTCCGGAAGGCGTTCTCGTGCGCGCGGCGGCGAAGGGGGCCTCGACCTTGAGGTCGCGGCCCCCTGTCGCTCGGCCGCCCGTCACCGACCGAGCGGACGGACGGGCGGGCGGGCGGGCGGGCGGCAGCGACAGTCGGCGAAGACCGCCCATTCCCGGCAGTGACCCCGGTGGCCCAGGGGCTTCGGATCGCCTTACTGGGGCCGCTCCGGGCCTGGCGTGACGGAACACCGCTTGGCGTGGGACCGGTTCGACGGCCGACCGTACTCGCGGCACGGCGGTACGTTCCAGCGCTGTTCCCACCCGGTCCCGGTGCCGTCGCCCGGTCGACGAACTGCTGGGCGACGCAGGACACCTGATCGGACGGGACACCGAGTCGTCACATGCGCCCGCCCCACCGGACAGCGTCCGGCGGGGCGGATTGAGCACGGTGCCGCTCAGGGGGACAGGCCGGAGGCGGGCATGACGTCCCGCGTCCGGGTGTGGTCGGCGCGGTGGCCGGCCCCGACACGGTGCGGACCGAGTGGTCTGGTGGCCGTCTGGTCGAACTTCCGAAGCGGATGTCCCAGGTTCGAATCCCACGCCGGACGGCAGACGGAGGACAGCGCTCGGCGCGGAACTCGGTCCTCGGATGCTCGCCATGAGGTGGTGCGAGGGACTGCGTATCGTCGGAGTAGATGCTCACGAGCGCGCTTCCGGGCCGTCCCTGCCGGCGGTGACCACATCGAGGTGACCGCCGGCCAGTGCGCACGACGGCGTTCTGGAAGGCCGGACCGTGCTGAGGGACGGGAGCGTCGGCTCGGGAGCCCTCGGCGGGAGTGTCAGTGGGGAAGGCAGCCGAACCAGTTCACCGTGCCGTGCTCGGACGTGTAGCCCATGCACCTGACGGTTCTGTCGTGCAGGGTCTCGGTCCGGCTGATGCCTCCGTCCAGATACTCCGTTTTGTAGTGGGGCTGTACGAGGGTGTCGATCCGTACGGTGTACCAGGGGCGCTTGCTGTCCGGCAGGCTGCAGCCGTGGCCGGTCATGTTGCGGCTGGGGTCGTTGATCCACACGATCCGTTCGACGCGGTCGCAGTGCGCTCGGCCGGCGGCCTGGGCGGTGCCGGCGCCGGTGCCGAGCAGGGCCGTGGCACCCGTGGCCACCGCCGCGGTAACGCCGAGCAGACGCTTGTGGGTGAAGTTCATCGATCGGTCCTCCTGCCGGGTGCGGTGACGGCCGGGAGTCGCCATGTCACCGTGGTGCGATAGTTACACTTATCCGACATACCCGGCTCGCCGGTCGACAGCGCATACCCCCGACCCGGTGAGTCGGTGACACCAATGCAGCAGACCGCGGTCACACCTCGGCCGACCCCGGCGCAAGCCTCGGTTCATACCCGGGAGAGGCACTCCACCCGAGTCCCCGCGGAGGGTCGGCCGACGAGCCGTCACCTCTGGAATCCAGGGTGGCCATGACCGGCCGATGGCGAGCAGGCCGTGCGGCTCCTTCACGCGGTCTCGAACTGCGCGCCGAGTCCGGCCGGTTGACGCCCACTTTTCTGCGGCTTTCCGGGGACTGCCCCGGTCGTCACCTGAGGCATCACTCCATGGCACGTCATCCGGGCAGCGGTCCCTAGATCGGCTCGGTTTCAGAGCTGAGGGCTCGGCTGCCGGCGCCCGGTTGCTTCCGTCGGCCAAGTGGCTGAACGCCGGTGCCCCTTCCCCTTCCTCGGATCAGAAACGCGCTCGGGATCCTACGTGCCCGCAGCAGGCTGAGGGGCGGCGGTGTTCCGTGGCGCGCGAGCCGCACCACAAGCGCACGGGTTCCGGGGCCATCGGCCGGGGGCCACGTCGAACGCCCGCCCACCCGTGGCTGTCGTCGGCGCCCGGGCTCGCCGTCTCCGCAAGGTGGCAGATCACCCCCTGATCGGTACACCGACGCGATGTCAATACGTCGGGTATCACCGTCTTGGCGCAGGCCGAGAAGGACCACTCCCGCGGGGCGCGCGTCCCGGCGTTCACAGACGCGGCGCCACCGCCGGAGCATCTCGGTCAGGGACAAACCGGTTGAGTCGGTACGCGCGCCGGTAGGCCGGCTTTCTCATCGGCGGAGAAGGGTTGGTTGCCGATCACGCCGCACAGTGCGCGCCGCCACCGCGCGGGATCGAGGCGCAAGGGGCCTCCGGTGTTGTTCGAGTTCTGGTAGATCACGGTCTTGCCGTCCGGGGCCATGTCCCGGAAAACGTATGAACCGTCTCCCAGGATGCTGCTGGAGGGCGAACGACCGAGGTCGTACGACTCGCGGTAACTGCGGCTGCCCACCTCGTAGATCCGTACGGAGCTGTTGGCGGCCACGGCGAAGCCGCCCTTCCCGTCGATGAATCCCGCCACGTACGGCTTCACGGAGTCCTCGGCCACACTGCGCAGCGGTCCCAGTTCCTTGCGCAGCGGGTCGCGCCGCCACAGTTCCACGACAGTGCCGCTGCGCAGGACGGCGAAGTACTCTCCACTGGGGTCGAATTGCGTGGCGACGGTGTCGGCGGCCACCTTCACGGTCGTGCTCGTGCGTCCCGTGGTGAGGTCGATGACCCGGACCGTGGGGTCGCCCGAGAGGAGCACGGCCACCTGATTGTCCCCCGGGTACTGGGCTACGTGCGCCGTCGGCGGAGTGCTCGCACTGCGGCTCCTGGCGATGATGGTCTTGATGTCGAAGTGGGCGAGCTGCCTGCCCGTGCGCGTGTCCCACTGCTGCACCAGCGTCCCGGAGACGGTCACGAGGCGTGCGTTCCGGTCGAAGAAGTACTGGAACGCAGAGGTGGAGGGCGGTTTCGGAACGATGATCCGGGCCGTCTGCCGCAGCGTGGACACCTTCCGGATGGAGATGGCGTTCTGGGCGACCCAGTCGGCGAGGAGTGTCCGGTCCGAGTTGAGCACGAGCTGGTACGCGTTCTTGGGGTACCAGTACGGCCTCGGGCGGCTCGCTTCGGCTATCGGCGGGTCGACGGCAACGGCATTCACGGAGTGGACCTGCAGGCTCGCTCCGTCGTCCACGAGGCTGATGGTCCTGCTGCCGTCCGCGCTGAGTCTCTGTTCGCTCACATCGAGGACGTTGGGCTCGGTGGACAGTTCGACGAAATTGATCAGTGAGCCGCTGTGTCCGGCGACGAACAGGCTGCCGCCGTGGGACACGAGGTCCCACGCGGTCGCCGTGATCCCGCTGAGCTGGGTGGCCTCACTGATCGTCTCGCCCTGGAAGAGGTCCACCAGCGACAGGGTGTCCCCGTCGGCCGTGGCGATGTGACGCCCGGTCGTGTCGACGCCCTGGAGGTCGCAGTCGGAGTGGTCGGTGCCGTCGTAGCGACGTCCTTGTGTGGCTCCGTCGGAGATCCGCCGCAGGGTGAATGACGAGCCCGAGTCGCCGTCACGGCAGACGACGACCGTCGATCGGTCGCCCGAGACCAGTACGTCGTCGGCGTCGCGCACGACGGTCCGGCTCCTGCCGGTGGCCATGTCGACCGCGGCCAGACCGGAGTGGTACTTGTCGCCGTCGTAGGCGGAGGTGCCCACCAGCAGGCTCCGGTCGTCGGCGCCGATCCACAGTTTGCCACTGCCGTGCGGAACGTCGGGGACCCTTCCGCCGACCGTGCCGCTGTCCAGGTCCCACCAGATCAGGCCGCTCCGCGCGCGGACGGCGACGATCCGTCCGTCCGCGGACATCGTGAACCCGTTCCTGCTCTCGAAGGTGTAGACGAGCAGGTCCTCCACCGTGGGCAGTTCGTGCAACGCGCCGATGAGCCGCTCGGCGTTCGGGTGCACCTCGAACCAGCCGGCCGACCCGTCGTCGCAGACGAACGCGACCCGGCTGCCGTCGGCCGACACCATGGCCCTGTTCACCTGCTTGCGGGAGAACTGTTCGCTGCGCACGGTCCCGGTGAGGGACCGGACGAAAAGCGTCGCGCGACCCAGGGCCGACCTGGCGAAGACGACGTCGCCGTCCCGACTGGTCTGGAACTGCTCGACCGTCCCCAGCAGACCGGAGAGCACCCTGGTGGATCCCGCGGTGGCCAGGTACTGCCGGAGCAGCTGGCTGCGCGCCTCCTGCGTGGGCGCGGTCCCGTAGGCCGCGAGCGCCAGCTTCACGGACAGCACCGGGTCGAATTCCGCCTGGTCCTGCGAGTACTGGGCCAGGGAGCGGGAGTCGGCGAGTGCCTGGCGCTCCTGGCTCTCCTGTCGCGTGTACGCGAACATCGTGCCGAACAGCAACGCGAGCACGCCGAGGACACCGAAGCCCGACGTGAGCGCCCGGCGCCTGCGGGTGCGCGAACGGCGCTGTGCGCGGCCGAGTTCGAGGTACTCGTGCTCGGCGGCGGTGAGCTCGGCTCCGCGTTCGTGCCGCCACGGATCGGCGCTCGCCAGAGCCGCCGCGGTCGGCAGCAGCTCGGGGGATCGTCCGGCGGAGTCCCAGCGGTGCCGGTCGTGGCGCAGGGACTCCCGCCAGACGAGGAAGGAACGGTCCTCCGCGGCCCAGCCGGCCAGCTTGTCCCAGCTGGAGATGAGCGCTTCGTGGGCCAGCTCGACGGTCTCGATCCCTTCGGCGTCCCTGCCGGTGACCAGGAGGCGTGTGGTGGCGAGTCGTTGCGCGACGCGCCATTCGTCGTCATCGAGTTCGGTGCGCGTGACCACGCGCCGGGTGACACCGGCCGATTCCAGGGGCACGCGGATGAGCTGGGTGAACAGCCTCCGCGCCGTCTGCTCGTCAGACTCCGGGACATGGGTGGCCCATACGTCGACGAGGTGGTCGTGCAACGCGCCGGTGACGCCGCCGATCCTCTCGTACGCCCCATGGGTGAGTCGTCCGTGTGTCTGCTGCTGCTCCCGCCAGAGCTGGTCGAGGGCGAAGCCGAGCAGGGGCAGCGCGCCGGGCTCGGTGCCGGTGTCGTCGAGGATGCGGTCGACCAGGTGGGGTTCGTACTGCACGCCGGGGATGGCGGCCACCGGCAGGGTGACGATGTCACGGAGCTGGTCGGGGTGCATCGGGCCGAGGCCGTACGCCCGCTGCCCGTCGAACGCGTGCCCGAGCAACGGGTGGGCAAGGACCGCGCCCAGAAAGTCGGCCCGCAGGGTGGTCAGCACGCGGACCGTGTCCGGCAGGGTCTCGTCGAACAGCACTCCGGCCAGTTCGTCGACGGCCGCCGCTTCGCGCGCGAGGAGTTCCTCGAACTGGTCGATGACTACCAGAAGTCGACGACTCCCCTGTCGCTCGAGCACCCGCGGGACGGCATCGGCGAGGCCGCGCTCCCTGGCCAGGACCCGGGTGAGCGTCGGAACGCGGTCGAGCCGGTCCGTCTCCGACAGGCCGGGCTCCAGCAGCGACAGCAACTCCAAGGCCAGCCGAGCCGTCGGGGTGCTGCCCGCGGAGGGCCGCAGCACGAGCACCGACGTGCCGACGCGCCGCAGCCTCGGTACGACCCCGGCGCGGGCCAGGGAGGACTTGCCGGAGCCGGAGGGGCCCACGATCGCGGTCCAGCGCTCGCGGGCGACCATGCGGGCGACCGCGTCGGACTCGGCCAGGCGGCCGTGGAAGACACCGGCGTCTGCCTCCTCGAACGCCACCAGCCGCCGAAACGGCGACGGTGGCAGCACCAAGGGCCGCAGTGCGGGCCAGGCGTCCAGCAAGCCGGCCGCCGGGATCAGATAGCTCGCCGGGGGCTCGCCCTCCTCGGCCAGCGCCATCATGCCCACGATGCCCTTGAGTTCCTCGTCCCAGACCGGGCTGCCGCTGAAGCCGCCGGACACCCGGTAGCCGGTCTCCGCCAGATCGGCCTGCACCCATCCGTTGGCCTGCCGGGCGCGGAGCAGGGCCGAGTGCCATACGCCCCCGGGTCGGCCCACGGGGAACCCGAACACCCGCGCGGGGTGCTTCCACACATCCGGTTCGTCCACCAGGCGGACCGGTCGGCTGCCCCGCACCACGGTGTCCAGGCGAAGCACGGCCACGTCTCCGGTGCCCGACGGCTGCGGGGGAACCCAGTGCTCGACACTCGCCATGACGTGCGGTGCGTCTGCCGTGGCACCGTTCGGCGTGCTTCCGGCCAAGGTCCTCAACAGGGGAAGCGTCAGACCGATCCGGGCATCGGCGGCGGGCTCGGTGCCCGGGGCTGTGCCGAGCGCCTCAGTGATGACATGCGCGCAGGTCAGGGCCAGTTCGTTGGTGACCAGGAAGCCCAGCCCGACCGGCTCGCCCCGTCGGTTCCGGATCTGGAGCACGGCCGCTGCCAGGGCACTTCCGGCCGCGCCGACGGCAGGGGCGAAGACCGAGGGCTCAGGCGCCGGTGAGTCGACCGTCGAGGCATCGGAACCGGAGGGATCAGGCATCCCCCGGCCCGGCTCGACCGCCGTCACGACGCGGCCCCGTCTCCGGCGGAGGCTCCCGTGGGATCGGCAAGCCCCTCATGCCAGACAAGTACGACCTTGAAGTTGGCCTGCGCCGACGTGCTGGAGATCACCACATCGGCCTCCGCCGACAGGGTAAGGCCGAACTCGACGGTGATCTCGTCGGGCCTGCGGGCCATGTCCTGGAAGCCGTCGACGAAGTTCTGGGCGACCGGCCTGACCGCGGCCACCATCTCGCCCAACGAGCGAGTGGCCCGTGCGACCACCTGCCCCGGCCTGGCGACCCTGACCAGACCGTCCCCGTGCGCCTCGACCTGGATCTTCACCACCTCTGGCCGGCCATCCGTCACGCTGACGGGAACCTCCACGAGATGGGTCACCACTCCCCCCTCGCGCCACACCGAGTGCTCGTGGGGCGCTCCGTGCGGAGTACGGCGCGAGCCGCCACGAGGATCTCCTCGTCCGTCTCCACCCCGGAACCGGTCAGCACCTGGAGCAACCGGGTCCGCCACACGTCGGGGTCCGTCTCGTACGCGTCCAGCACCCGCACCCCGTAGCCGCAGCCCCCGCAGTTCCCGGCCAGTTTCCGGCGGACCGCCTCCCGCAGTCCGGCGTACAGGTCATGGACAGGTCCGCGCGCGGCTCCCGTGCGTCCGTCCGCCACCCCGGTCGCGAACGCGGTGGCCACCACATCCATTGCAGTCACTGGGAATCCCTTCAGTTGTGCGGGTTGTGCGATGTCGTCTCCGTCACCCTGGCCGGGGGTGCTGCAATGCTGATGAAATTTCGATGATGTACGGGAGCGGAGGCTTCACGGTGGACGGGGGAACTCCTCAGGAGCTTCGGATCGCCTTACTGGGGCCGCTCCGGGCCTGGCGTGACGGAACACCGTTGGATCTGGGTCCGGTTCGGCGGCAGGCCGTACTCGCCGCGCTGGTGCTGCGCGCGGACACCCGGGTGAGTCATGAGCGGTTGCTCGACGACCTGTGGGAGGGGCAGCCGCCGGGGTCGGGCCACAAGGTGCTGCCGAGCCACGTCCATCCGCTGCGCAAGGCACTCGACGTGACGGGTGCCGGGCCGACGGAGTCGGTGATCCGCAGTGGCAAAGGGTGGTACCGCTTCGTCGGCCACGCGGTGCGGCTCGATGTCACCGAGCTCGACGAACGGGCCGCCGAGGCTCGGCACGCGAAGGTGTCCGGCGATGTGACCACGGCGATGGACCGGTACTCCGAGGCGCTCGCCCTGTTCCGCGGCGAGCCCCTGACCGGCCTGCCGGGACAGCGCGCGCACGCGGAGCGGCAGCGACTGCAGGAGCGTCGGCTCTCTCTGCGCCTGGAGAGACTCGAGTGCCTGGTCCTGCTGGAACGGTCCCCCGACACGCTGGACGAACTCGCCGCGCTGTCCACGTCCGATCCCCTCAACGAATCGGTACTGGCGCTGCGCATGCGCGCGCTGTACGCCAGTGGACGCCAGGCGGAAGCCCTGAGCTCCTACCAGGACATGCGGGGGCGCCTGCGGGAGGAACTCGGCGTCGACCCCGGCAAGGAATTGCGCCGGACGTACGACGCGGTGCTGCACCAGGACGCCGACCGTCTCCTCGGACCGGCCGGGGTGGCGCGTTCCGCCGTTGTTCCCACCCGCACCCGGCGCCGTCGTACGATCAACGAACTGCCGGGCGACGCAGGCCACCTGATCGGACGGGAGGCCGAACTGGCACAGTTCGTCACGCCCGCCGCGCCGGGATCCGTGTCCATCGTGACGGTGGACGGTACGGCCGGGGTCGGCAAGACCGCGCTCGTCGTGCGCGCGGCCCGTGAGCTCAGCGCCCAGTACCCCGACGGCTGCCTGTTCGTGGACCTGCGCGCGCACAGCACCCAGCGACGACAGTCGCCGGAGCAGGCGTTGCAGCGGCTCCTGCGGTCGCTCGGCACGGCCACCGGTGAGTTGCCGAGCGACCTCGACGAACTCACCGCCGCCTGGCGCGCGACGACCAGCTCGCTACGGCTGCTCCTCGTCCTGGACGACGCTCTCGACGCCGACCAGGTTCGGCCCCTGCTGCCCGCGGGCGCGGGAAGCAGGGTCCTGGTGGCAGGCCGGCGACGGCTGGCCGAACTCGACGCCGACCGACGGGTCACCCTCGAACCCCTGCCGAGCGGGGAGGCGGCGTCCCTGCTCACGCACATCATCGGGGAGGAACGCGCGGGCAGGGAGCCGGAGGCGACGCGTCGGCTGGTCGGGCTGTGCGACGGGCTGCCGCTGGCCTTGCGCATCGCCGGGTCGCGGCTGCAGAACCGCGGCACCTGGACGGTGGAGTACCTGGTGGGCCGCATGGCGGACGATGAGCATCTGCTCGGCGAACTGAGTGTCGGTGACCGCAGTGTGGAGGCCGCCTTCCGGCTGTCGTACGACCAGCTCGCACCCGAGCAGCAGCGCGTGTTCCGCGCCCTGGGCCTGACACCGACGGTCGAGTTCGATCTGCTGGCGCCGGCCACCATGCTCGACCGGCCGTCCCACGACACCGAGCGGATCCTGGAGAGCCTGGTCGACACGAGTCTTCTGCAGCAGCCGCGTCCGGGCCGCTACCGACTGCACGACCTGGTCCGTGTGCACGCCCGACGCCTTGCGGAAGCCGCGCCAGGCGAGGCCGTCGCCGCGCGCAAGGCCGCCTTCCGTCTCTACCTGGACGCGGCCAGGGTCACCAGCGACTGGGGCCCCGCCGGATTCCCCACCGGACCCCGCCCCGCCGAAGCACCGTTCACGCGCTGGGAGGACGCGGAGGCCTGGCTGGACGCGGCGGGGAACGAACTCGTCGACGTCGTCGGGTACGCCGCGTCCCTCGGCGAAGCCGACTACGCCTGCTGGCTCGCCGAGGCACTGTGCGACTACTTCGTACGGCAGGGCCGCTACCACGAGAGCCAGACGGCTCTGGAGATCGCCCTCGCGCACGTGGACGAGGCCACCGACCGGCGGATGGCCACCGCGCTGCCGAACTGCCTGAGCTACACCGCCGTGTACCAGGGCCGGTACAGGGAGTCCCGCGCCTACGCCACCAAGGCATTGGACCTCAGCCGGCGCCGTACCGACGCCCTCGACGAGGCCCGGAGCCTCACCCTGCTCGGGGCGATCGATCTGAGTGTGGGCAAGGACGAGCTGGCGATCACCCATCTCACTGCGGCGGTGGACCTGGCCCGGCGGATGCGCAACGACTGGGTCGCCTCGATAGGCCTCGTCACCCTCGGCCTCGTCCACCAGTTCCGGCGGCGGAACGAGGAGGCGTTGGCCTGCTTCGCCGGCGCCCACGCGCACGCCGAGCGGGACGGCAGACCGCGCGTCCTCGGCAGGACCCTGACCTGCGCCGCCGACGTCCTCCTGCGCCTGGGCCACTACGGCGAGGCCAAGAGCCGTTTCCGTCAGGCGGTAGCGCTGGGTGAGCAGGTCGGGGACGTCTTCCTCTGCGCGCGCAGTCTGACCCGGCTCGGTACGGCGGAGCGAGGCGAGGGAAACCCGCTCGCGGCCATCGCCCTCCATCACCAGGCCCTTCTTCAGCACCAGTTGCTGAACCCGCTCACCGACCCCAGCTGCGACTGGCTGGAGATGGACATCCGCAGCCGCCTGGGTCACGCCTACCTGGCGACCGGCCGTGTCCGCGAAGCGCACGAGCAGTTCCGGGCCGTGCTCGAGGTCCACAGCACCCGCGCACACCGCGTCGACCGTGCGGGACGGGCTGCTGCGAGGCTCGAAGACGGCCAAGTCTCCTAGAAAGTCGTCACCTGCGCCCGCTTCGCCGGACAGCGTCCAGCGGAGCGCATTGAGTACGGGGCCGCTGATTCGCGCAGAAAGGTGTCGCCGCCGGTGAGGGGTGGCCTGTTCGGTGGCAAGCCGCTGCCGCTACGAATCCCCCGAGTGGGCCGGCGCGGGCCGGGTCGTAGGCTTCGGCGCATGGTGACTGCGACGGTCCGTGAGTGGCGCGACGAGGAAGGGTGGGGTGTGCTCGACTCCCCCGAGACTCCCGGCGGCTGCTTCGGCCACTACTCCGACATCCAGATGACCGGGTTCCGCACCCTGGAGCCCGGACAGCGAGTGGACCTCACGTGGGAAGCCCCCGGCTTCAAGCAGGACGGGTACGACTACCGCGCGGTGAGCATCGTGCCTCGGCCTGCCTGATCCCCGACATCCCCGACCTCTGACACCTGGCCCCTGCCACCTGGCACGCCTCGCCCCCTGGCCTCTGTTTCCCGGCGTCTGACGCCCTGGCGTCCGACGCCTGGCGTCTGATCCCCTGACGTCTGGCGTCTGATCCCCTGGCGTCTTGCGCCTGGCGTCTGAGATCGACAGCCGTCTACGCCCACGCCCACGTTCCCCCACCTGTTCGCTGTCGCGTCGCGCCGCGTCCTAGGTCACGGGCGGGGTGTCGGAGGCAGGTGTTAGCTTCCGGCGTCGACGGACGGCAGGAAGAAGGGGTGGGTTCCGGTGGGGGCTTCGAAGTGGGATTACTACGTGCCCTACCAGGCGGACCTCGATGCTGCGCTCCAGCAGTTGCGGCGCGAGGTGTTCGAGGCCGGGGACTACTACTGGGTCAACGGTGGCGACTGGCGGCCGGAGGAGGAGCGGGAGCCTCGGCCGCGGTCGTTGGAGGAGCTGTGGGAAGTCGAGTTGGTCCAGGAGGCCGGTACGCACTCGATCCTGGACGTCTTCCGTGTCGTGGGACCTGACGACACCCCGGACTACAACACCGTGGAACCCGTGACGGCCGAGGAAGCGCGAGAGCTGCTCGGGACGGCCAAGCTGACCCGCGCGCACGTCAAGGACTTCGACGCCTTCCCCCGATCGCGATGGGTCGGACGGTGCGCCGTGCTGCACGACGACGAGGGCAACCCCCAGGAGATCCACTTCTGGGGTCACTCGGGCGACTGAACGGGCCGACCGGTTCCGGCTACCGCGTTCAGGCGACCAGGCCTGCGGCATGCTGAGCGTCCGCTATGGCCCTTCCGGTGTCGAGGCCGGCACCGACTTCCCGCGTCGGTGCCGGCCTCCGTGGCTGACGGTGTCAGTGGGCGTGGCCCATGTCGGCCTCTCTGTGCATTCCCGTGCACAGCGCCCAGACGACGAGAATGTTGACGACCACCAGCGTCAGGGCCCACAGGGGGTAGTACGGCAGCCACAGGAAGTTGGCGAGCGCGCCCAGGCCCGCCACCATCACGCCGAAGTAGCGTGCCCAGAAAGCACCGTTGAGGACCGCGGCACCGGCCAGGACCAGGACGATGCCCAGGATGAGGTGGATCCAGCCCCAGCCCGCCAGGCTGAACTCGAACGCGTAGTGACGCGTCTTGGCGAACACGCTGTCCCGGGCGATAGCGGCGATCCCCTCGAAGATCGCCATCGCGCCGCCGAAAATCATCATCGCGGACGCGAAGACGGTGGTACCGGATGCGGGGCCATGCCACGGGTGCGGGTTGGCGCCACTGGTCGTCATGTCGGCCTCCTCGGATGGCAGGGCCACCGTGAACTGGAATCCTCAGTAGCGGACCATCGCGCACGTCAGTTTCTTGCCATCGGACGTCTTCACGGTGAACTTGCCTCCGCTGAGCCCGCCGAGGTCGAACCCGCCCGACTTGTCCGTGCGGACGGTGCCCGAGGTGGACCCCGAATAGGTCACCTCCTTGCCGCCGGGCAATCCCTCGCCCCACAGGTGGTACTTGCCGTTCGACTCCGTCTCCACATGGCACGCCGCACGGTTCGCGGCGTCGGGCGCGGTGGCTGTGGAGGTGGCGGTGGCGGTGGCGGTCGAAGCGTGTGCGGCCATCGTGGGGCCCACCGCGAGCGCGGGGGTCACCAGGAGCGCGAGTACTGCGAGGCGACGGGTCCGATTCATCATTCCACCTGCCTTGAGCTGCCTTGAGATGTTCGGTCCCCCATATTCCTTACGATCTCCCATATTTGCGCCTTATCGATTTTATCGCCCCATTTGCCTCACGGCATCTCGCCGTTGTCCGCCGCCATTTCGCCGCCATTTCGCCGCCACTTCGCCGCCGCCTCCGGGCGGGGACCGGGGCGCCTCATGGCGAAGGGGCACTCCCTCGGCGGGAGTGCCCCTTCTTCGGGGGAGGTGGGTTCCCCGTCTAGCCGGGAGTGCCGAAGACCTGGACCGCGCGGTCGCCGGACACCGCTACACCGGTGTCGGTGAAGGAGCACCTCAGCATGTCGGCCTTGTGCGGCGGGTCGTCCAGCCAGCCCTGCACATGGTCCTTCGCGGTTGCGTGGCCGGGACCGGAGACGTTCTCGCCCCAGGCACTCCAGTTGTAGCCGGCCTTGTCGATGCGCTGTTGCGTGCCGGAGCCGTCGGAGCCCGTGTGCCCCGTCAGGTTGTTCTTCGCCATGTCTTCGGCGTGCTGCTGAGCAGCCTTGGTGAGCTCGGGGTTCGACTTCAGGGCCGGACAACCGGCGTTCTTGCGCTCCTCGTTGACCAGGGTCAGGATCTCGCCCGCGGAAGCCTGTTGTACGACAGAGGGGACCGAGGGAACGGTCACGGTGGCGGCGCCGGCGGTTGCTGCACCGCCGAACGCCAGCAACGGAGTCGCGCAGGCGGCTACGGTCATCTGGCGAATGCGACGTGTTCTCATGAGCATGACATCCTCTTCCTCGTCCGGCAGGGATGCTTTCGACAGAGCGCCCTCCCCTGCGGCCCGTTCCTCCCCCGCCCCCGTGCCGTGCCCCTGTCTTCGATCACTCTGGCATCCATCGTGGACGCACTGGGCCATTCGTGCACCCGGAGGCCGCTCACCTGCTGAAATGCATGGTTGGGGGATGTGTTCTAGCGTCGAAATGATCGCCCTGTGGCGCGCTGCCGCCCCGCGCGGACCGCGCGTCATACGAACCGCGAAGCACGAGAGAGCAGGTGCGTTCCCATGCGTCCGTCAGCTCGTATCCCCAGCGTTCTCGCCGGTCTGGCCCTCGCCCTTGGCGGTGTCGGCCTGGCCGCTCCGACAGCCCACGCCGACATCCAGTCCTGCCAGGACCACGTCCAGGAAAACGGCACCGACGTCACGGACGCCGTGCGCATGGCGTGTTACGTGGGTCTGGTGGGAGACCAGATCCGCTGCGCCGGCGGGCTGACCGACATCGGCGTCGCGCCCGCGACCGCCATCGAGGCATGCCGACAGGCTCCGGGTAACGGCTAGGGCCCGTCCGGGCCGAAGCACCCCTAGGAGCGAGGATCCGGCGTGTCTGCCGACCGTCCGGGCGGCGTCGGGGCAGGGTGAGGGGGCCAGGTCGAGCGCACGGGACGTCGTACGCGACAGACCGGACTCAGCCGGTCCCGTCACCGCTGCGTCACAGGTGTTCGACCTGGAGAACCCCACACCCACCCACTCTGTCTCTGTCTGTATCGACGGCGCCGACTCCTGTCGGCGCCCGGTGCGTTGACGACTTCGGGGGACAACATGCAGCACAGCAATGGCATGCGCGGCACCGTGATGGCGATGGTCGCGGCCTCGGCGGCACTGATGCTGGCCGGGTGCCAGTCCGGCGACAGCGGATCGCACACGGTCGCGTCCTCGCCGACCCGTACGCCGAGCGCCTCGGAGTCGCGCTCCGGTTCGCCGGACTCCGCCGCGTCGGCGTCGACGGCCGCGGACGGCACGTCGGCGGCACCGGCGGGGAGCCCCTCCGCCGGATCCGGCCCGGCCGGCAGCGCGGCGACGACCTGCGCGGCAGCCGACCTGAAGGTGGCCGCACGCCAGGCCACCGACCGCCCCAAGGGCACGGGAACCGGAGCGGCGGTCATCGAGTTCACCAACACCTCCGAACAGGCGTGCGACCTCAAGGGTCATCCGACAGTGGCCGGGGCGGCCAACGGTTCTCCGCAGAAGAACTCCCCGCTGTCCGTGACGCGGACCGGATCGGCGTCTTCGGTACGGGTGGCCCCGGGCGGCAGCGCCTGGGTGAAGCTGACCTTCGTCCAGGTCCAGGGCGAGGCCGACGGCTACTGCGCGTCCGGCTCGGACCCCGTGGTGTACCCCACGCTCGTGATCGGTCTGCCGGGCTCGGGGGCGCACCAGGTCGCCCTGGACGACGGTCAGTTCGCCGAGTGCGAGAACAAGGTGACGGTCACCGCGGTGACGGCCGCCGAGCCTTCCTGACCGGACCGGCGCGGCCGGTGGTTCCGGCGGGCGCCGGTGGTACCGACGGCAGCCGCGGGCGCCGTCAATGAAGCGGTTTCTGCCCGCGCGGTATGCGGTTTCCGGGATGCTGAGCGACATGGACACCGTCCCTTTTCCGGGACGACGTGAACATCTCAACTCCCCTTGCCACACGTCCACTTACCGCGCTGGGCCGACGAAAGGACCGCTGTCATGGCCGCACCGCTGTCCGCCGCGAAGACACTCGCCGCGCTGAAGGCCGAGGGCCTCACCGTGCACGAGCACGCCGGCTGGAAGAGCCACAACCGTGACTCGGCGACGGGCAGGGCCTTCGGGCCCGTGATCGGCGTACTGATCCACCACACCGCCGGGCATGGCGACAAGGAGCTCTGCTACCGGGGCAGACCAGACCTCCCCGGGCCGCTCTGCCACAGCTGGCTCGGCAAGACCGACGGACTGTGGATGATCGGCCACGGCCGCGCCAACCACGCCGGGGCCGTCGACCTCGACGTTCTCGACGCCCTGCGGGCGGAGACCCGGCTTCCGCACGACGACCAGGCCAACGCCGACGGCAACGACTGCCTGTACGGGCTGGAGATCGAGAACCTCGGCAACGGCAAGGATCCCTACCCGGACGCGCAGTACCGACAGGCCGTGCTGTGGGCCGCGGCACTGTGCCGGGCGCACGGCTGGTCCGAGAAGTCCGTCGCCGGGCACAAGGAAGCCCAGCCCGGCAAGATCGACCCGAGTTTCGACATGGACGACTTCCGGGCCGACGTGCGCAAGCAGCTCGCGGCGGTGTCCACGAAGCCCGGGCCGGTCAAGCCCACCCCGACCAAGCCCGGCACGGGTACGGCGTCCAAGCCGCGCGTCGACCTGTCCCGTCTTGTCACGGCCGCGAAGACCGACCCCGGCGCCAGGCAGGGGCATGTCACTTACATGGCCGGTACGAACCTCACCGAAGCGGCCCTGGTCAAGCTGGGGTACCTCGCCGAAGCCTTCGCGGGCGACGGCTCCTTCGGCTCCACGACCGTCGCCGCCTACGCCAAGTGGCAGCGCCACCTCGGCTACACCGGCACCGACGCCAACGGCATCCCGGGCAAGGTCTCCCTCGGCAAACTCGGCGAGCAGAGCCACCTGTTCACCGTCGTCGCCTGAGCCGGACCGGGTGGACCGGACCGGGTGGACCGGACCGGGTGGACCGGATCCAGGTGACCGAGTCCAGGTGACCGAATCCGGGCGGCTCGATCCGGTACCTCACATCTTGCTCAGAAATCCCCCGGAAGCGGCACCTCCGCGACCCCGCGCTGGCATGCTCACGGCAGCCACAAGGGGGGAAACGCCATGTCAGAACGGACTCCACCAGCACGGACGAGAGCAGGCCTGACCACCGCCTGCCTCGCCCTGCTCCTTCCCGTCGCCGCCTGCACCTCCGGCGCCACGCACGCCGAGCAGTCCGCCCGGCCCACCGACGCCGAGCAGTCCGCCCGGCCCACGCACTCGGCCGAAGCGGAGGGGGCCCGTTCCGAGAACACCCCGTCCGTCGAGCAGCCACCGGAACTCGACACGGGCGTGACCCTGGCCGCCCGCCAGGGGGCGACCAGCGGGAGCGCCCACATCCCGTTCCGCGAGGGCGCGAAGGGCGACGCGCTCATCGTCGCGGTGCGTTGCCAGGGCCCGGGAAAGGTCGCCGTCATGGTGGACTCCGTCGACATCTTCTTCCGGCAGGACTGCCCGGCCCACACCGTCGGCACCATCTACAACCAGGTGGCCCTCACCGGCGTGGACCGCGGCGGCACCGTCTCCGTCACGGCCCCCTCCGGCGTCCGCTGGTCCCTGACCGTCGGCCGTGGGGAACCGGTCGAGGCGGACCCCCCGACAGCCGGCGGCTGATCCCCGGACGCGCCGGGGACCAGTCGGCGGCCTCCCCATGTCCCTACTTGGCGTCGATCAGGTCGTGCGGCGGTACGGTCACCGTGCGGGCGTCCGGCGTGCCGCCCAGGACGACCTTGCGCAGAGCGACGTTGTTGCCGAGGTTCGTCTCCTGGAGACGCTTCTCCGGGTTGGCGATGACCTCGATGTAGTACGTGCCGTTCGGCAGGCCGGTGATGTCGAAGGACTGGCCGGGGCGGTACTGGGTGTACGTGTCGCCGGAACCGACGTCGAGGACCTCACGTACGGAGATCGAGTTCTGCTGGCCGCAGGCGGTCGACAGGTCGGTGTTGTACGGGTGCCAGTTGGCGTTCTTGACCGTGTAGTCGATGGCGTCGGTGTTGGCCAGGCAGAACGCCTCCTTGCCGCTGCGCACCTCCTCGGTCTTGTCCGCGCTCAGCAGGCGGTAGCTCGCGAAGTCCGTGAAGTGCCAGTGCTCGTGGCCGATCCGGGGGTCCCACTCCATGGTGCCGGTGGGGGTGTAGCCGACCTGCTTGCCGTTCGCGTCGTAGAAGTACTGGTACGCGTCCATCAGGTCCTTGCCGGGGCTGCGGAAGCCGTCCACGACGAGGGGGGCGGGGCCCGCGTTCCAGACGTTCGCGCTGAACGCGAGGTAGTCCTTGCCCGGTACGTCCCCGTCCTCGCCGTCCGTGATGGCGATGTCCCAGGCCGGGAGCGAACGCAGGTCGGGCTTGGGCACGTTCGCCGGTACGCCCGCCGGTCCGGAGGGCCGCTCAGCGCCGGCCGTGAGCGCGGGCGCGATGCGCGAGCCGTCGGTGTGACCCGGGCCGTCACCCAGGTGGTGGGCCAGGCCGCGGTCTTCGAGGGCGTGCGAGAGGGCGGCGGGGGTGGGCGCGTCGGCGCCGCGCGGGCCGTGCTGGTGGGCCGGGCCGGCAGCGGGCGCCGAGTGCCCGGAATGCGTCGAGTGCGCGCCGCGGTCGGCCGTCAGTCCCTGGCCGCCGCCCTCGTTGCTCTGCTGCCGTACCGTCACCTTGATCGTCGGGCTGTCGTCAGGGATGCCGAACAGGTCGCGGTACTTCTTGGCGACCGAGACCTTGGCCGTGTACTCGCCCGCCGGCAGGTCCACCGGCTTGTCGTAGTCGACCGTGCTGGAGTTGGACGCCCACCCCTTCTCCACGCCCCACACCGAGCCGAGGGTGAACGGGTTGGTGGGGCAGCTCTCCGGGTAGTGCGAGGTGGCCGGGGCGTCCGGGCGAAGGCGGCCCGAGGCGTTGTTCGGGCAGAAGGACCCCTTGTTCCTGGAGACCTCCTGACCCGCCGCGTTCCTGACCGACACCTCCAGGAAGCCGGGCAGGCCGGAGAAGTCCTTCACCAGGCCGGCGGGGAGGGTCTTGGTCTGCGTACGGGTGCCGTTGCGGAGGATCTGCTGCGCGACCACCGGGTCCTTGTACGACTTCCGCGTCACCTTGAGCTCCAAGGGCGCGTTGTCGACCGTGACGTACGTGCCGAGGTCAAGGTAGACCCCGGGCTCGCCCTCCCAGCGGTCGAGTGTCACGGAGTTCGCTGCGGCGATCAGCCTGAGCTGCGGTTTCCCGGGTGTGGCGGCCTCGGCCGTCCCCGCTCCGGGAGCGGCTCCGGCGGCGGTGGCCACGACGGTGAGTGCGGCGGCTAAGGCGAGCGTCGAGCGCTTCAGACGGTGGCGTTGTTCCTGACTGGTCATCGGGTCCTCGTCTGTGATGGATGCCGAACCTGTGAGCATCCTGTGAGAGGAGTAAAGAGCGTGTCCGGGTTGCCTGCTGAGGTCACATTCGCCCCGATGGGCCAGTACGTCGGGGCGCCTCACGGTCAGCCGAAGGCGACCTCGGAGAGGTCCCGTTCCAGCTCCGCCCGGTGGAACTCGTACGTAGCGATGCCGGAGACCTTGATCACGAGGCAGAAGCGCTCGACCGACGACAGTTCCTTGGCCACCCGTCCGAATTCGCGGCGGAGGAAGTGGACCGCGGCCAGGTTGCCCACGGCGGACTGCCCGCACACCAGGAACACCGGCCTGCTGGACTCCCGCGGCAGAAACTTCGCGACGAGGGCGTACTCCTGGTTACGCCGGTCGTACGGGAAAGTCTCCCCGTCGACCTCGATGGCGACCGAGTCCGGGCGGGCGCTGTCATAGGGATGGACGGTCACTCCGGGCAGGTGCGCGGCGAGATGGCCCGCCGTACGGGCGTTGGCGCCGAGCGGACCGCCGACGCAGAACTCCGTACGGTCGCCGTTGCCGCCCCGGAAGTCACCCGACTCCAGCGTCGCGTCACAGCCCAACTCGCCGGCCAGAAGCGACAGTTCCACGACAGCCCGGACGTCCTGGTAATGGGCGCTGCCGGGAGAGTCGTGCTTGCCGCCCAGTACGACGAGGCACGTCTCACCGGGCCGGACGCCGAAGAACTCGGCCCGTCTGTTCACCTCCCGGGCCCGCTTCGCCCGCTCCCCCAGCCATACGAAGCCACCACCGAGCAGGCTGGTCACCAGTCCGATCGCGATGTTCACCAGCACCGACTGAATCGTGTCCCCCACTCCACGACGAAACGTCCGCGGACCATTCTCGGGGAGCCTCCGGGGTTTTGGCGTTCGCGAGGTGAAAGTGACGCTCCGTGGTCATCATGGCGGTATGGGTAACGGCAGTGGCGGCAGGCGCCGCACGAAGAACGCGTCCGCGATGAAGATGGTCGGCTCACTGGTCGGCGTCTTCCGGCGCACGGCCGGCCTCACCCAACGGGCCCTCGCCGAACGGCTGCTCGTCGACGAGGAGACGATCGCGTCGATCGAGCAGGGCCGCAGGACGCTGAAGGAGGACCTGGCGACGGCCCTCGACGACCTCCTCGACACGAAGGGCGCGTTGGCGGTCGCGGTGGCGAACATGCCGGAGGTCGATCTGTTCCCTCGGTGGGCGGAGGAGTACATCGACCTGGAGCGGGAGGCGCTGACGCTGTCCTGGTACGACAACCAGGTGCTGCCGGGGCTGCTCCAGACCCCCGCCTACGCACGGGCCGTCTTCCTGAACGACGTCCCACCGCTCACGGAGGAGGAGATCGACCAGCGGGTCGAGGCGCGCATCGAGCGACAGGACATCCTGCAACGCAAGGTGCCGCCGAGCGTCAGCTTCGTCATCTCCGAGGTGACCGTGCGGGACCGACTGGGTGGGGACGAGGTCTACTTCGAGCAGTTACGGCGGTTGCGGGAGTGGGCCCGTCTGCCGGGCGTGACGCTTCAGGTGATGCCTGTCGGACGGGACTTCCATGCCGGGCTGTCCGGCCCGTTCATTCTCCTGGAGACCCCCGATCACCAGCGTGTGAGCTACGTAGAAGGGCAGCTCAACGGCAGGATGATCGCCGATCCCGACTTGGTGTCCGTCCTGGAGCGCAAGTATGCGATGCTGCGAACTCAGGCGCTCAACCATCGGGAGACCGAGGGCCTGTTGGACCGTCTACTAGGAGAGCAATGAGCACCGCACTTCAGTGGTTCAAGTCCAGCTACAGCAGCGAGCAGGGCGGCGCATGCCTCGAATTCGCCGCCACCCCCGCCACCATCCACATCCGTGACTCCAAGCAGTCCCCCGGCACCGGGCCCACCCTCACCGTCACACCCGGCAGCTGGGACGCGTTTCTTTCGCTCGTGCGCCGTTAGCCAGGGTCACGGTCACCGTGAGGGACGCGGTGGCCATCAGTGTCATCGCGGTCGGGGGCGAGGTGAGCTGGGCGAGCGTGCCCGCCAGCAGCGCGCTCACGCCCTGCATCGTGAGCATCCCCGCTGAGTGCAACCCCAGTGCGTGACCGCTCAGTTCGTCCGGGGTCAGGGCCATCAGGCGTTCCTGCTGGAGCAGGCTCGCGCCGAAGCCCACGGAGGCCACGGTCACGAGGACCGCTGCCACGGGTAGGGCCGGGCGCAGGGCGAAGAGCACGTACGGCGTCGCCAGCAGCAGGAGCAGCGGGGTGATCAGGCGGGGGCGGACGGCGGGCGGTAGGAGACGGCCCGCCGTCACGTCGCCCGCCAGCATGCCGAGCGCCCCGCAGGCGAACAGCGGGCCGGCCGCGTCGGGGGCGTAGGGAACGTAGAGGGACTCGCAGCCCACGACCAGGCCGTTGGGCAGCCACAGGCCGAGGTAGACCAGGCGGCGGGGGCGGGCGGACCACAGCAGGACGTTGGTCCGCCAGGTCGCGGCGATCGAGGGGCGTCCCGTGGTGCGGGGGCGGCGCGGGGTCAGGCCCAGGCGGAGGCCCGCGGCGGAGAGGGCGTACAGCGCCGCCGCGAGGAGGAGCGCGGGGCGCGGGGAAAGGACGGCGAGCAGGATGCCGCCCACGCCGAAGCCGGCGATCTGCATGAGCCCGACCATCATGTTGAACACCGAGCGGCCCAGCAGATAGCCGCCCCTGGGCAGGATCTCGTTCAGCAGGCCCCAGCGGACCCCGCCGCCCAGCGAGGCGATCAGGCCCTCGACGAGGACGACGGCGAGGACCGCCCCGATCGGTAGGCCCGGCACGGCCAGGACCGCCGTCGCCACCGCGAAGGAGAGCGCGATGCCCGCCAGGGTCGTACGCGGGGGCAGCCGGTCGGAGCCCGAGAGCAGGAAGGCCGCCCCCACCACCTGGGCCAGGGTCGGCCCGAACATGCTGAGCGCGGACAGGAGCGGGGAGCCCGTCGCCCGGTACACCAGCGTGGCGAGCGCCAGACCGCTCACCGTCTGGGCGGCGATGCCGACCGAGGTGGAGAGGAAGAGAGGGGTGAATTCGGGCGTGCGGAACAGGGACCTGTAGCTGCCGTCTGCGGTCATGGACGGAGTCTCGGGCGGGACCGGAAGCGGTCGATATTGTTTCGCGTGGGTGCGAAAGGTGGGGGCGGGTCATGGGCTGGTGGCAGGTCAACGCGGACACGCTGGCCCGCAGCCGGTTCGTGCTCTCCCCGCTCGCCGAGACCTTCGCGAGCCTGAAGCTGCTGCACGCCGGCGCGGGCCGGCACCCCGGGGAGCAGGCGTGGCTGCGTACGCACCTGCCCGCCTACCGGGAGCTGCTCGCCGCCGACCCGGTCACGGCGCTGCTGGTGCGCGCCGGGCTGGGGCGGGACTGGATCGCCGACTTCCTCACACCCACCCCGCGCGACGGGGAGGCCTTCGCGGAGGAGGTCGCGCGGGTGCGGGCGGTGCCGGCCGACGCGGCCCGCGCGCAGCTGCGGGTGTCCCTGGCGGGCCCGCTGCCCGCCGCGCTGGAGCGCGACGACGAGCTGCCCGAGCGGGCGGCGGCGCTGCTGGAGTGGGTCTGGGAGGAGACCGTACGGCCGTACTGGGCTCGGCGCAGGCGGGTCCTGGAGGCCGATGTCGTCGCGCGGACGGCGCAGGTCAGCCGGGGTGGCTGGGCGGCCGTACTGGACGCGCTGCGGCCCGGGACCCGGTGGCTGGGCGAGAACCGGCTCCAGGTCAACGCGCACGAGTACCCGCCCCGGGAGATCTCCGGGTCCGAGCTGGTGTTCGTGCCGGTCACCCCGCAGACCGGCTGGGTGGCGTGGGAGGAGGCGGACCGGTACGCGGTGGTCTACCCCTGCGCGGGCGTCCTCGCCGACGACCACGGCCGCCCGCCCGTGCCCGCGAGCCTGGGTGCGCTGCTGGGGGCCGGCCGGGCGGCGGTGCTCGTGCTGCTCGGCGCGCCGATGAGTACGACGCAGCTGGTCGCCGTGACCGGGCAGGCGCTCGGCTCGGCCGGTCGGCATCTGCGGGTACTGCTGGACGCGGGGCTGGTGGAGCGGCGGCGGGCGGGGCGGTCGGTGCTGTACTCGCGCTCCGCGGCCGGGGAGGTGCTGGTGAAGGCGGCCCGGCGGAGCTGACGCGGTCGGGCCGCCGGAGGTGGCCGTCGTCGGGCACCCATCCGGCGCTGGTTAGCATCGCAGGCATGACTGCTGACTCTTCTGACTCTTCCGCCATCCTGTACGACGTCGAGATCGACGCCCTCCAGGGCGGCTCCGCGAACCTCGCGCAGTACGCCGGCCAGGCGGTGCTGGTGGTGAACGTGGCCTCCAAGTGCGGGCTGACCCCGCAGTACACCGGCCTCGAGCGACTGCACGCGCGCTACGCCGAGCAGGGCTTCACCGTGCTGGGTGTGCCCTGCAACCAGTTCCTCGGGCAGGAGCCCGGCACCGCCGAGGAGATCGCCGAGTTCTGCTCGGCGACGTACGGCGTGACCTTCCCGCTGACCGAGAAGGTCGAGGTGAACGGGGAGTCCCGGCACCCGCTGTACGAGCGCCTGGTCGGCTTCGCCGACGCCGAGGGCCACACCGGGGACATCCGCTGGAACTTCGAGAAGTTCCTGATCGGGCGGGACGGCAAGGTCGCCGCCCGGTTCGCGCCGCAGACCGAGCCGGAGGCGGCGGAGGTCGTGGCGGCGGTGGAGGCCCAGCTCGCCGGCTGACCCCGCCCGTCTCCCCTGCCCGTCGGGGGGCCGGTCCGTCGGGTGGGGGAAAAGGCCGAGCCCTCTCGGCAAGGACGGCGGGCTGGTCGAGAGGGCTCTGCTGGTGCTTATGGAGTTGTGGGTGGTGTCGGTGCATCAGTGGAGGTCGAACGCTCCCTTGCCGACCTCGGTGACGAAGGCGTTCCACGACTGTGCGGGGAAGGCCAGTACGGGACCCTCGAGAACCTTGGAGTCACGTACGGACATGGCCGCGACGACCGGTGACTTGACCTCGACGCATGCGCCGTTCCCCGTGGAGTAGGAGGACTTGGTCCACGTGTCCGTGACGCCCTGACGAATTGCCATTTCTGCTCCGGATTGCCAGTTGTTGAGTTGCTGTCACCGCACGACGCGTCCGACTCCGGACCCACAGCGCGGTTTGCGCCAACCTTGTTGCTTGATGGCGTGATCGACGCTACTCGCCAACATCGGCTTACGAAGCGACTATTCACTCGACTGGATGGCATATTCCATTGGGGTCTTCCATCCAGGACGGTGGAAGGTGTACCGTGCGGCACTTTTGCCCCTAGCGTGCGTACTCCTTCGCGATGTCCGCGATGAACTGGCGCGACTGGTCGACGTTCAGGGCCTGCGCCCGCAGGTGTTCGTACATCACGCTGTACTTCTGGACGTCGTTGGCCTTCTCCAGGTAGAGGTCGCTGGTGACGCCCTCGATGTAGACCACGCTGGAGTCCGCCGCGTCGGGGAACTCCAGGATCGCGTACTGGCCGTTCAGACCCGGGTGCGCGCCCATGTCGAAGGGGATCACCTGCACGGTGACGTGCGGGAGCTGGGACTGCTCGACCAGGTGCTCCAACTGGTCCCGCATGAGGGACCTGTTGCCGACCACGCGCTTCAGGGCCGCCTCGTCGAGCACGGTCCACAGGCGCAGCGGGGCCTCGGGGGTGGAGATGCGTTCCTGTCGGCGCATCCGCACCTGCACCCGCTTCTCGATGTCCGCCGGTGCCGTCTCCGGCAACGCGCCCGCGATCAGCGCCTCGGCGTACTGCCGGGTCTGGAGCAGGCCCGGGACGACCTGGGGGTCGTACACCCGCAGGCTCGCCGCGTCCGTCTCCAGACCGATGTAGACGCTGTACGGGATGTCGCCGAAGGAGTGCCACCAGCCCTGCTGGCGCGAGTCCTTGGCCATCTGCATCAGCGAGTCGACGATACGGACGTCCTCCACCTCGTAGACCCCGCACAGATCGCGGACGTCACGCTGGCTGATGCTGCGCCGGCCGTTCTCCAGCCGACTGATCTTCGACTGGGACACCAGCAGTCGCTCGGCCACCTCTTCGGCCGTCATGCCCTTGAGCTCACGGAGCCGGCGAAGCTCCTGGCCCAGCCGGCGTCGCCTGACAGTGGGATTGACATTGGACGCCACGGGACGTGCACCTCCGGCTGCGTGCCTCTACTTGCCACTTTGCGTATCTGCTGTTGAGCAGATTGCCACCAAGGTGCTTCTTACCGCTGGCAAACGGTGGATATGCGGCAGGTACGCGCCAGTTACACAACGGTTCCGGAACGCGGTGGAGCGGGGCGGCGAGACCATAGGCCTCTCCACCCCGCTCCACCAGCGGCTCCCGTACCGGGTCTGAGTGCCGTGGTACTGCGGCTCAGTGGGCCACGGCGCGCGCCATCGAATCATGGCGCGGTTGCGACGGAACGCCACGAGCGGGTTCCGGCGCGGACCTGGCTCCCGCTCCGGCCTGGCGGCCGGCCGGGGCAGGGTTGCGGCGTGGCTGTGCCCCCACGCCGTTCTGGACGTCCATCACGGCGTGCGCCACGAGACCGCCCATGGGGTCGTGCCTGATCAGGTCCCGCAGCCGGGATCGGGACGAGCGTCCCTCGTTCCCCGGATACAGGTGCTTGCCGAGGCCGACCGCGTGCGCCAGGGCGGCGAGCGCCGCGGTCCGCGGGTCCGGCGGCACGCCGGTGCGGATCGCGGAGTCCAGTCGGGCTCTGATCTCCCGGCTGATCTCGGTGTCCGTCGCCTGGTAGCGAGTCGTCGGCAACACCCCGCACATCTGACCGGCCACGGCATGCACCATGCCGCACCGCTCCAGATGCGAGAGGTAGGTCTGACGGAGCCCCAGTCGTGGCCCGCCAATCCAGTTGACCGCCCGTACGGGAGCACCGCGCCTGCGCAGCAGCTCCAACGCACAGTCCAAAGTTGGATCTCCAGTCGGCCGTGGTACCACCACGGCGATACGATCCCCGTCTGGGGCTATCCGTCCGGCCAGCGCCAGCTCCACTAGCTGTGCTCCGGCCAGACCGAGGTCGAGCGACTGCGGCTGTGCGGTGGTACCCGTGGTCGGGTCCAGCGCCAGCAGCAGAAGCTCCTCCGGAATTGTTCTGCGGCTCCTGCCCATCCATGCCTCCCCGCGTGGATGAATGACAGGGTGACCCCTCTCACATTGGTCTGTCGAGAGTGCCTGACCGGTTCGTGAGGGAACCGGTAGGTATGTCGTTCTCGTCTACCGCAGCAGCCAAGCCCTCACACAGGACACTGGTACATGGTTCGGACAGCGCGGGAGCGGTGTCGCGGGCGGGCGGTTCACACGGTTCGGTAGACGCACGGTGGGCGTGCGGCGCATGGAGGAGGCATCGGTGGCGGGCGAGTCCCCCGACAGGTCCAAGCAGCGCGAGTCGTCGACAGAAACGACGTCGGGGAGCGCGGGCGCGGTTCCCGAGGCCCGGGGCGGGGCGCGCGATCCCCGGCTCGCGGTGGCCCGGGAGTCGTCGTCCGGCGGTGGGGTCGACACCGCGACGAAGGTCTTCTCCGTACGGGAGCCGTCCGCGGCCGCGGACGCGGAGAAGCCGGACGCGGAGAAGCCGGACGCGGCGGCGACGGACATCGAGGAGCCGGGCGACGGGGAGACCGGCGAGCGGGCCGAGGTCGAGGCCGACGACGCGACGGCTGACGACTCGGCGGGCGACTCGGCTGACAACTCGGCGGGCGGCGAGGCCGACGGCGAGGCGGCCGAGGAGTCGACGGAGGCCGAGGGCTCCGAAGGCGCCGAAAGCGATGAGCACGGCGAAGAGGGCGAAGAGGGCGAAGGCGCCGGAACGGGCGCAGTCGCCGAGGGCGACGCCCCGGACGGTGACGCGCGACTGCGGGCCGCCGTGGCCGCCTGGGTCGGGTCCGCCGGCCAGAAGGCCGACACGGACACCGAGGCCTCCGACAGCGCCGACGGCGCCGAGAACGCCTCCGACGCGGAAGGCGCCGCCGAGGCCCCTGAGAGCCCCGCGGACGCCCCGCAGGACGCCTCCGAGGGTGCCGCGGCGGCCGCCGACGGCGACGAGGCCGAGGACGCCGACGAGAACGCCGCCGAGGGCGCCGCTCAGGACACCCGCGAGGACACCGACGAGGACGCCCCGAAGGCCGACTCCGAGCCGGAGACGGACGCGGAGCCGGACACGGACGCGGAGGCCGAGACCAAGGCGGAGGCGGAGGCGGAGACCGCCTCCGAGGCGGAGGCCGAGCACGACGCCGAGACCGAGCACGACGCCGAGACCGAGCGCGACGCCGAGACCGACGCCGACGCCGCGCCCCCCGTGGATCAGCCCACCGCCGTCTTCAAGCTCGTACGGCCCGACAAGCCCGCCGTCGACCAGCCCACGACCATGCTGAAGCTGGGCGGCGCCACCAAGGCTCCCGAGCCCGCCGAGGCCCCGGGGAAGGCGCCGGAGAAGGCCGCGGACAAGGCGCCCGAGAAGGCCCCCGAGTCCGACGCCGAGCGCACCAGCAGGTTCGTCGCCCTCAAGCATCTGGACGCGCCGGAGACCCGTAGGCCGAAGCCCGCGGACCAGACCGCGGTCGTGCCGCAGGTCGGGCCGGAGCGGACCACGCAGCAACCGCTGCCCCCCAAGCCGCCGCTGGACCTGCTGGCGGAGCTGACGAACACGCCGCCGCCCCCGGAGACGGCGCTGCGGACCGCCTACCGCCGGTTGAAGATCTGGACGCCGCTGGTCATCCTGCTGGCGGTCGCGTTTGCGATCGTGCAGGCCGTGCGCCCGCTGCCGGCGACCGCGCTGACGCTCACCGCCGAGGACTCCTACACCTTCGACGGCGACAAGGTCGACCTGCCGTGGCCGAAGGAGGGCCAAGGCTGGATGGACGTCAACGGCATCGGTTCGATGGGCGACTTCGGCGAGCAGAAGCCGGTCGCCATCGGCTCGGTCGCCAAGGCGATGACGGCGTACATCGTGCTCAAGGACCACCCGATGAAGTCGGGCGAGGAGGGCGCGAGCATCCCCGTCGACGCCACCGCCGAGAAGGAGGGCGGCTACGACAAGGACGGCGAGTCCACGCTCAACACCGTCAAGGAGGGCGACAAGCTCACCCAGAAGCAGGCCCTGTCGGCCGTCATGATCCCGTCGGCGAACAACATCGCGCGGCTGCTGGCCCGCTGGGACGCGGGCAGTGAGGCGGCGTTCATCAAGAAGATGAACGACACCGCCAAGGAGCTCGGGATGACGAACACGACGTACACCGACGCCTCCGGCCTGAAGGAGACCACCGTCTCCAGCGCCGAGGACCAGGTGAAGCTGGGTCACGAGCTGGTGAAGATCCCGGCGCTGATGGACATCACCAAGCAGCCGAACTGGACCGACCCGTCGGGCCAGAAGTGGCGCAACTACAACGCGCTCGTCCCCTACGACCACGCCCTCGGCATCAAGACCGGCACCACCACCAAGGCCGGCGGCAACCTGCTGTTCGCCGCCACCAAGGAGGTCGGCGGCACGACGGTCACCGTGGTCGGCGCGATCCTCGGTCAGCACACGGCGCCGATCATCGACACGGTCAACGCGGTCAGCAAGACCGCGATGCTCGCCGCGCAGGACGCGATGACCTCGGCGAAGATCCTGAAGAAGGGCGATGTCGTCGGATACGTCGACGACCGGCTCGGCCACCACACCCCGGTGGTCGTCGCCAAGGACGTCGCGGCGGTCGGCTGGGCCGGACTGAAGGTGAAGCTCACCTTCGACTCCGGCGACGTTCCGCACACGGCGAAGGCCGGCACACAGGTCGGCACGCTCACCGTCGGCGACGGCTCGGGCGACGCGGTCGAGGTGCCCGTGACGCTCCAGACGGACCTGGTCGAGCCGGGCTTCACGGACAAGGTGACACGTCTCGGCTGATCGCACCCGTCCCGCCCACCCGTTCCGTACCACCGCGCCCCGTCGCCTGGCTCCATCCGGGAGCCCGTCGGCGGGGTGCGTGCTAGCGTCACGAAACAGGACAGGTCACCTGTCGCGGAAACGCCGCCGTGAAGTCGAGGAGAACGGCTCGCTGCGGAGAACAGAAGACAGGACACGGGGAGTGCCTTCAGGTGGCCACAACGGAGCCGACACGCGCCGACGAAACCGGTCCAGGAACGGACACCGCTCCGGGGACGGACACCGACCCGCGAATACGGCCGCCCGCGCCCGGAGCGAGCACTCCCGGGACACGTGACACCGGAGCGAGCACTCCCGGGACACGTGACACCGGGACGAGCGGTCCCGGAACACGTGAGACCGGGACCAGCACTCCCGGGACGCGTTCCGCCGGCGCGGGTGACACCCGGCTGCGGGCCGCCGTCCCCGCTTTCCATGATCTGCGGCAGCGCCTGCTGCGGCACCCCGTCCTCTCCGTCACCGCCCTCGCCGGAATCCTGCACATAGTCTGGTTCTTCACGTTCGCGAACAGCGGTGGGGACCTCGCGGCGCAGGACGCGTGGGCCGAGTTCGTCGGCCGGCACCCCGACTCGGCGTACAACCTCGCCTGGTACGGCGGGATGCACGCGGTGTCCTACAGCGTGGTGTCGCCCTATCTGATGTCGGTGCTCGGTGTCCGTACGACGATGATGATCGCCGGGACGGTGTCGGCCGGGCTGCTGACCCTGGTCCTGCTGCGCAGCCGGTCGGTCCGCAACCCCCTGTGGGCCTCGCTGGCCGGTGTCTTCGCCCTTCTCTGCAACGCCATCTCGGGCCGCGTGACCTTCGGGCTCGGCACGATGTTCGCGCTGGCCGCGGTCGCCTGTGTGTTCTGCTGGCCGTACCGCTGGCGCCACAAACGGTGGGCGAAGGCCTGCTGCGCGGGTCCGCTGGCCGCGCTCGCCACCATGTCGTCGCCGGTCGCCGGTCTGTTCGTGGGCCTGGTGGCCGCCGCGCTGTTCCTCCAGAAGCGGCGTCCGGGCGCCTGGGCGCTGGGGCTCGGCCCGACCGCCGTGGTCGCCGTGTCCGCCTGGCTGTTCCCGTTCTCCGGCACGCAGCCGATGTCCTTCTGGTCGGCGAGCCTGCCGCTGCTCTCCGCGGTGGTCGTCTTCGCCGTCGTACCGCACGAGTGGAAGACCGTGCGGATCACGGCCGCGGTGTACGGGCTGGCAGTGCTGCTGGTCTGGCTGATCAGCTCGCAGATCGGGTCCAACATCACCCGGCTGGCGATGCTGTTCGAGGGCGTGGCCCTGGTGGCGGCCCTGCCCTTCGCGGTCCCGCGCTCGCGCAAGTGGTACGCGATCGTGCTGGCCCTGGTCGGCTTCACGGGCTGGATCGGCTTCAAGTCGGTCGACGACATCATCCACACGACCCCGGCGGCGTCCTGGGCGCGCGAGCTCGCGCCGCTGGTCAACCAGCTTCAGCAGGTCGGCGCGGAGAAGGGCCGGGTGGAGGTCGTACCGGCCCGCTCGCACCGCGAGGCCTCCGCCCTCGCCCCGTACGTCAACCTGGCCCGCGGCTGGAACCGGCAGGCCGACATGGAGCGCAACCCCCTCTTCTACGACGACACGCTCAACTCCGCGAACTACCACGAGTGGCTCCAGCGCTGGGCCGTGCACTTCGTCGTGCTGCCCAAGGACGAACCCGACGGCGACGGCGGGCAGCGCGAGCGACAGCTGGTGCAGCGCGGGCTGCCGTATCTGAAGCAGATCTGGGGCGACGCCAACTGGCAGCTGTTCCAGGTGACCGACCCGGCGCCGCTCGCCGAGCCGAACGCCGTCGTCGACCGGGCCGAACAGGTCGAGCTGACGATCGAGGTGAAGAAGGCGGGCCGCATCCTCATCCGGATCCCGTACTCGCCGTGGCTGAGCATCGTCGACGCCGACGGCAAGAAGCTCCAGCCGCCGCAGGAGACGCAGGAGTCCAAGCAGCGGGACGACGAGGACGCCCCGAAGACGTACGACAACGTCGACGGCTGTCTGCTGGAGACGGCGGAGGACGCGCAGGGCGACCGGTGGACGGTGCTGCTGGCGCCGAAGACGGGCACGTACCGGCTGGCGGCGCCGTACCAGCTGCCGCGGGGCACGCCGTGTCCGGACGGGATGAAGTGATCGTGGGCGCGGGCCGGCGAGGTCACCGCAGCCGGTCGACGTACCGGTCCGTGCCCGGCACCGTGGGGACGAACGGCGCCACGAGCTCCACCTGACCCAGCCCCGGTTCGGCGATCGCCGTGTCGAGGTCGGTGAAGCGGTCCTGCCAGCACTCGCGTGGATCCGTCTCCAGGAACCACAGCAGGGTGAGCCGGGTGTCGACGCCCTCGACCTGCCTGACGTAGGTCATGCGGTCGCCGGGAAGGGGGGTCGGGCGGAAGACCGTCACCATGGCGGCCGGGGAGCCCGCGAGCCGCCTGGGCAGATGGCGGGAGCGCAGCCAGTCCAGCAGTTCGGCGCGCCGCTCGGCCGTCTCGGCGTCGATCACCTGCACCACCAGGCCCGCGTAGGGGTGGTCGAGGGCGTGGTAGTCCCTCGGGCCGGCCGCTCCGTCGCGATAGACCGTGGCCTCGTGGTCCTGGAACGCCGTGAAGACATGGGTGCGGTCGTGGTAGACGCGGGCGTCCCGGTTGAGCCGCTTGTTGATCGCGACGGTCCACTTCATGTGCTCGTCGTAGCGGCCGGCGGTGATCCAGTACGTCGAGAGGTAGCAGCCGGCGGTCACCGGCTGGGCGATCGCCGACTTCTCGGGGTAGCGCAGGAGTTGCAGGTCCCGGGTGGCGACCCAGCGCCGGCCGGCGTACATCCAGGGCATGGCCATCGCGCCCGCGTAGTAGTGGTCGTCCTCGTACCAGCGGTTGTAGGCGTACTCGTGGCCCGGATGCGGCTCGACCATGGTGATCAGGGCGTGGCCGGGGCGGACGCCGTAGGGACCGGTGGCGGCCAGTTCGGCGTACCCGTCGCTGCGGGTCTCCTCGCTCATGGCGTTCCCCTTCCTTCCTCTGCTTCCCTCTTCCTTCCTCCTTCGGACGCCCATACTCTGACGGGCCGTCAGACAATGCGCCATACCCGGGAGGTCCTGATGTCACTGCTCACCGGCAAGACCGTCGTCGTCTCGGGAGTCGGGGCCGGGCTCGGCCACCAGGTGGCGGCGGCGGTCGTACGGGACGGGGGGAACGCCGTCCTCGGAGCGCGGACGGAGGCGAACCTCGCCAAGAGCGCCGCAGAGATCGATCCGGACGGGGCGCACACGGCGTACCGGGCGACCGACATCAGGGACGAGGGGCAGTGCGCGGCGCTGGCGGGGCTGGCGTCGGAGCGGTTCGGCGGGATCGACGCCGTGGTGCAGGTGGCGGCCTGGGACTCCTACTTCGGCGGCCTGGAGGACGCGGACTTCGCGACCTGGCAGTCGGTGCTCGACGTGAACCTGCTGGGCTCGCTGCGGATGACCCGGGCCTGCCTGCCGGGACTGAAGGCGCGCGGGGGCTCGGTGGTCCTCGTCGGTACGCAGTCGGCGGTGGCGGCCCCCTCTCAGGTGCGGCAGGCGGCGTACGCCGCGTCGAAGGGGGCCCTGACGAGCGCGATGTACTCGCTGGCACGGGAGCTGGGGCCGTACCGGATCCGGGTCAACACCGTGCTGCCGGGCTGGATGTGGGGTCCGCCGGTGCAGGCGTACGTGCAGTTCACCGCACAGACGGAGGGGGTACCGGAGGGTGAGGTGCTGGCCCGGCTGACCGGCCGGATGGCGCTGCCGGAGCTGGCGACGGACGGGGACGTGGCGGACGCGACGGTGTTCCTGGCGTCCGACCGGGCGCGGGCGATCACGGGGCAGTCGCTGCTGGTCAACGCGGGGGAGCTGATGCGCTGAGCCTCGTCGCGACCCCTTCGCACCCCTTCCAGATGTTCATATAGGTGAACCAAGGTCAGCTAGCAGAACTATTTTGCCTGCTCTTGACCTTACGCTCGCTTGTCGTGCCCACACAACCGCACCCACGATGAGCGGGCACTTCGCGGCCTCCGGCGCCCCTACCCCGCTCAGGCGAAGTGCCGACCAGCTGAGCGGAGTTCACAAGGCGGACCCTGGAAGGGGGCTCATGAACAGTCTCGACTGGGCCGTGCTCGTCGGTTACTTCGGCGTGATGGTCGCGATCGGTGTCTGGTCGCACAAGCGCGTGGACAACGTCAGCGACTTCTTCACCGCCGGCGGGAAGATGCCGTGGTGGCTCTCCGGCATCTCGCACCACATGTCGGGCTACAGCGCGGTGATGTTCACCGGGTACGCGGGCATCGCCTACACCTACGGCGTGACGTCCTTCATCACCTGGTCGTTCCCCATCGCCCTGGGTATCGCCATCGGATCGAAGCTGTTCGCTCCGCGCGTCAACCGGCTGCGCTCCCGGCTGCACGTGGCGTCCCCGCTGGAGTACCTGAAGAACCGCTACAACCTCAAGACCCAGCAGGCCCTCGCCTGGTCCGGCATGCTGCTGAAGATCGTGGACGTGGGCGCCAAGTGGGCGGCGATCGCCACCCTGCTCTCCGTCTTCACCGGGGTCTCGCTCAACCAGGGCATCCTGATCACCGGTGCGATCACCGCCGTGTACTGCACCATCGGCGGCCTGTGGGCGGACGCGCTGACCGAACTGGGGCAGTTCATCATCCAGTTGCTGGCCGGCGTCTCGATGTTCGTCGCGGTGGTGCTGAAGCTGAACGACAAGGGGATCGGGTTCTTCGGCGCCTGGGACGAGCCGGCGCTGCAGGGGCACGGCAAGCCCCTGGTCGGCCCGTACGGCACGGTCTTCCTGCTCGCCTTCCTCTTCATCAAGCTCTTCGAGTACAACGGCGGCATGCTCAACCAGGCCCAGCGCTACATGGCGACGGCGACCCCCCGGGAGGCCGAGCGCTCGGCCCGGCTGTCGGCGGTCCTGTGGCTGGTGTGGCCGGTCGTCCTCTTCTTCCCCATGTGGATGTCACCGCTGCTGGTCAGCGCGCAGAAGCCGGACGGCTCCGACTCCTACGGCCTGATGACCGAACAGCTGCTGCCCCACGGGTTGTTGGGGCTGGTCATCGTCGGCTTCTTCTCGCACACGATGGCCATGTGCTCGTCCGACGCCAACGCGATCGCGGCCGTGTTCACCCGGGACGTGGCGCCGGTGCTGTCGTCGAGGGCACGGGAGTGGGGCGAGCGCTCCGGCCTGATCGCCGCGCGGGTCACGACGGTGGTGTTCCTCGGCCTGTCGATGGCGGTGGCCACCCAGGTCAACTCACCCACCTTCAAGGACATCATCACGGTCGTCATCAAGTGGGTGGCCGGTCTGATGGGCCCGATCGCGATCCCGATGATGCTCGGTCTGCTGCGCCCCTTCCGGCGCTCCGGCCCGACGGCCGCGCTCACCAGCTGGGCGATGGGCCTGCTGGCCTTCTGGCTGGTCAACTACCCGATCAACTGGAGCGTCGACGGCGGAGTGCCGCTCCAGTACCAGGTGTCGGTCCCGCTGGCGGTGTCCCTGGTCCTCTACATCCTGATCGGCTTCGTGAAGCCGGAGGACACCCCGGAGCGGCTGGCCGTCATCGAGCGGATCAACTCCGACGGGGACGGCGCGGCGGCCACGGCGGCCGTACCCGCTCCGGCGGCCGGAGGGGTCGGTACGGCGGTGAAGGACGACGCCGGTCTGTGACCACAGCGGACGGGGGGTGCGCGGTACCCGCGGGGGCTCAGGCCCCCCGCGGGTACCGCGCCAGCCAGCCCGGGGCCGCCCCCGCCGGACCGTGCAGCGCGGGCCCCTGGGTCATCTCCATCGCGAAGTCGTCGGCCAGTTCCAGGATCGTGGGACGGCCCTCCAGCTCGGCCAGCCAGGCCGGCGGGAGGGCCGTTTCGCCGTGCAGGGCGCCGAGGAGCCCGCCGGCCAGGGCACCGGCGGCCCCGGACGGAGCGCCGTGGTTCACGGCGAGGCGCAGCCCGTGCCGCACGTCCTCCCCGACCAGCGCGCAGTAGACGGCGACGGCCAGCAGGCCTTCCGCCGTGCCGCCGGCCGCGAGTTCCGTCACCCGCTCCGGCGTCGGAATCCCCTGCCGCACCGCGCCCAGCGCGTACTGCAGGGCGTCGGAGACCGGCTGGTGTCCAGGCCGCACGGCGAGCAGCGCGAGCGCGTGCTGCACGGACCCGTCGAGACTCTCGCCCCGGGCGAGCCCGTGCACGATCACGGCGTACGCGCCGGCCGCGAGACAGGCGGCGGGGTGCCCGTGGGTCTGCGCCGCGCACTCCACGGCCAGCTGCACGACCAACTGCGGCTCCCAGCCCACCAGCAGCCCGAAGGGCGCCGAACGGGCCGCCGCCTGCGGACCGGGCTCGCCGGGGTTCTTGGGGGCCTCCAGGGTGCCCATGGTCTGGTCGCCGAGGCCCAGCAGCAGGGACGGGGCGGGGTCCCGCCGCGCGTACAGCCACTCCTCGCGCGCGAGCCACCCGTCGTCCTTGCGGCGCTCGTCGGGCCCCCAGTCGCGCTGGGTCGCGGCCCAGCGCAGATACGCGCGGTGCAGATCGGTCGGCGGATGCCAGGCCCCGGTGTCGCGCCGCACCTGCGCCCGGATCAGCCCGTCCACGGTGAACAGCGTGAGCTGGGTGAGATGCGTGACCGCGCCGCGCCGCCCGTAGGCGGGGGCCAGGTCGACGACGCCCTCCGCGCCGTGGGCCTCCCGGATCGCGTCGACACCCAGCCCGTCGACCGGCGCCCCCAGCGCGTCCCCGAGGGCCACGCCGAGGAGGGTGCCGCGCACCCGCCCACGGAAGTCCTGCTGCTCGGCACGGCCCCAGACAGCGCCGGTCGTCGCACCCACCAAGACCTCCCGTGGCACCGTCCACATGTACGACAACTCAGCACTGTATTCGACTTGGAACGGACTGTTCAGGGTGCGGATCGGTATGCGATGAGTGACCCGAGTGGTCCTTTGTGGTCAGATTTCGACGGGAACAGGTGGTCCGGCGGACCCCGCGCAGGCGCCGTGTTTCCGGCTCACGGACCCCGCGCAGGCGCCGTGTTTCTGGCTCAATGGCGACGGGACGCCACGGCTCCGGCCGGGAAGAACACCGGCATGACCACCCCCACCACGCCCCCCTCCCACATGCCCGCCACTCGTCCCGCGCGCACCCGGCTCCCCCGCACCCTCCCGCTCACCGCCGCGCTCCTCACCGCCACCGTCGCCCTCTACACGGCCCTGGTGGCCTTCGGGAACATCACGGACTTCGGCACCAACCAGCAGTTCGTACGGCATGTTCTGGCCATGGACACGACGTTCAAGGACGAGGATCTGATGTGGCGGGCCGTCACCAGCACGGGGCTCCAGGACGCCGCCTACGTCGTGATCATCGTGTGGGAGACGGCCGCGGCGCTGGTGCTCGTCGCCGGGACGTGGTTCTGGGCGCGCCGGGACCACGACCGGGCACGGCGCCTGTCCACGTACGGGCTGCTGATGGTGATGCTGCTCTTCGGGGCGGGGTTCATCGCGATCGGCGGGGAGTGGTTCGCGATGTGGCAGTCGAAGGACTGGAACGGGCTGGACGCGGCGACCCGCGCCTTCCTGTTCAGCGGGATCGTGCTGCTCGTCGTCCGGCTGCCCCTCGGTGAGCGCGGCCGGGAGCCGGACGCTATGTGACGACGGTCACCTTCGTGCCCGTCGCCCCGAACGCCCACAGTGCGGCGCCGTCCGCCTTCGGCATACGGATGCCGCCGGTCCGCGCGCCCGAGGCGGGCGGGGGCGAGGAGCCGTCCACCGCGTTGGAGAAGGCGATGTTGACTCCGGACGCGGCGGCGAAGTACATGATGTGCTCGATCTGGACGCCGTCGGAGCCGGTGGTGGCGTCCTTGCGGGTCGAGACGGTGTACTTGCCCGCGGCCGGGCTCACCGTGCCCGGCCAGACCGTGAAGGTGCGGCGCGTGGCGTCACTCGCGTCGACCAGCCAGACGCGCCGCTGTCCGAGGGAGTAGACGATCCGGCGCCCGGTGCCCGAGCCGTCGGGCACGGCGGCGGTCTTCGTCGGCCTGGGCGTGGGGTGCGCGCTCGCCGACACGCTCGGGCGGGGCGAGGCCGAGGCGGTGGGCCGCGACCCCTGGTCCGCCTGCACGGCCAGGACGGTGACCACGGCGATCGCCCCGGCCGTCAGGCCGGTGACCCAGGCCCACGAGGGAAGCCATCGGGCAGGCACGGGCACGCATCTCCTCAGCTCCGGGCCCCTTCGAACAGGGGGCCGGATCATCGTACTGCGAGCCCCCGACCCCTCTGCCCAGCCGCCCCCGCGCCGCCTCAGTCCAGCACCGGCAGCAGCTCCGGGAGATGCCCGTCCGACGCCCGCGCCGCCCGCTGCCGCTCCTGCGGCACCTCGCCGTACAGGGTCGTGCGCGGCTTCGCCGGCCGGCCGGCCGCCTCCGCCACCGCGATCAGGTCCTTGACCGACTTGTAGGAGCCGTAGGACGAACCCGCCATGCGCGAGATCGTCTCCTCCATGAGGGTGCCGCCGAGATCGTTCGCCCCGGAGCGGAGCATCTCCGCCGCGCCGTCCGCGCCCAGCTTCACCCAGCTGGTCTGGATGTTCGGGATGTGCGGGTGCAGCAGCAGCCGCGCCATCGCCGTGACCGCGCGGTTGTCCCGCATCGAGGGGCCGGGGCGGGCGATGCCCGCCAGGTACACCGGCGCGTTCGTGTGGATGAACGGCAGCGTCACGAACTCGGTGAAGCCGCCCGTCCGCTGCTGGATCCCGGCCAGCGTGCGCAGATGGCCCAGCCAGTGGCGGGGCTGGTCCACATGGCCGTACATCATCGTCGAGGACGAGCGGATGCCCAGCTCGTGCGCCGTGGACACCACCTCGATCCAGGTCGCCGCCGGCAGCTTGCCCTTGGTCAGCACCCAGCGGACCTCGTCGTCGAGGATCTCCGCCGCCGTGCCGGGGATCGAGTCGAGCCCCGCCTCCTTCGCCGCGGCCAGCCACTCGCGGATCGACAGGCCGGTGCGGGTGGCGCCGTTCACCACCTCCATCGGGGAGAAGGCGTGCACGTGCATGCCGGGCACCCGCTCTTTGACCGCCTTCGCGATGTCGAAGTACGCCGTGCCGGGCAGGTCCGGGTGGATGCCGCCCTGCATGCAGACCTCCACCGCGCCCACCTCCCACGCCTGCTGCGCGCGGTCGGCGACCTGGTCCAGGGAGAGCGTGTAGGCGTCGGCGTCCGTGCGGCGCTGGGCGAAGGCGCAGAACCGGCAGCCGGTGTAACAGACGTTGGTGAAGTTGATGTTGCGGGTGACGATGTACGTGACGTCGTCGCCGACCGCCGACCTGCGGACGTCGTCCGCGACCCGGCACAGCGCGTCCAGCGCCGGGCCCTCCGCGTGCAGCAGGGCCAGTGCCTCGTCGTCCGTCAGCTTCGTCGGGTCGTCGGCCGCCGTCGCCAGGGCCGCGCGGACGTCCGTGTCGATGCGCTGCGGTGCCATGCCGGGCGCGGCCGCCTCGCGCAGGGCGCCCCAGTCGCCGTACACCTCGTCGAAGTCGTCGCGCCGGTCGGACGTACGGCCGTCGGTGTCGATGGTGCGGTGCAGGTCCGTGCGGCCGGTGGCGGTGAACGCCTCCTCCGGCTCCTGCCACGGGTGACCCTCGACCACCGCGTCCGGGCGGGCCAGGCCGCTCTCCGGGTCCGCGAGCGCCCGGACGTGCGGCAGCAGCCGCGGGTCCAGCCAGGGTTCGCCGCGCCGGACGAACTCCGGGTAGACACAGAGGCGTTCGCGCAGCTCGAAGCCGGCCGCCGCGGACCGCGCCGCGAGTTCCTCGATCTGCGGCCAGGGGCGCTCGGGGTTGACATGGTCGATGGTGAGCGGGGAGACCCCGCCCCAGTCGTCGATGCCGGCGCCGATGAGCCGCTCGTACTCCGAGTCCACGAGGTTCGGCGGGGCCTGGAGGCAGGCGGACGGGCCCATGATGTGCCGGGCCACGGCCACCGCGGCGACCAGTTCGTCCAGTTCGGCGTCCGGCATGCCGCGCATCGCCGTGTCCGGCTTGGCCCGGAAGTTCTGGATGATCAGTTCCTGGACGCCGTGGTAGGACCGCGCGATCCTGCGCAGCGCGAACAGCGAGTCCGCGCGCTCCTCGTACGTCTCGCCGATACCGAGCAGGATGCCGGACGTGAAGGGGACGGAGGAGCGGCCCGCGTCCTCCAGGACGCGCAGCCGGACGGCCGGTTCCTTGTCCGGGGAGCCGTGGTGCGGGCCGCCGGGCTCGGACCACAGGCGGGTGGCGGTCGTCTCCAGCATCATGCCCATGCTGGGCGCGACCGGCTTGAGGCGCTGGAAGTCCGTCCACGTCATGACACCCGGGTTGAGGTGCGGGAGCAGGCCCGTCTCCTCCAGGATGCGGATCGAGATCGCCCGGACGTAGGCGATGGTGTCGTCGTAGCCGTGCGCGTCGAGCCACTCGCGCGCCTCGGGCCAGCGGTCCTCGGGCTTGTCGCCGAGGGTGATGAGGGCTTCCTTGCAGCCGAGCGCGGCGCCGCGCCGGGCCACGTCGAGCACCTCGTCGGGCGACATGAACATTCCGTGACCCGCGCGGCGCAGCTTGCCGGGGACGGTGACGAAGGTGCAGTAGTGGCACTTGTCCCGGCACAGCCGGGTGAGGGGGATGAAGACGCTCTTCGAGTAGGTGATGACGCCGGCTCGACAGGCCGCCTCCAGGCCCGCGTCCCGCACCCGGGCGGCGGACGCGGCGAGGTCGTCGAGGGCCTCGCCGCGGGCCTGCAGCAGAACCGCCGCCTCGCCGACGTCGAGGGCGACGCCGTCCCGGGCGCGTTTGAGGGCGCGACGCATGGAGTTCTCGGTCGGGCCGGTTCCGGAGGTCGCGGAAGTCGTCATCCTTCGAGCATACGATCGCGCTGACCAGGCCGAACAAGCGATGGCCGAATCGCCGCCACCCGCGGGTCGTTACACGGCGTCACGGGAAGCGGGGGTCGCGGCCACGTGGTCCGCGTACGCGTCCAGCAGCCGCAGCACCTCCGGCTCGCCGGCCGGCGGCAGCTGCACCACGACCTCCTCGATGCCGAGTTCGGCGTAGTGCGCGAGCTTGCCCGGGCTGGGGTGGACGGCGTACGGCACGACCTGGAGCGCGGCCGGGTCGCGGCCCGCGTCGGCCCAGACGGCGCGCAGCAGCGGCAGGGACTCGGTCAGGCCGCGGCCGCCGATCGGCAGCCAGCCGTCGGCGAACTCGCTGATGTGCGCGAACAGTTTCGGCCCGGCCGCCCCGCCGACGAGCGTGCGCGGGCCGATGACCGGTCCGCGCGGCTTCTGCACCGGCTTGGGGTGGGCGTGGCTGGGCCGCACACTGCCGAACCGGCCCTCGTGGGCGGTCGGTTCCTCCGCCCACAGCGCCCGCATCAGCGCCATCCGGTCGCGCACGAGCTCGCGTCGGGTGCCCCACTCGACGCCGTGGTCGGCGGCCTCCTCGACGTTCCAGCCGTAGCCGAGGCCGAGGGTGAGGCGGCCGCCGGAGAGGTGGTCGACGGTCGCGATCTGCTTGGCCAGATCGATCGGGTCGTGCTGGGCGACCAGCGTGATGCCGGTGCCCAGGCCGAGACGCTCGGTGACGGCGGCGGCCTGGCCGAGCGCGACGAAGGGGTCGAGCGTACGGCCGTATTCGCGGGGCAGTTCGCCGCCCGCCGGGTACGGGGTGGTCCGCTCGACCGGGATGTGCGTGTGCTCGGGCAGATAGAGCCCGGCGAACCCGCGCTGCTCCAGCTCACGGGCGAGCCGGGTCGGGGTGATGGTCTCGTCGGTGAGGAAGATCGTGGCGGAGAGGCGCATGTCCCATCTGTACCGGGCGCCGGGCCATCTGTCCATACCGACCGGTCGGGATTGCCCGCGCACCGCCCGGCCGGTTCCTGCCCGAAAGACGCAGCTCCCCTTCCCTTGTACGGGAGTTCACGGCTGAATACGACAGTTGCACGCGCCACCCCCGCACCAGCCATGTCATGTCACTGCCGATACTTGGGAGCAGCCGCATGTGCGAGGAACACGCCGGAATCGGAAGACGCGCTCTGTTCGTGACGGGAGCGGCCGCGGCCCTTACGTTGGGAAGCGTGAGCTTCGCTGCCGCGGAAGGCCAGGAGCAGGAGACGAGGACGGTGCGCGGCACGCTGCCCACCGGCTCCCCCGACTTCGTGTACATCCCTCTCGAAGTCCCCTCCGGGGTAAGGGAACTGAAGGTCTCGTACACCTACGAACGGCCGTCCGTCCCGGCCGGCACCGCCGGCAACGCCCTCGACATCGGCATCTTCGACGAGCACGGCACCGAGCTCGGCGGCCGGGGCTTCCGGGGCTGGTCGGGCGGGGCGCGCACGGAGTTCTTCATCCGGGCGGACGACGCGACGCCGGGCTACCTGCCCGGACCGGTGCGCAAGGGCACCTGGCACATCGCCCTCGGGCCCTACACGGTGGCGCCGCAGGGGCTGTCGTACGAGATCACGATCACGCTGACCTACGGTGCGCCGGGCAGCACGCCGAAGCCGGTGTATCCGCCCGCCCGTGCCAAGGGGCGGGGCCGGGCCTGGTACCGGGGCGACTGCCATCTGCACTCCTGGCACTCCGACGGCCGCCGCACCCCGGCGGAGATCGCGGCGCTGGCGCGGGCGGCGGGCCTGGACTTCATCAACTCCTCGGACCACAACACGCACTCGTCGCACGCGCACTGGGCGGACGTGGCCGGCGACGACCTGCTGGTCATGGTGGGCGAGGAGATCACGACGCGCAACGGCCATGTGCTGGCCCTCGGTACGGAGCCCGGCACCTTCGTCGACTGGCGCTACCGGGCCCGGGACAACCGCTTCGGCCGGTTCGCCCGCCAGGTCCGCCACTCCGGCGGCCTGGTCGTCCCCGCGCATCCGCACGCCACCTGCATCGGCTGCAACTGGAAGTTCGGTTTCGGCGAGGCGGACGCGGTCGAGGTGTGGAACGGTCCGTACACCCCGGACGACGAGGTGGCCCTCGCCGACTGGGACGGGATGCTGGTCGCGTCGGTGCGGGCGGGCGGGCGGGACTGGATCCCGGCGATGGGCAACAGCGACGCCCACCGGGACCCGGACCCGGTGGGCATGCCGCAGACGGTGGTCCTGGCCGACGACCTCACCCGCGAGGCCGTCCAGGAGGGCCTTCGCGCGGGCCGCTCCTACGTCGCCGAGTCGAGCAGGGTCTCGCTGGCCTTCACCGCGAACGGGCCGCGCGGCGAACACGCCGGAATCGGCGGGCGGTTGGAGGTGCCCCGCGAGGCCCCGGTCACGGTCCGGCTGGAGGTGACGGGCGCCCCGCGCTGCACGGTCCGCCTCGTCACCGACCAGGGGGTCCTGTTCACCAGCGCCCCGCTCCCCGTGTCCGGCGAAGGCACGGTCGAGTGGTCCACGACACCGTCGTACGCCGCCTACGTCCGGGCGGAGCTGCGGCACGAGACGGCGGCGGGGCCGCTGCCGGGGGCGCTGGCGGCGTTCACGAACCCGATCTTCCTCGGGCGTCAGTGAGACGGTGACCCGGCCGGGTCAGCGCGGGCCGGCCTGACCGGCCGGGACAGCGAAGGTCGGCCTGGTCAGCGCGGGTCACCCGGTTCTGCGGCCAGGTCGGCCGGTTCGGCGGCCAGGTTGGCTGGTTCGGCGGCCAGATCGGCAGCAAGGTCGGCCGGTTCGGCAGCCATGTCGGCCGGTTCGGCAGCCACGTCGGCCAGTTCGGCGGCAAGGTGTTCGGCGGCCGGGTCGGCCGGTTCGGCAGCCAGATCGGCCGGTTCGGCAGCCACGTCGGCCAGTTCGGCAGCCAGATCGGCCGGTTCGGCAGCCACGTCGGCCGGTTCGGCGGCCAGATCGGCCGGTTCGGCAGCCATGTCGGCCAGTTCGGCGGCAAGGTCGGCCGGTTCGGCGGCCAGGTCGGCCGGTTCGGCAGCCACGTCGGCCGGGTCGGCGGCCAGGTCGGCGACCACCGCGGCGTGGTCGGAGGGCCACACCCCGTCGACCGGGCCGTCCCCGGCCCGCCGCACGGCCCGCACGTGCCCGAGGCCGCGGGGGCCGGGCGGGCCCACGTGGATGTAGTCGATGCGGGCCGCGGGGTCGTACGGGCCGACATAGGGGTTCGCCGGGTCCCAGGTGGCGGAGGGGGCTGCCGGGTCGGCGTACTCCCAGGCGTCGAGCAGGACGCGTCCGGGCACGACGGGGGCCGTCCTGTACCCCCCGATCAGCCTGATCTCGTCGGAGTCGGGCCAGGCGTTGAAGTCGCCCGTGACGATCGCCGGGAACGCCGTCCCGTCCTGGTGTGCGGCGACGAACTCCGCGAGGTCGGTGACCTGCCGGCAGCGGACGGCCGAGGCGTGCACGGCCGAGGTGAGGTGGGTGGTGAAGAAGGGTATGTCGTGGCCGGGGGCGGCCAGCCGGGTGTAGAGGGCGAGCCGGCCGTCGTCCAGCTCCTCGGGGGCGGCCAGCCGCAGCACGTCCTGCTCCACGATCGGCCAGCGGCTCAGCACGGCGTTGCCGATGTCGACCGTCGGGTCCCCGATCCGCCGCTGCCAGCGGTCCGACGCGTGGGAACCGGCCCACGTCCAGTGCATCCCGAGCTCGGCCGCCAGCCAGCCCGCGAGGTTCTCCCCGCCGCTCTCCCAAACCTCCTGCAGCCCGACGACATCGGGCCGCAGCTCCCGCAGCATGCCCAGGATCGCCTTCTGCCTCGCCTCCCAGGGCCCGAAGCGCCACCACAGGTTCCAGGTCACGACCCGCATCCGCAGCCACCTGCTCTCGTCGCGCGACATCGGGGACCATTGAAGCAACTTCCCCGCGCCTCACACCAGACAGGAGCCCCACGGACGATGTCCCGCCTCGACGACCTCAGATTCCGCGCCGCGACCGGCTTCCAGCGCCGCGTCGGCAACCCGCTTCTGCGCCGCCTCCCCTTCCAGACCCTCCTGGAGACCACCGGCCGTGTCTCCGGCCTGCCCCGCCGGACCCCGGTCGGCGGGCGACGCGTCGGCGACTCCTTCTGGCTGGTCTCGGAGTTCGGGGAGCGGTCCCAGTACGTCCGCAACATCACGGCGGACCCGCGGGTGCGGGTGCGGATCCGGGGCCGCTGGCACGACGGCACGGCCCGGCTCCTCCCGGACGACGACCCGGTGGCCCGGCTGCGCACCCTGCCGCGCGGGAACAGCACGGCGGTACGGCTGCTCGGCACGGGACTGCTGACGGTCCGGGTGGACCTGACGGGTGCCTGACGGGTGCCTGACGGGTGCCTGACAGCCGCCGGCCCGCCGCACCTCGGCGCGGCGGGCCGGACGGACGACCAGGCGGAGATCAGCAGTACTTCTTCTTCACCTGGTAGGCGAGCGAGGACTTGGCGGGCTTGGCCGAGCAGCGCAGACCACCCTTGACCTCTATGGTCCAGCTCTGGACCTTGCCGTACTGACCGGTCTTGATCCACTTGGTGCCGCGGTCGCACCGCCAGTTGGTGTAGTACCCCACGACCTTCTTCGTACCGGAGTAGAAGACGTAGTCGCCGTCCTTCGTCAGCTTGAAGGTCACCGTCCGCGAGGTCTCCGTCGTGTGCTTGCCACTGCCCTGGAGTTCGAGGTCCACGTGCTCCTCGATGCTGGCGATGGCCACGTTCGCGCTGACCTTCCCGCCGACCGTCGCCTTGACCGACGCGGCCACCTCGCTGATCTTTTTGACGGTGAAGGTCTGGGTGGCCGTGCCGCCGGTGTAGTTCTCCAGGATGTCCCGGTGCGTGACGACCCAGGTCTTCGAGACGTTCGTCCAGGTGAGCTTGGTCGTTCCGCGGTTGCAGATCGGGTCGGCCGCACTCGCCGTGGTCACGGGCACGCCGACGAGCAGCGCGGCGGTGATCCCCGTGACGAGGGCGGCAGAGGTCATGCGTGTGATCATTTTCTCCCCGTTTCATGTCCCCGTTGAAAGCGGTCTCGGCGACCGCCGGGGACATACGATCAGCCCGGGTCGGGGATCAGCCACGGACTTGAGCCTCATTTAGGCTTCCGCCACGGGATTCACATTCACAACTCCCTTTCTATAGAGGTGAGTTGTTCATCATCCAGGCCAGACGATCGCCTGGACCTCGCTGTAGGCGTGCAGGGCGTACGAGCCGACGTCGCGGCCGACGCCGCTGCGCTTGAAGCCGCCGAACGGGGCCTCCATGTTGCGGCCCACGGTGTTGATGCCGACCCCGCCTGCCCGCAGCCGGCGGGCGACGCGGAACGCCCGTGCCACGTCCGCCGACCAGACGTAGTCGATCAGGCCGTAGTCGGAGTCGTTGGCGAGGGCCACCCCCTCGTCCTCCTCGTCGAAGGGGATGACGACGACCACCGGGCCGAAGATCTCCTCGCGGGCGACGCGCATGTCGTTGGTGGCGTCGGCGAGGAGGGTGGGCGCCACGTAGAAGCCACGCTCCAGGGGCGGGCGTCCACCGCCCGTCACCACCACCGCGCCTTCCTTGCGGCCCAGTTCCACGTACGACTCGACGCGATCGCGGTGCGCCGCCGAGATCAGCGGGCCGACGACCGTGTCCGGCTCCCCGGGGTCACCGATCTTCAGACGGCGGGCGTAGGCGGCCAGTTGTTCCACCAGCCGGTCGTACACCCCCCGCTGTGCCAGCACCCGGGTCGGGGCCGTGCAGATCTGGCCGCTGTAGAAGGAGAAGGTGGTGCCGATCCCGGCCACCGCCGAGCCGAGGTCGGCGTCGTCGAGGACGACCGCCGCGCCTTTGCCGCCCAGTTCCATCAGCTGGCGTTTCATGTGCCGGCCGCACACCTCGGCGATGCGCTGCCCGACCGCCGTGGAGCCGGTGAAGCTCACCATGTCGACGTCCGGTGACTCCACGGCCGCCTCGCCGACCTCGACCGCGCGTCCCGAGACGACGTTCACCACGCCCGGCGGCGCCCCCGCCGCCTCCAGCGCCGCCGCCATCCGGTAGACGGACAGGGGGTCCTGCGGGGCCGGCTTCACCACCACCGTGTTGCCCATCGCCAGCGCGGGCGCGATCTTCCCGGCCGGGTTCGCCCAGGGGTTGTTGTACGAGGTGACGCAGGCGACGACCCCGACCGGCTGGCGGACGGCGAGGGCGCCCATCACGCCCGCCCGCCCCATCGGCCCGGCCTCGTTGATCTGCGGCGAAACCGGCCACTCCGCGGGCTCCACGCGCGCGTACCGGCGGAAGCGGGCCGCGGCCACCCCGACCTGCATCGCGCGGGCCGTCCCGGTCGTCGCGCCGGTCTCCGCGCGGGCCAGTTCGGCGTACGGGACGAGGCGGCCCCGGATGGCCTCCGCCGTCCGGGCGAGGATCTCCGCCCGCTCCTGCGGCGCCGTGCGCGACCATGGACCCAAGGCCTCACGGGCCGCCGCACAGGCCGCCCGCACCTGGTCCCGCGAGGCCTCCGGCGCCCATCCGACGGTTTCCTCGGTCGCCGGGTCGGTCACCTCGTAGTGGCCGCCGTCCGGTTCCACCCACGAGCCGCCGACGAACAGTCTCTCGCCGGTGGTCACCTCGGTCACCTGGTGCTCACCGTCCTCGTGTCCCGCCCGGAACGCAGCACCTTCCCCGGTACGGCGCCCGTCACCACGTCGTCCCGGATCGCCACCGCCCCGTTGACCCAGACCGCCCGTACACCGATCGCCCGGGAGTCCAGCCGCGGGCTGTCCCCCGGCAGGTCGTGCACCAGGGTGGCCTTGCCCGCCTCGATCCGCTCCGGGTCGAAGAGGACCAGGTCCGCGTGCCAGCCCTCGCGCACCCGGCCGCGTTCACGCAGGCCGAACAGCCGGGCCGGGTCGTCGGTCAGCATCTTCACCGCCTGCTCCAGACCGACCAGCCGGCGGCCGCGCAGACAGTCCCCGAGGAAGCGGGTGGTGTACGGGGCACCGCACATCCGGTCCAGGTGCGCGCCCGCGTCGGAGCCGCCGAGCAGGACGTCCTCGTGCTGCCAGGTCTCGGCGCGCAGGGCCCAGGACGCGGGGTCGTTGTCGGTGGGCATGGGCCACAGGACCGTACGCAGGTCGTCGGCGGCGCAGATCTCCACCAGGCAGGTGAAGGGGTCCTGGCCGCGTTCCGCCGCGATGTCCTGGACGACCCGGCCGGTGAGGCCCTCGTTGGCCGCGCTGTAGGTGTCGCCGATGACGTACCGGCCGAAGTTCACCAGCCGCCGGAAGACGCCCGCCTCCTTGGAGTTCGCGTGCCGCAGCAGCTCGGCCCGTACCTGCGGGTCGCGCAGCCGGGCGACCCGCTCGGGCACGGGCAGACCCAGCACCGGCCCCCAGCCGGGGATCAGGTTCAGCGCGCAGAACGTGCCCAGCGACATGTTCATCGGGGTGAGGATCGGCATGGTCAGGGCCACCACCCGGCCGCCCGCCTTGCGGGCCCGTTCGCTCGCCGTCAGCTGCCTCGGCACCCGCTCCGGCACGGCCGCGTCGACCGTGAGGACGTTCCAGTTCAGGGGGCGTCCGGCCGCCGCGCTCATCTCCACGAACAGATCGATCTCGGCGTCGCTGAACTGGTCCAGGCAGCCCGCGACGATCGCCTCGATCTGGGTGCCCTCGTGCTCGCCGACGGCCCGGGACAGGGCCAGCAGCTCGTCCGGGCGCGCGTGCCGGGAGGCCACCGGCTGCCCGTCACCGTCGGAGTGCGTCGACGACTGGGTGGTGGAGAACCCCCAGGCGCCCGCGTCCATCGCCTCGTGGAAGAGGCGGAGCATGGCTGCCAGCTGCTCCTCGCTCGGCTGCCCTCCGACCGCGTCCGGCCCCATCACGTACCGGCGCAGCGCGCAGTGCCCCACCATGAAACCCGCGTTGACGGCGATCCGGCCCTCCAGGGCGTCCAGGTAGTCGCCGAAGGTGTGCCAGCTCCAGGGCGCGCCCTCCTCCAGGGCGACCAGGGACATGCCCTCGACCTTGGACATCATGCGGCGGGTGTAGTCGGCGTCCTGCGGGCGGGCGGGGTTCAGCGGGGCGAGGGTGAAGCCGCAGTTGCCGGCCGCGACCGTGGTCACCCCGTGGTTGAGGGACGGGGTCGCGTACGGGTCCCAGAACAGCTGGGCGTCGTAGTGGGTGTGCGGGTCGACGAAGCCGGGGGCGAGGACCAGGCCGCTCGCGTCCTCCGTCGTCCGGGCCGCCTCGGTGACCGAGCCGATCGCCGCTATCCGTCCGTCCCGTATCCCCACGTCTGCGGTACGGGCCGGAGCGCCCGTGCCGTCGACGATGGTCGCGCCTTTGATGACGTGATCGAGCATGGAGCCTGCCTCCTCGAGCGTCCGGTCTTCGACGCGCCCCCGGAGGGGCGCGGGACTGTGCCGAAATGCGGCTCCGCCGCGCGGGCGCGACCGGCCACGACCGGCCGGCGGTCCGCGCAGGCGGTCAAGCGCTCTGCCGGAACCGGGTGGTCCGGTGCACCGGATCCGTGTCGATCTTCGGGATCACGTGCTCCCCGATCAGCCGGATGGTCCGGAGCGTCTCCTCCTTCGGCACCCCGACCGGCAGCCCGAAGCTGAGCTGGTCGGCGCCCGCCTGCTCCCAGCGCTTGCACTGGCGCAGCACCTCGTCCGGGTCCCCGCAGATCAACAGCTCCTCCTCGATGAGGAGTTCGACGAACTCGGGGGTGTACTCGGGCAGGGTCTCCGGCCAGACGGGGAAGCCCTCGGGGCGCGGGAAGGTGTCGTGGTAGCGGAAGACGAGGGAGGGGAGGTAGTGCAGGCCGCCGTTGGTGGCGACGCGGATCGCCTCGTCGTGGGTGGGGGCGCAGATGGCGGTGGTCGTCACCATCACGTTGTCGTTGACGAAGGCGCCGACCGGCTCGGCGTTCACGACCGCCGTCTTGTACTGCTCCAGCACCCACTCCATGTCGGAGACCTTCTGGATGCTGAAGCCGAGGACGCCGAGTCCCTTGCGGGCGGCCATCGCGTACGACGGCGGCGAGCCGGCCGCGTACCACATCGCCGGGTGCGCCTTGCCGTACGGCTTGGGCAGGACCTTGCGCGGCGGCAGCTGCCAGTGCTTGCCCTGGAAACCCTCGTACTCGTCCTGGAGCCACATCTTCGGGAACTCGGCGATGGTCTCCTCCCAGATCTCCTTCGTGTGGTTCATGTCGGTGATGCCGGGGAGGAAGCCGAGGATCTCGTGCGAGCCCGCGCCGCGTCCGCTGCCGAACTCGAAGCGGTTGCCGCTGAGATGGTCGAGCATGGCGACCTTCTCGGCGACCTTCACCGGGTGGTTGACCTGGGCGAGCGGGTTGAAGATGCCCGAGCCGAGGTGGATGCGCTCGGTGGCGTGCGCGAGGTAGCCGAGGAAGACGTCGTTGGCCGACAGGTGCGAGTACTCCTCCAGGAAGTGGTGTTCCGAGGCCCAGGCGTACTTGAACCCCGACCTGTCCGCCTGGATGACGTACTCGGTCTCCTCCATCAGCGCCTTGTGCTCGGCGAGCGGGTCGGTCTCGGCGCGCTTGCCCACGTATCCCTGTACAAAGAGCCCGAATTCCAAGGGGGTTCACCGTCCCGGGTCATAGTTTCTGACGCATCGTCAGGTTCAGCTGCCGCCGACTGTGGCACCGGCCGCATGCACCGTCAATAGCTGACGGCCAGTCAGGCAAAGCCTCGGCCGTTCAGAACAGCGACACCCCGGCCAGCCACCCGCCGTCGATCACGAACGGCTGCCCGGTGATGTACGAGGAGTCGTCCGAGGTGAGGAAGAGGGCGAGCCGCGCCACCTCCTCGGGCCGCCCGATCCGGCCCAGCGGGACGAGCTTGCGGTACAGCCCGTCGAGGGCCTTCGAGGTCTCCTCGGCGTCCGCGTCCGGGTCCAGCACGGAGGGGTTGGACATCGCGGTGTCGACGGCACCGGGGCACACGGCGTTGACCCGGATCCCGCGCGGCGCGAGCTCCAGGGCGGCGACCCGGGTGAGCCCGAGGATCGCGTGCTTGGACGCGGCGTACGCGCCCACCGCCACCATTCCGGTCATGGCGGTGTACGACGCCGTGTTGACGATCGTGCCGCCGTCCGCCAGCACCGGGGCCGCCGTCTTCGTCCCCAGGAAGCAGCCGACCTGGTTGACCCGCACGACCCGCATGAACTCGTCGAGGGGCGTGTCGACGAGGGCGTTGAAGCGCAGGATGCCGGCGTTGTTGACGAGACCGTCCAGGCGGCCGTACGTCTCCTGCGCGGTGCGTACGGCCGCCTGCCAGGCGTCCTCCCGGCTCACGTCCAGATGCACGTACAGCGCGCCGATCTCCTCGGCGAGTGCCGCGCCCTGGTCGTCCAGGACGTCGGCGACCACGACCTCGGCGCCCTCCGCCCGGAACAGCCGGGCCTCCTGTTCCCCCTGTCCGCGTGCGGCGCCGGTGACGAGGACGACACGTCCGTCGAGCTTGCCCATGCGGGCCCCCTCGGGATCGATTGCGCATCGGTGGATGCCCGGCATCGTAGCGCTGGATCTGACGATGCGTCAGATGTGTGACGTCGGATATGGGGCGTCAGATGTGGGGCGCCACCTCCGTGCCGAACGCCGCCATCTGGTCGGTGAGTTCGCCGCGGTCGCGACTGCGGAACCGCACCTGGATCTGGTCCACGCCCATCGCCCGGTAGGCCCGCAGGGACTCGGCGAGCGCGTCCGGCGGGCCGGTGAGGGTGCGGCGGCCGACGTCCCAGGCGGGCTCGCCCACGTACAGCGGCTCGGTGATGGCGCCGACGACGAAGGGCTCCTCGATGCCCGCCTCCGCCCGGAGCCGTTCGATCCACTCGATGCGGCCGGGCAGCCGGTCCCGTGGATCGCCCTGCGGCAGCCAGCCGTCACCCTTGAGCGCGGCCCGGCGCACGGCGGCGTCGGACGAGCCGCCGACCCAGACGGGCACCCGCGGCTGGGCGGGCCGGGGCCGCTGGCCGAGCCCCTCGAAGTCGTACAGCTTCCCGTGGTGGACGGGGAACTCGTCCGGCCCCAGGGCGGCCCGCAGCGCGTCCACCACCTCGTCCAGTACGGCCCCGCGGCGCCCGAAGTCGACCCCTAGCGCCTCGAACTCCTCCCGTACGTGTCCTGCGCCCACCCCGAGCACGAGCCGTCCGCCCGAGAGGTGGTCGAGGGTCGCGTACTGCTTGGCGGTCAGCAGCGGATGGCGCAGGCCGACGATCGCGACGTGACTGAGCAGCCGGACGCGTTCGGTGGCGGCGGCCAGGAAGGCGAGGGTGGCGACCGGGTCGTACCAGATCGTGCTCATGGCCGGGGCGAGGCGGCGGGGCACGCCGACATGGTCGCAGCTCGCGAGGTAGGCGAAGCCGGCCCGGTCGGCGGCACGGGCGATCGCGAGGAGGTCGTCGGGCCCGGCGGCGGCCTCCCAGGGTTCGGCGTAGAGGGTGCTCTGGGACTGGATCGGCAGCTGGATGCCGTACGGGAGCGTCACGCGGCACCGCCGGGACCCGGCCACAGCCCGTCGTCCGTCAGCCCCAGCAGCTCGATCGCGTTGCGCCGTACGATCCGCTCGACCACGTCCGCCGCCAGGTGCCCCATCTGGGCCTCACCGACCTCGCGCGACTTCGGCCAGGTGGAGTCGGAGTGCGGGTAGTCGGTCTCGTAGAGGACGTTGCCGACCCCGATCGCGTCCAGGTTCCGCAGGCCGAAGGCGTCGTCGAAGAAGCAGCCGTAGACGTGGTCGGCGAACAGCTCGGACGGCGGGCGGTGCACCTTCTCGGCGACGCCGCCCCAGCCGCGGTTCTCCTCCCACACCACGTCCGCGCGCTCCAGGATGTAGGGGATCCACCCGATCTGGCCCTCGGCGTACATGACCTTGAGATCGGGGAAGCGTTCGAACTTGCCGCTCATCAGCCAGTCGACCATCGAGAAGCAGCAGTTGGCGAAGGTGATGGTGGAGCCGACGGCGGGCGGGGCGTCGGCGGAGGTGGACGGCATACGGCTGGACGAGCCGATGTGCATGGCGATGACGGTGCCGGTCTCGTCGCAGGCGGCGAGGAAGGGGTCCCAGTCGTCGGTGTGCACGGAGGGCAGGCCGAGGTGCGGGGGTATCTCGGAGAAGGCGACGGCACGGACCCCGCGGGCGGCGTTGCGCCGTACTTCCGCGGCGGCGAGCCCGGCGTCCCAGAGGGGGACGAGGGTGAGGGGGATCAGCCGTCCCCGCGCCCGCGGCCCGCACCACTCCTCCACCATCCAGTCGTTGTAGGCGCGCACGCACAGCAGGCCGAGCTCGTGGTCCCGGGCCTCGGTGAAGGTCTGGCCGCAGAAGCGCGGGAAGGTGGGGAAGCAGAGCGCGGACTGGACGTGGTTGACGTCCATGTCGGCGAGGCGCTGGGGGACGTCGTACGAGCCGGGCCGCATCTGCTCGTAGGTGATCACCTCCAGCTTGATCTCGTCCCTGCTGTAGCCGACGGCGGTGTCGAGGCGGGTGAGGGGGCGGTGCAGGTCCTCGTAGATCCACCAGTCACCGAGCGGGCCGTCGTCCCCCGGGGCGCCCATCACGGGCTTGAAGCGGCCACCGAGGAAGGACATCTCCTTCAGCGGCGCCCGGACGATCCGCGGGCCGGTGTCCAGGAACTTCTTCGGCAGCCGGTCCTGCCAGACGTCGGCGGGCTCCACGGTGTGGTCGTCGACGGAGATGATCTGCGGAAACGCGGTGTCGTGGGTGTCCATGGCGCCCACGGTAGCGCTCATCTGACGGTCCGTCAGCTATGCGGATCGCACCTCCCGGCGGATGGACGCGGGGGCGCCGACGCGCGAAGAGAGTGTGAGGGCCTTGTGACGCCCTGGACACCCGGCCGTGCGTGCCTGTGATCGGCGTCTCCCCCGGCTGACGCATCCGCCATGAACAAGGCAAACTGACGGAGTTGTTGAGGATGCCTAGGGGGACCCCCATGGACGACGGTGTACCGCGCGTGCCGGAGCAGAGGCGTCCCGGCTCCTCCGCGGAACCGGGAGCGCTGCGCTTCAGCCTGCTCGGTCCGGTGCGCGCCTGGCGCGGCGAGGAGCCGCTCACCACGGGTTCCCCGCAGCAGCGCGCGCTGCTCGCCGCCCTGCTGCTGCGCGAAGGCCGTACGGCGACGGCGGGCGAGCTGATCGACGCGCTGTGGGGCGAGGACCCGCCGTCGCAGGCGCTGGCGGCGGTGCGCACGTACGCCTCCCGGCTGCGGAAGGCGCTCGACTCCGGCGTCCTGGTGAGCGAGTCGGGCGGCTACGCGATCCGGTCGCTCGGCGAGGGCGCGCTGGATCTGGCGGTGGCGCAGGACCTGGCGGCGGAGGCGGAGAAGGCGCGCCACACCGGGGACCTGTGCCGGGCGCGGGCGGTGCTGGGCCGTGCGCTGACCCTGTGGGACGGGGAGGCGCTGGCGGGGGTGCCGGGGCCGTACGCGGAGGCGCAGCGGGTCCGGCTGGAGGAATGGCGGCTGCAACTGCTCGAATCCCGGCTCGACATGGACCTGGAGCAGGGCTGCCACGCGGAGGCGGTCTCGGAACTGACCGCGCTGACGGCGGCGCACCCCCTGCGGGAGCGGCTGCGCGAGCTGCTGATGCTGGCGCTGTACCGCAGCGGACGGCAGGCGGAGGCGCTCGCGGTGTACGCGGACACCCGCCGGCTGCTCGCCGAGGAACTCGGCGTCGACCCGCGCTCCGGCCTGCGCGACCTCCAGCAGCGGATCCTCCAGGCCGACCCGGCCCTCGCCGAACCGTCGGCGCCGGTTGCGGAGCCCGCCTCGGCGCCGGTGCGCCCGGCTCAACTCCCCGCGACCGTGCCCGACTTCACCGGGCGGACGGCTTTCGTGACGGAGCTCGGCGAGGTGCTGGCCTCGGCGGAGGGCCGGGTGATGGCGGTGTCGGCGCTGGCGGGGATCGGCGGCGTCGGCAAGACCACGCTGGCGGTGCACGTGGCCCACCAGGCCCGCTCGTCCTTCCCGGACGGGCAGTTGTACGTCGACCTCCAGGGCGCGGGAGCGCGGGCGACGGAGCCGGAGGCGGTGCTGGGCTCCTTCCTGCGCGCGCTGGGCACGGCCGACTCCGCGATCCCGGACTCCCTGGAGGAGCGCTCGGCCCTGTACCGCTCGGTCCTGGACGGCCGCCGGATCCTGGTCCTGCTGGACAACGCCCGCGACGCGGCCCAGATACGGCCCCTGCTGCCGGGCACGGCGGGCTGCGCCGCGCTGATCACCTCCCGGGTCCGGATGGTGGACCTGGCCGGCGCCCACCTGGTCGACCTGGACGTCATGTCCCCCGACGAGGCGCTGGCGCTGTTCACCCGGATCGTGGGCGAGGAACGGGTGGCGGCCGAGCGGGAGGCCGCCCTGGACGTGGTGGCGGCCTGCGGGTTCCTGCCGCTCGCCATCCGTATCGCCGCCTCCCGGCTGGCGGCCCGGCGCACCTGGACGGTCTCCGTGCTGGCGGCGAAGCTGGCGGACGAGCGGCGCCGGCTGGACGAGCTCCAGGCCGGGGACCTGGCGGTCAAGGCCACCTTCGAACTGGGCTACGGGGCCCTGGAACCGGCGCAGGCCCGCGCGTTCCGGCTGCTGGGCCTGGCGGACGGCCCGGACCTCTCCCTCGCCGCGGCCGCCGCGGTGCTGGACCTGCCCTTGGAGGACACGGAGGACCTGCTGGAGTCCCTCGTCGACACGTCGCTGCTGGAATCGGCGGCGCCGGGCCGGTACCGGTACCACGACCTGGTGCGGCTCTACGCGCGTGCCTGCGCGGAACGGGACGAACAGCCGCCGGGCGAGCGGGACGCGGCCATGTCGCGGCTGCTGGACTTCTATCTGGCCACGGCCGCCGGGGTGTACGCGATCGAGCGGCCCGGGGACCGGCTGGTGGACCACCTGGAGCGGACCCGGTATCCGGGCCTCGCGTTCGCCTCGCCGCACACCGCGCAGGACTGGCTCTACGCCGAGGCGAACTGCCTGATGGCCTCTGTGCGTCAGTCCGTCGGCACCTCGACCCTGCGCCGGGCCGTGGACCTCCTGTGGGCGACCAAGGACCTGGCGGAGTCGGGCGCCAACGCGCGGGGGTACGAGGTGGCGGCGCTGGCCGTGCGGCAGGCCGCGCGGGAGGCCCGGGACGCCCGCGCCGAGGGCCGGGCCCGGACCGCCCTGACCAACGTCCATCTCGTCGCCGGCCGGTTCCGGGAGGCCGACGAGGAGGCCCAGCAGGCCATGGCACTGGCGGCCGAGGCACAGGACCCGCTGCCGAGCTGCTGGGCCCCGAACGACCGGGGCATCATCGCCATCTACGAGAACCGGCACGCCGACGGCGAGCGCTATCTCCAGCAGGCGATCGACAACTTCCGGGCCGACGGCAACGACGTCGGCGAGGCCAGCGCGCTGTGCAACCTCTCCCGGATCCAGGTGGCGATGGGGCGCACGTCCAGCGCCATCGACCTCGCGCAGCAGGGCATCGACATCTACGACCGCATGGGCCTGACCCTGCGGCTCGCCAACGGCCGGTACGCCCTGGGCATCGCGTTGACCCAGGCCCGGCAGCTGCCGGAGGCGCTCGACCAGCTCACCGAGGCGCTGTCCCTGTTCCACGACAACCGCCAGCCGCTCTGGGAGGGCGTCACCCACTTCCGGATCGCCGAGGTCCACCTCGCCGCCCAGCGCCCCACGCTCGCCGCGAGCCACGCGGAACAGGCCATCGCGCTGCGCGGCATCGGCGGGGAGTGGCGGCGCGGCACGGTGCTCACCGTGCTGGGCCGGGCCCTTGCCGCCATCGGCCAGTCGGACCGCGCCAAGGCCTGCTGGCTGGAGGCCCTGTCCATCTATGAGCAGTTGGGCTCGCCCGAGGCGGACGAGGTGCGCGGGCTGCTCGCCCCGGCCGCCGCGGCGTAGCGCCGGGCTCGCGCCGCCGGCCGGCTTCCGGCTTCCGGCTCCGGCCCTCCCGGCTCCGCCTCCGGCCGCCCTCCCAGCGGCCGCCGGCCACCGCCCGCAGACCGCGTTCATCGTTCGTTTATCGCCGCTCGGCAGGCTTACTCACGTCGATCCGTCGCGTCGGGGGGCAGACGGATCGCGCAGTGGCCGCACCACTAGGGTGAACGGCCCCGGGGCGCCTGCCCGACAGCTCACGGGGGAGC
>NZ_JBHWCC010000013.1:0-167780 GCF_042735715.1 Streptomyces sp. NPDC059582
GGCCGCACCCCGTCCGGGGTGCGGCCTTCGGCCGCGCGAGGCCCGCCGTCAGACGAGCGTCACGATGATGTTCCCGCGGGTCGCCTTCGAGTACGGGCAGACCTCGTGCGCCTTCTCGATCAGCGACCGGGCGGTGGCGGGGTCGGTGTTCGGGATGTCCGCCGAGATCTCGACGATGATCCCGAACCCGTCCTCGTTGCGGCCGATGCCGACCTTCGCGGTGACGGTCGAGCCGGAGACGTCGGCGCCCTCCTGGCGGGCGACGACGCCGAGCGCGCCCTGGAAGCAGGCGCTGTAGCCGGCCGCGAACAGCTGCTCCGGGTTGGTCCCGGAGCCGCTGCCGCCCATCTCCTTCGGCGGGTTGACGACGACGTCGAGCCTTCCGTCGTCGGTGGCCACGCGCCCGTCCCGGCCGTTCTCGGCGGTGGCGACGGCGGTGTACAGGACGTCAGCGGGTCGGATGGCAGCGCTGGGCATGGTCTTCCTCCTCGGTCCGCCGCGACTCGCGCCCACGATCGCCGACGGCTTCGGAAAGAAGTTACCGCACAACGGAAAGCCCCGAGAAGGGACCGCCAGGAAGAGGGCCGAGACGGAGAACGACAAGAGAGCGGGAGAGAGCGAGAAGAGACCGGCCGGGGTCAGAGCTTGACGATCATCTTCCCGGTGTTGTCGCCGCGCAGCACCCCGAGGAACGCCTCGAGGTTGTTCTCGATGCCCTCGACGACCGTCTCGGCGTACTTGAGCTCGCCGGAGCGGACCCAGGCGCCGACCTCCTGGACGAACTGCGGCTGGAGGTCGTAGTGGTCGCCGACCAGGAAGCCCTCGATACGGCCGCGGGTCTGGATCAGCCGGGCCAGGTTCTTCGGGCCGGGGACCGGCTCGGTGCTGTTGTAGACCGAGATCATGCCGCAGACCGCGATCCGGCCACCGCGGTTGAGGGACCCGACGGCCGCCTCCAGGTGGTCGCCGCCCACGTTGTCGAAGTAGACGTCGACGCCGTCCGGGGCGGCCGCCCGCAGCTGCTCGCCGACCGGCCCGTTCTTGTAGTTGAAGGCGGCGTCGAAGCCGTACTCCTCGACCAGGAGCTTGACCTTCTCGTCGGATCCGGCGGAGCCGATGACCCGGGAGGCGCCCTTGAGCCTGGCGATCTGGCCCACCTGGCTGCCGACGGCGCCGGCGGCACCCGACACGAAGACGGAGTCGCCCTCCTTGAAGTCGGCGACACGCAGCAGACCGGCGTAGGCGGTGAGCCCCGTCATGCCGAGCGCACCCAGGTAGGTCGACAGGGGCGCGGCCTCCGGGTCGACCTTCACGGCCTGCTTGGCGTCCACCGTGGCGTACTCGCGCCAGCCGCCGAAGTGCAGCACGTGGTCACCCGGGGCGATGCCCTCGGCGGCGGAGGCGACGACCTCGCCGACGGCGCCGCCCTGCATGGCCTTGCCCAGCTCGAAGGGGGCCACGTAGGACTTGGCGGCACTCATCCGGCCGCGCATGTACGGGTCCACGGAGAGGTACTGGTTGCGTACGAGGACCTCACCGGGCCCGGGCTGCCGGATCTCCGCCTCGACCAGGGCGAAGTCCTCGGGCTTCGGCCAGCCGACCGGGCGGCTGAGCAGCTGCCATTCACGGCTGGTGGCGGGGAGCGTGGGGGTGTCGGACATGGAACCTGGGCCTTCCTCGCATGGTTCAAATACTTCAGTACCTGAAACAACCATGCTCCTGAATATTTCAGGATGTCAAGTAAAGGGGTACCCTGAAGCCATGCCCACCCCACCGCGGACGCGCCGTCCGGACGCCCTGACCATGGAAGTCGTCGAGCTGATCGGCGAGGTCGTGGCGCGGTTCTACGAGGACTACGAGGCCGCCGCCGGGAAGCACTCCCTGACCGGCGCCCAGGCCCGGCTGCTGAGCCTGCTCGCCCTGGAGCCGCTGCCCATGCGCAAGCTGGCCCAGAAGCTGAAGTGCGAGCCGTCGAACGTGACAGGCATCGTGGACCGCCTGGAGTCCCGCGGCCTGGTGGAGCGTCGCCCGGACCCCGCCGACCGCCGCGTGAAACTGGCGGCGGCGACGCGGGAGGGCGAGGAGACCGCTCGCAGCCTCCGCGAGTCCCTGCACTTCGCCCGGGAACCGCTGGCCGGACTGAGCGAGGAGGAGCGGGTGGTGATGCGGGGGCTGCTGCGCCGGATGCTGGGCACGGACCCGGCGGCCGACCGGACGTGACGCGCCGGGCGGGCGCCCGGGCCGAAGGCGCCGCGGGGCGGGAGAGCCCGAAGGTGCGACGCGCGCCCGTCCCGGTCCGGGGCCGTCAGGGCCACGAGGGCCGCCGGGGCCTGAGAGCCGGCGAGCGGTCCCTGCCCGTCGTGCCCGCGGTGCGGCACGGGCGGTCGGCGGGAACCCGGCGGAGTCCCGTCGGAATCCCGGCAGCGTCCGACCGCGGCTCAGCCGGGACTCAGGTGCACCACCACAGGAATCGGTTGCACGTCTCGGAAGGCGTCGGGTCGGGTGTCGGGTCCGCGGGCGTGGGGTTCGCCGACGGAGTCGTCGTCGGCCCGGGGGGCGTCGCCGGGGCCTGCGTGGAGGCCGTCGGAGCGGTGACCGGGGACTGACTGTCCTCGGGGGTCTCCTCGGCGTCCTTCGACGGGTCGTCCGACGGGGACTCGGACGCCGACGCGGAGGCCGAGGGGTCCGCGGAGGCCGAGGGCGACTTCGTGCCGGTCGTGTCGTCGAGGGGGTCGGCCGTCTCGGTCGCGTTCGCCTCGCCCGACGCGGAGCCCTCCGCCGACGCGTCCCCGCTCGCAGCCGACTTGTCGGAGGAGAAGCCGGGGGCGTCGACGCCCAGCTCGGCGAGGCTCAGTACACCGGCCGCCAGGACGAACCCGGCGGCGACCAGGACGGTGCGCCGGCGGCGTCGGCGGTGGGCGGCCGCCTTGCGGTCACGCCGACTGGCGACGGGCTCGTCGTCGGGTTCGGCGAAGTCGTCGGTCGCGGGAACGCCGCCGGGTCCGGGGTCGTCGCCGGGGCGCTCGAAGTCGTCCGCCGCCGGCTCGTCGAGGCGCTCGGAGTCCTCCCGCCCGCGTCTTCGGCCGCCGCGCCCCCGCTCCCGGCGTCGCGCGGCACGGCCTCCGGGTTCGGCGGGCTCGGGATCGTCGCCCCCCTCGTCGCGCGCGTCCGGGTAGGACGACGCACCGGCGGCACCGGAGTCGGTCTCTTCCGCGTGCTCGCGGAGCTGTTCGGCAGGTGTGCCGCACCCCGGGCACGCGAGGGCGCCGTTGAGGTGCCGTCGGCACGGGTCGCAGTAGTCCATGACGCGGGAAGACTAAGTTCCCGCCGGGTAACGCCACTAGGGGTTGCTGTGAAAATTGTGTGGGAGACCATGTTTAACGGCGTGGGATGTTGCGCGAAGCGCCCGAGGCCGTGCGAAGCGCCTGACATCGTCCCGAAACCGGACTTCGAAACTGTCGAAACCGTTATCTGTCCGACCCATTGACACCCCCGCCGCCCCGTCCTTACTGTCACGCCAGCATTTCGAACGTGTGCCGAAATATCGAACACGCCGGCACGCCAGCCAACTGAGCCGACGAAGCAGCAAGGGGCAACCGCCGTGCGCATCACCGGAATCAGCACACACGTGGTCGGGACGCCGTGGCGCAACCTGACCTACGTCCAGGTGCATACCGACGAGGGGATCACCGGAGTCGGCGAGACCCGGATGCTGGGCCACACCGACGCGCTGATCGGCTACCTGCGCGAGGCCGAGGCCAATCACATTCTCGGCTCGGACCCGTTCGCTGTCGAGGATCTGATGCGCCGGATGAAGTACGGCGACTACGGGCGCGCGGGCGAGATCGTGATGTCCGGTATCGCCGTCGTCGAGATGGCCTGCTGGGACATCAAGGGCAAGGCGCTCGGCGTGCCGGTCTGGCAGCTGCTCGGCGGCAAGGTGACCGACCGCGTCAAGGCCTACGCGAACGGCTGGTACACGACGGAACGGACCCCGGAGGCGTACCACAAGGCCGCCCGGGCGGTCATGGAGCGCGGGTACCGGGCGCTGAAGATCGACCCCTTCGGCACCGGGCACTTCGAGCTGGACCACCAGCAGAGCCTGTACGCCGTCTCCCTCATCGAGGCGGTGCGGGACGCCATCGGCCCGGACGCCGAACTGATGCTGGAGATGCACGGCCGCTTCTCCCCCGCCACCGCCGTCCGGCTGGCCCGCGAGCTCGCGCCGTTCAAGCCCGCGTGGCTGGAGGAGCCGGTGCCGCCGGAGAACCTCAAGGCCCTCGAAAAGGTCGCGGCCAAGGTCGACATCCCGGTCGCGACCGGTGAGCGCATCCACGACCGGATCGAGTTCCGGGAGCTGTTCGAGAGCCAGGCCGTCGACATCATCCAGCCGGACGTCGGCCACCTGGGCGGCATCTGGGAGACCCGGAAGCTGGCCGCGACCGCCGAGGCCCACTACGTACTGGTCGCCCCGCACAACGTCGGCGGCCCGGTGCTGACCGCGGCCTCCCTCCAGGTCGGCTTCACCTCGCCGAACTTCAAGATCCTGGAGCACTTCAACGACTTCGCGGACGCGGAGATCAAGAAGGTCGTCAAGGGCGCGCCGCAGGTCGTCGACGGGTACTTCCACCTCTCCGACGCGCCGGGCCTCGGGGTCGAGCTCGACGTCGACGCCGCCGCCGAGTTCCCGCAGCAGCAGGCCCGGTTCGACCTGTGGGCCGAGGGCTGGGAGCAGCGCAAGCCCAAGGGCGGCGGACAGTGAGCACCGCCGTGGTCGTCGAGGGGCCCGGCGAGCACCGGATCGTCGCGCACGAGCCGCGGCAGCCGGAGGCCGGGGAGGCTCTGGTGAGCGTGCACGCCACCGGGATCTGCGGCAGCGACCGCGAGGTGTACCAGGGCAACCGGCCCGAGGGCTACGTCCGCTACCCGCTCACTCCCGGGCACGAGTGGTCGGGGACGGTGCGGGCGGTCGGCGCCGGGGTGCCCGGGTCGCTGGTCGGCCGGAAGGTCGTGGGCGAGGGCTTCCGCAACTGCCAGGTCTGCGACCGCTGTCACGCGGGCGAGACGACGCTGTGCAGCGCCGGGTACGAGGAGACCGGCTTCACCCGGCCCGGAGCCATGGCCGCCACCCTGACCCTGCCCGCCCGGCTGCTGCACGTCCTGCCGGACGACGCCGATCTGACCGCCGCCGCCCTGCTGGAGCCGGCCGCCTGTGTCGCGGCCGCCGCGATCAAGGCGAACGCGCGGCCGGGCGAGCGGGTCGCGGTGGTCGGCACCGGGACGCTGGGCATGTTCGCCGTGCAGTTCCTGACGGCGGGCTCCCCCGCCCAGCTGCTGGTCGTCGGCACCCGTGACGACCGGGCGGTGCTCTCCCGGCGGTTCGGGGCCACCGACTTCCGCACGAAGGACCAGGAGCTGCCCGACGACTTCGACGTGGTGATCGAGACGGCCGGTTCGGCGTCCGCCGCGCGCACCGCCGCCGCCCTGCTCCGGCGCGGCGGACGGCTGGTGCTGACGGGAATCCCGGCACCGGGCGCGGACGGCCTCGACCCGACCGACCTGGTGGTACGGCAGCTGGAGGTGCACACCGTCTTCGGCGCGCCACCGGACGCCTGGGCGCACACGGTGCGGGTCTTCGCGGCCGGGCTGCTCGATCCGCTGCCGCTGGTCACGCACGAGCTGCCGCTGGCCGAGTTCTCCGCGGCGATCGAACTGGTGGGTTCCGGCGACCCGAAGGTCGGCAAGGTCCTGCTCCGCCCCTAGCCGTATGCCGGTACGGGGGTGACCTGACCGCCTCCGTACCGGCACAGGTCCCAGCCTTTCCGTACCCAGAGCCGCGAACCTCGTCCGAAATACCGAACAAGAAGGACAGTTGTGACCGACGCTTCCGCCCCGGCAGCCCGTCGACCCGGCGAGCAGGCGCTCGCCGCGCTCGGCCTGGGCGCGCCCGCCCTCGACCCCGCCGACGCCTCGCCCCACAGCTTCCCGGGCGGTGGCCGCTGGCGCACCGAGATCCCGTCGTGCGAGGGTCCCGAGGCGCTGGCCGTCGTCCTGAAGGAAGCCTCGCGCCTGGACGTGCCGATCCACCGGATCAGCCAGGGCAGCGGCGTGTGGATGCTGACCGACGCCGAGATCACCGAGATGGTCGACGCGGCCGCCGAACGGGACATCGAGCTCTGCCTGTTCACCGGTCCGCGCGGCACCTGGGACATCGGCGGCTCGGTGCGTACCGACTCGCGCGGCGGAGGGCTGCGCGCCCGCGGCCACGACGCGGTCGCCGGCTGCGTCGAGGACGCGGTGCGGGCCGCCGAACTGGGCGTCAAGTGCCTCCTCGTCGCCGACGAGGGCGTGCTGTGGACGCTGCACCGGGCCCGCCTGGCCGGCCTCCTCCCGGCGGACACCACGCTGAAGGTGTCCGCGCTCATCGGCCCGGTCAACCCGGCCGCGTACGCGGTGTTCGAGGGGCTGGGCGCCGACTCGGTCAACGTGCCCAGCGATCTGACGCTCGATCACCTCACCGAGATCCGGCGGACGTCGGCCGCCCCGATGGACATGTACATCGAGGCCCCCGACGATCTCGGCGGCTATGTCCGGATGTACGAGATCGCCGAGCTGATCCGGCGCGGCGCACCGCTCTACCTGAAGTTCGGTCTGTCCAAGGCACCCGGCATCTACCCGTGGGGCACCCATCTGCGGGACGTGACCCTGGACACCGCCCGGGAGCGGGTGCGGCGCGGCCGGCTCGCCCTGGACCTGCTCGCCCGGCACGGCGCGGACGGCGACATGGCGCCGCTCGGCTCCCGACTGCCCGGAACGCTCCACCGCTTCCCCGTCGACGCCCTCCAGGCGTGACACCCCCGCTCGCCCCCTCTCAACGACGAGAAGAACAAGGACTGATCACCATGCGTAATCGCAGAGCCGCCCTCGCCGCCGTAGCCGGAGCCGCCTCCCTCGCCCTCACCCTCACCGCCTGCGGCCAGAGCGGTGAAGGCGGCAGCAAGGAGGAGGCTGACAGCAGCAAGGGCGGGACCATCGGCATCGCGATGCCGACCAAGTCGTCCGAGCGCTGGATCGCCGACGGCGACAACGTCGTCAAGAACCTGGAGTCCAAGGGTTACAAGACCAAGCTGGTCTTCGGCGAGGACGACCCCGACCAGCAGGTCTCGCAGATCGAGAACCTGATCACGCAGGGCGTCAAGGCGCTGATCGTCGCGGCGATCGACAACAAGTCGCTGAACAACGTCCTCCAGCAGGCCGCGGACGCGAACATCCCGGTCATCGCCTACGACCGGCTGATCCTCGGCACGAAGAACGTCGACTACTACGCGTCCTTCGACAACACCAAGGTCGGCGAGCTGCAGGCCGGCTACATCGTCGACAAGCTCGGCCTGAAGAGCGGCAAGGGCCCGTTCAACATCGAGCTGTTCGCCGGCTCGAACGACGACAACAACACCAAGTACTTCTTCAACGGCGCGATGAGCGTCCTCCAGCCGTACATCGACAGCAAGAAGCTGGTGATCCGCTCCGGCCAGACCGGACTCACGCAGGTCACCACCCTGCGCTGGGACGGCGCCACCGCGCAGAAGCGCATGGACGACATCCTCACCAAGTCGTACAAGAGCGGGGGGGTCGACGCGGTCCTCTCGCCGTACGACGGCATCTCGATCGGCATCCTGTCGGCCCTGAAGTCGGACGACTACGGCTCCGGGAGCAAGGCGCTGCCGGTGCTGACCGGGCAGGACGCCGAGCTGGCCTCGGTGAAGTCGATCATCGCGGGCGAGCAGACGCAGACCGTCTACAAGGACACCCGTGAGCTGGCCAAGGTCGCCTCGAACATGGTCGACGCGGTCCTCAACGGCAAGAAGCCGGAGACCAACGACACCAAGACCTACGACAACGGCTCGAAGGTCGTGCCCGCCTACCTGCTCCAGCCGGTGAGCGTCGACAAGTCCAACTACCAGCAGGTCCTGGTGGACGGCGGCTACTACACGGCGAACGAGCTCAAGTAACCGCCGGTCCCACTGATCCCTCATTGATTGGAAGGCACGACCATGGCGGGACCCGTCCTGGAAATGCGCTCGATCGTCAAGACCTTTCCCGGCGTCAAGGCGCTGTCGGACGTCACGCTGACCGTCCGCCAGGGCGAGGTCCACGCCATCTGCGGGGAGAACGGCGCCGGCAAGTCGACCCTGATGAAGGTCCTCTCCGGCGTCCACCCGCACGGCACGTACGAGGGCGAGATCCTCTTCGAGGGTGACGTCTGCCGCTTCAGGGACATCCGGGCGAGCGAGCAGCACGGCATCGTGATCATCCACCAGGAGCTGGCGCTGGTGCCGTTCCTCTCCCTCGCGGAGAACATCTTCCTCGGCAACGAGCACGCCAAGGGCGGGCTCATCGACTGGAACCAGACCCTGCGGCACGCCAGCGAACTGCTGCGCCGGGTCGGTCTCGGCGACCACCCGGAGACCCGGGTCGCCGACATCGGCGTGGGCAAGCAGCAGCTGGTGGAGATCGCGAAGGCGCTGTCGAAGAAGGTGAAGCTGCTCATCCTCGACGAGCCGACCGCGGCGCTGAACGACGAGGACAGCGGCAAGCTCCTGGATCTCATCCTGGAGCTGAAGAAGCAGGGCATCACCTCGATCATCATCTCCCACAAGCTCAACGAGATCCGCCGGGTCGCCGACTCGGTGACGATCCTGCGCGACGGGCGGTCCATCGAGACGCTCGACGTGAAGGCGCCGGAGACCACCGAGGACCGGATCATCAGCGGCATGGTCGGCCGCGATCTCGACCACCGCTTCCCCGAGCGCACCCCGCACCACGCGGAGGAGGGCGCGGCGCCGGCCCTGGAGATCCGCGGCTGGACCGTGCACCACCCGATCGACCAGCAGCGCAAGGTGGTCGACGACGTCTCGGTGCAGGTGCGGCGCGGGGAGATCGTCGGCATCGCCGGTCTGATGGGCGCCGGCCGCACCGAACTCGCGATGAGCGTCTTCGGGCGGTCCTACGGCCGGTACGCGGGCGGCACGGTCCTCAAGGACGGCACGGAGATCCGTACGAAGACCGTCGCGCAGGCGGTCCGGCACGGCGTCGCGTACGTCACCGAGGACCGCAAGCACTACGGCCTCAACCTCATCGACACCATCAACCGCAACATCTCGCTGACCGCCCTGGACAAGGTCGCCCAGCGGGGCGTGGTCGACGAGCACGAGGAGCGCCAGGTCGCCGAGCGCTACCGCAAGTCGATGAACATCAAGGCCCCGACCGTGTTCGAGCCGGTGGGCAAGCTGTCCGGCGGCAACCAGCAGAAGGTCGTCCTCAGCAAGTGGATCTTCGCGGGTCCCGAGGTGCTGATCCTGGACGAGCCGACCCGCGGGATCGACGTGGGCGCCAAGTTCGAGATCTACACGGTCATCGACAAGCTGGCCGCCGAGGGCAAGGCGATCATCTTCATCTCCTCCGAGCTGCCCGAACTGCTCGGCATGTGCGACCGCATCTACACCATGGCCGCGGGGCGGCTCACCGGCGAGTTCTCACGGGCCGAGGCCACGCAGGAAGTGCTGATGCGTCAGATGACGAAGGACAAAGAGGTAACGCGATGAGCACCGATGTGACCAACGTCCCGGCCGAGGCGCCGCCCGGCAGGAGCGGTGGCGGCGGCACCGGGGACAACCTGCTGCGGCTGATGCTCGACGGCCTGCGCCGGAACATGCGCCAGTACGGCATGCTGATCGCCCTCGGCCTGATCGTCGTGCTCTTCGCCGTCTGGACCGACGGCGACCTGCTGCTGCCGCGCAACGTCTCCAACCTGGTCCTGCAGAACAGCTACATCCTGATCCTCGCGATCGGCATGATGCTGGTGATCATCGCGGGCCACATCGATCTGTCGGTGGGTTCGCTGACCGCGTTCGTGGGCGCGTTCGCGGCGGTGCTGATGGTGCAGCACAGTGTGGCGTGGCCGGTGGCCCTGCTGCTGTGTCTGCTGGTGGGCGCGGTGGCGGGGGCCATGCAGGGCTTCCTGATCGCCTATCTCGGCATACCGTCGTTCATCGTCACCCTCGCCGGGATGCTGCTCTTCCGCGGCCTCACGGAGATCCTGCTCAAGGGGCAGACCCTCGGCCCGTTCCCGGACGGCTTGCAGAAGATGGGCAACGGCTTCCTGCCGGAGGCCGGCCCGCACACCAACTACCACAACATCACGCTGCTGCTGGGTCTCGCCGTGATCGTCTTCGTGGTCCTCCAGGAGGTCCGCGACCGCAGGCGCCAGCAGGAGTTCTCGCTGGACGTGCTGCCGGCCAAACTGTTCCTGCTCAAACTGGTCGCGCTGGTCGCGGCGGTGCTCACCGTCACGATGCTGCTCGCCAGCTACAAGGGCGCCCCGATCGTGCTGCTGATCCTCGGTGTGCTGGTGGTCGGCTACGGCTACGTCATGCGCAACGCCGTCTTCGGCCGTCACATCTACGCGATCGGCGGCAACCTCCCGGCGGCGAAGCTGTCGGGCGTCAAGGACAAGAAGGTCACCTTCTATGTCTTCCTGAACATGGGCATGCTCGCGGCCCTGGCGGGTCTGGTGGTCGCCGCCCGCCTGAACGCGTCCTCTCCGAAGGCCGGCCTGAACTTCGAACTCGAGGCGATCGCCTCCTCGTTCATCGGTGGCGCGTCCATGAGCGGCGGTGTGGGCACCGTCCTCGGCGCGATCATCGGTGGTCTGGTCCTCGGCGTGCTGAACAACGGCATGAACCTCCTCAGCGTCGGCACCGACTGGCAACAGGTCATCAAGGGCCTGGCCCTGTTGGCCGCGGTCGGGTTCGACGTGTGGAACAAGCGCAAGTCCGGTTCGTAACTCAGCTGGGCCCCACCGACGGTGGGGCCCCTCCATCTGCAGGAGCCGCACATGGACATGAGCAGACGTACGGTCATCGCGGGAGCGGCGGCAGCGGGCCTCACCGCCGCCGCCATGGGCACCGCCCACGCCTCGGGCGGCAGGAAGCCGGTACGGGAGCTCTTCGGCACCCTCGTCGACGGAACCAAGGTCCACCGCTGGTCGCTGGAGAACGGCGGCACCCGGCTGAAGGTGCTGTCCTACGGCGGCATCGTCAACGCCCTGGAGATCCCGGACCGGCACGGCCGGTACCGCAACGTCTCCCTGGGCTTCGACAACATCGAGGACTACGTCGCCAAGAGCCCGTACTTCGGCGCCCTGATCGGCCGTTACGGCAACCGTATCGGCAAGGGTCGGTTCACCCTCGACGGCACGGCCCACCAGGTCAGCGTCAACGACGGCGTGAACAGCCTGCACGGCGGCGCCCAGGGCTTCGACAAGCGCGTCTGGGACGTCGAACCCTTCACCAAGGGCTCCGACGTCGGCCTTCACCTGCACTACGTGAGCATCGACGGCGAGATGGGCTACCCCGGCACGCTCCGCGTGAAGGTCACCTACACCCTCACCCGGTCCGGCGACTGGCGCATCGACTACGAGGCCACCACCGACAAGGCCACCGTCGTCAACCTCACCAGCCATGTGTACTGGAATCTCGCAGGCGAGGGCAGCGGCTCGGTCTACGACCACGAGCTGTCCATCGCCGCCGCCCGCTACACACCGGTCGACTCGGGGCTGATCCCCACGGGCGAGCTGGCCAAGGTCGCGGGCACCCCCTTCGACTTCCGCCGCACCAAGGCGGTCGGCGAGGACATCCGCGTCGCGAACCAGCAGCTGCTGTACGGCAAGGGCATCGACCACAACTGGGTCCTCGACAAAGGCGTCACCGCGCGGCCCGCGCATGTCGCGACCCTGCGCGACCCGTCCTCCGGCCGCTCCCTGAGGATCGCGACCACCGAGCCCGGTCTCCAGTTCTACTCGGGCAACTTCCTCGACGGGACCCTCGTCGGCAGCGGCGGCCGTATCTACCGCCAGGGGGACGCCCTCTGCCTGGAGACGCAGCACTTCCCGGACTCGCCGAACAAGCCGTCCTTCCCCTCGACGGTACTGCGTCCCGGCCAGACATACCGGACCTCTACCGTCCACACGTTCGACGCGTAAGTTCAAAACCCAAGAAGTCACACTTCTTTCACAAGAGTTGAACGGCGTCTCGTGCGCCTCCGTATGTAAGGGCGGCCCGTGCTCCCCCGCGCGGGCCACCCAATGACGACGGGCCCGGTCGTCCCCGCCGGGCCCGCCCCATATGGAGGTTCCATGGCCGACAACGTCACCTCGTTGTTCCGCAGCACAGCGGCACACAGCCCGTCGATGGCGGCGCTGACGCGGGAGGGCGACGGATCGGGCCCCGTGGACTTCTGTATCCCCTGCAACCCCTATTTCCCCACCCCGGCGATGTTCGACGAGATGGCCTCCCGGCTGCGCGACATCATCACGTACTACCCGAGCGGCGCCGACACGATCACCGGCGAGCTGTGCAACCTGCTCCAGCTTCCGCCGCAGTGCGTGGCTATGGGCAACGGCTCCACCGAGCTCATCACCTGGATCGACCACCTGCTGGTCCGCGAGTCCCTCGCCATCCCCGTCCCCACCTTCGGCCGCTGGACCGACCAGCCGATGGAGACCGGCAAGCGCGTCGACATGTTCCCGCTCCAGGAGTCCAGCGGCTTCGCCCTGGACCTCGCGCAGTACGCCGAGTTCATCCGCAAGCGAGGCACCCGGGTCGCCGTCATCTGCAACCCGAACAACCCCGACGGCGGCTTCCTGCACAAGCAGGCTCTCGTGCAGTTCATGGACGCGATGGCCGACCTGGACCTGATCGTCGTCGACGAGTCGTTCCTGGAGTTCGCGGACGCCGAGGCGGAACCGAGCGTGGTGCAGGAGGCGATGCTGCGTCCGAACGTCATCGTGCTGCGCAGCCTCGGCAAGAACTTCGGCCTGCACGGCATCCGCTTCGGCTACCTGGTGGCCAACCCGTCGCTGGCCGGCCGCGTCCGCTCCATGCTGCCCAAGTGGAACCTCAACGCCTTCGCCGAGCACGTGGTGTTCATGCTCAAGGAGCACGGCGCCGAGTACGCGCAGAGCCTCCATCAGGTCCGCCGCGACCGACTGGACATGGCCGGCCAGCTCGCCGCCCTGCCCGGCCTGACCGTCTACCCCTCCCAGGGCAACTTCCTCTTCGTGCGCCTTCCCGTCGGCGCCGAGGGCACGGTGGTCCGGGACCGGATGCTGACCGAGCACCGGATCCTGGTCCGTGAGTGCGGCAACAAGGTCGGTTCGTCCAGCCGCTTCCTGCGTCTCGTGGTGCGCCCCCAGGTCGACGTGCGTCGCCTGGTGTCCGGCCTGGAACAGGTGCTCTACGGGACCAGGAGGGGAGCCGCCGTGCCCGAGCCGGCCAACGGGACCAACTACAGCTCGGGCACGGCGGCCGTGGACCGCCTGGTCAGCGCGACGAACGGGGCGGGCATACCGGGCCTCGCCGCCCAGGCCATGGCCGTCGGCATGCCGGCGGCGCCACAGGGCGGCCAGTCCATGGGCTCGGGCATGCCGATGCCGGCTGCGGCGCAGGCGGCCCCGCAGCAGATCCCCCAGCAGATCCCGCCCCAGATTCCGCAGCAGATTCCGCAGCAGGTCCCGCCCTTGATCCCGCAGCAAGTCCCGCAGCAGGTCCCGCAGCAGGTCCCGCAGCCGATGGCGGCACCGGTCCCGGCTCAGTTCCCCGCACAGATCCCGGCCGCCGCGCAGATCCCGGCCGCCGCGCAGATGCCGGTGCCGGTACCGGTCCCCGCGCCGATGACCGGCCCGACCCCGCCCGGTGTACCGGCGCGCGGCGGTCTCACCGCGGCCCAGGTCAGAGGCACGAACGGCCTCACCCCGGCCCCGGCGACAGGCTGGCCCAGCGCCCAGAGCTGGCCGAACGCGGCGGGCATGGGCCAGACGGGCTGACACACCCTCGCCCAGGACTCGATCTACGACGGCCGCCCAGGGACACCGAGCGGCCCCTACGTCCCCGGCGTCACCGGCCCGCTCACCCGCACCATGGCCGGCCGGCCCGGCAGGTCCACCTCCGCCCGCACGGTCTTGCCCGGCGGCGGCTGCCGGTCCACCACCTCCCACCGGTCCGCGAGCGCCGACACGAGGACCAGCCCGCGCCCCGAGTCGGCGAGCGGCGGGACGGCCTGTACGTCCGCCGGTCCCGGCGGGCGGGGATCGCCACGGGTGTCCGTCACCTCCACCCGTACGCTCCCCGTGACGAGCGAGAGCCGCAGCTCGAAGTCCCGGCCCGGCACCCGGCCGTGCGTCACCGCGTTCGCCGCCAGCTCGGCGACGATCACGGCGACGGCGTCGGACACGTCCGTGCCGTGCGGGACGCCCCAGGCGTGCAACTGGTTCACGGCGAGCCGACGGGCGAGGCGGGCACCTCGCGGGGTGGCGCTTAAGCGCTGGGTGAACACACGTACGGTGACGAGTTGTTGGTGGGTCATGCCCCCAATCTGGCGCCCCGATCCACCGTTTCTCCAGGCTGACACCGCGTACGCCGGTCCAGCGTACGTGGTGACCGGGTGGACAGTACCCGTCACCGACCGTGATCATGGGCGCGAGAGGTGACCGATGGTGACCGACGGGTCGGCGGGTGAGCCGGAGTCCTCATCTCCGACCCGAGAGAGATCAGCGTCCTCCATCAGCGGTATGCCAAACTGCGCTCCCAGGCCCTCACTCCAGAGGACTCCAGGGGCTTGCTGGAGCAGATGCGAGGAGCGCTATGAACACGCCCGAACTGGCTTGGTTCAAGAGCAGCTACAGCAGCGCATCCGGCGACGACTGCGTAGAAGTCGCCCTCGCCTGGCACAAGTCCAGCTACAGCAGTGGCAGCGAGGGCGACTGCGTCGAGGTGGCCGTCTGCCCCGCGACCATCCACATCCGTGACTCCAAGAACAGCGACACCGGCGCCGACGGACCGCAGCTCGCCGTGACCCCCACCGCCTGGACGCACTTCCTCCCGCACAGCGTGAAGTAGTGGCCGGGCGGCGGGGCCGGAGACCAGTGGGACGGCGTCAGGACCCGGGGCACTCCTTCCACGCCAGGTGGTAGACGGTGCTGATGTCGCCGTCGGTCGAGTCCATGGTCATGAAGCTGACCTTGCCGGGCGCGGAGCTGCCCGCGTTCACGCGCAGTTCGGTGTTGATGTTGAAGTTGCGCTGGACTCCGCAGGGAGCCCAGACGAGTTGAGCCCAGTCGGTGCTGTCGGTGGCCTGCCAGCTGTCGTCGTAGGGGCCGTTGTACGGGTGGTTGCGGAACGCCGTGCTGGACGAGCCCTGGAAGTAGTACGAGGCCCGCTGTGTCGCGCTCGCGCCGGACTGGAGCGCGGCGTAGCCGCGGTAGTCGGCGCTGGCGATGGCGTACGTGAAGCCGGACGGGACGTGGACCAGCAGGTTGAGCTGGCAGTTCTTGCGGTAGGCCGTGGGGTCGGAGTTGCCGCCGGCCTGGGCGAGGTAGGCACTGTAGGTCACCGTGAAGGCGGTGTTGTCCTCGGAGACGGCGACCGCGGTGGTGCCCTGGGGACAGCCGGAGCCGTTCACCGTGGCGACCTTGATGACGATCTTGTCCGGGGGCGGGTCCTCGAACCCGGAGGACGCGCCCTGCGCCGGGAGCGCAGTGGTGAGCAGAGCGGCGGCGGCCGCTCCGCTCAGGAGGAGTCCGACAGACATGGTTCTCCTAATCGTTCAGTGGGGGGTGGCACGCGCAATCCCGGCCTGTGGAGAAACCATGAGCATGCTGTGAAGGCCGGGAGCGGTCGCATCGTAGGCGCGACCGGACGGCGCGGTCAGGCCGAACTCCGGCCAACCGGAAGGCCCGTCTGTGACGCGGCTGTGACCGGAGGTGTGGCTTCCACCACGGCCGGGCGGCCCCCGTCGCCTCAAGATCGGCGAATGCGCAGAAACCCCTTAACCGCCCTGGCCGTGGGCCGCCCGGCCGTCGCGGTGCTCGCCACGGCCGGCGTGATCACCGGTGTTCTGACTGGCTGGACCGGCCTGGACACCGTCAACGGGTGTGGTCTTCCGGTCAATCGGTATCCGTCCGAAAGCGCGCAGGACTGGGTGCGCGACGCGGACGTGGTGATCGTCGGACGAGCCGGGCGGGAGCGGGAGAGTGATCGGCAGGAGCTGAAGGTCGGGGCGTACCGGTACCAACTGGAACGGACCGTGGAACTGACCCGCGAATCGGTCGTGTTCACGTCCCGCGGGCGCGCGCACCCGGCCCCCGGCCCGACCGTCGACTACGTCGCCCCGGGCTGGAAGATCCTCCGCTCCGACGGCACGACCCGCGTCGACGATCTGACCGGCGACGCGCCCCGCGTGGTCCCGGGCCACACGTACGTCCTCGCCCTGCGCTGGCAGGAGGAACGCTGGGTGTCCCTCGGCGAGGGCGCGGTCGTACCGTTCGACGACCACGAGATCGGTCGGGGGGAGTGGTGCGGCCAGGTACTCGACACCGAGGCCTTCGCCGAGGGCGAGCGCCTCTCCCGCCGGGACGACCACAGCCTGGAGAAGACCCTGCTGGGCCAGGACGAGAAGGCCCTGGCCCGCGCCCTGGACCGGGCCCGGCCGACGGACGGCTGAAGGGCCGGACCTACGGGTTCTCCCACGCCGCGGGCTCCGCCGCGAGCTGCCGTACCGGGTCGGGCAGCGCGTCCGCCGCGAGGTCGGCGATCGTGACCCCCTCCAGGACCCTGCGCACGTTCGCCCGCAGCGCGATCCACAGGGGCAGCAGGGGCTGTGCGGTGCCGGTGTAGGAGAGGCCGGTCGGGCGCTCGCCGCGTACCGACACGATCGGGCCGTCGACCGCGCGGATCACGTCCGCCACCGTGATCGCCGAGGCGTCCCGGGCCAGCCGGTAGCCGCCGCCCCCGCCGCGCCGGCTGTCGACGATCTCGCCGCGCCGCAGATCGCCGAGGATCCCCTCCAGGAACTTGTGCGGAATGTCCTGCGCGGCGGCGACCGTCTCCGCCTTCACCGGGTCCCCGCCCTGTTGTACGGCGAGCTCCAGGACCGCCCGTACCGCGTAGTCCGCCCGTGCCGAGATCCTCATCGCCCCATTGTGAGGCGTCCCGGCCGCCCGGCCGTCTGCGGCCACGGCGCGCGCCACCGGCCGCGACCGTCGGACACCGGCCAGAACAAGGGTAGTTCGGTGTCGAACAACGGCCGGTGGACGACATGACGGGGACACTTCCGGGCGCGTAACCTCGGACCGGCTGCGAGGACGGACGGCGAGGGAAGGTGGGGGAAGGGGGCACGATGGACGGTGGCGTCGGCTTCTCCATCTCCTTCTGGATCCCTACCGCGGTGCTGTCCGCGGCCCTGGTGATCAAGCTGCCCACGATCATCCGGCTGTGGAAGGACCCACTGCTGCGGGCCGTCGGCGGTCTGCTGCTGCTCGCCTGCTCGGTGTTCCTGTTCGTCGCGCCGTCGACGATCGCCTGGACCAACCGCGTCACCGGCGTGCCGAACATCTCCGCGCCCTGGGTGTACTCGCTGCTCACCGCGTTCTGCGGATCCTGTCTGCTGCTGATCATCGCCTGGCGCAACGGCCTGTCCGACCGTTCGGCCGAGACCCGGCGCGCCACGCGGTGGGTGATCGGCGTGTACTCGGGCGTGATCGTGGCGCTGTGGGTGTTGTTCGCCCTCGCGGACGTGCCCGTGGAGCGGCTCACCGACCTCGACACCTACTACGCCAACACGCCGTTCATGCGCGAGGAGATCCTGCTCTACCTGCTCGCGCACGCCGTGGCCGTGCTGATCACGTCCCGGCTGCTGTGGGACTGGGTGCGCACCGACGGGCTCGACGCCTGGCTGCGCTCGGGGCTGACGTCCCTGTGCGTCGGCTACGGCCTGAACCTCATCTTCGCCGTGTCCAAACTCGCCGCCGTCGTGGCCCGTTGGACCGGTCACGACCTGGACCGGCTGAGCACCGGCGTGGCACCGCCCGTCGCCTGTCTGTCGGCCATCGCGATCGCGGTCGGCTTCATCCTGCCGCACGTCGGCCAGTATCTGCACGACCGCTGGCGGGTCCGGCTCGCCCACCAGGAACTGCGGCCGCTGTACCTGCTGACGCGCTCCGTCCACGGCGGCGGCGTGCCCCGGCTGCCGCGCGGCACGGCCGAACTGCGCCTGACCCGCCGCGAGACCTTCATCCGCGACGTGCTGCTGCCGCTGGCCCGGCACATCGACGAGGAGTCGCGCGCCCGGTCGTACGCCGCCGCCCTCACCCTCGGGCTGCCGCCGGAGCGGGCCAAGGCGCTGGCCGCCGCGATCGCGATCCAGGACGCCGTCGACGGGACCCGGGGCCGCTTCGCCGGGGACGGCGCCGCCGAGGACGCGGAACCCACCGGCCACGCGGACACCACCGACCTGCTCCAGGAGATCGGGGCCGTGTCGCGGGCACTGCGCAGCCCCCACGACATCGACGCGGTGCGCACCCTGGCGACGGCGCCGGCGGCGGAGGTGAGGTAGCTGAAGCGGGGCCTGTCTTGGCATATTTCAACGGTGCGTAAGAAGAAGGAGATGCGTCGGCTCGCCGGCACGCTCATCGATCCCATCCGGATCCCGATCCCGGCGGACCCCGAGGCACTCTTCGACGCACTGGTGGAGTCGGTCAGCCAGTGGCGCGGCCGGGAAGTCGTCGTCCACCGGCGGGTCTTCCCGCCGCACACGGCCAGCGGGCTCTGGCTGGACGGCGCCCACCACGACGACGTCGTCATCGACAAACGAGCCGCGGTCTGGCATCAGATCGTGATCTTCTGCCACGAGGTGTGGCACATGCACCAGCAGGGCGGGGGCGACTTGGACGAGCCCGGTGACGGTCCCCGGCTCGTCGCGGCGCGCACCGACTTCAGCCTCGCCGACGAGCAGGAGGCCGACCTGTTCGGCATGCTCATGGGCCGTCGGCTGCGCACCTGGCTGGAGGCGCCGGCCGACTCCGTGTACGCGGCCGACAGCACCGGTGCCCAGAACCTCTCCGGGCGCATCGGGGCCGCCCTCAACTACCGCGGGACACGAGGATGAGCGGCCTGATCAACTATGTGAGCTGTGGGGTGCTGTGGCTGGCCCTGGTGGTCAAGGCCCCCGACCTGATACGTCACTGGCGCGACCCCTACCTGCGCACCATCTGCGTGGTGCTGGGCCTGGCCGGGGTCTGCTTCTTCCTCGGAGCCCCGCCGACGGTCGGCACGATCAACGGCGTCAGCGGCATCCCGAACCTCGCCGCCCCGCTGACGTACGCGTCGATCACGGCGTACAGCGCGGCCGCCCAGATCCTGATCGTCTACTGGCGGGGCGGCCCCCAGGTGCACCGCTCCGTCCGCCGCTGGGTCGTGGCGTACGCCTGCGTCCTGATCGGCATCGCGGCGATGTTCACGCTGGGCGACGCGCCCGTGGAGCGCCGTACCGACCTGGACACCTACTACGCGACGACGCCGTTCATCGCCGAGATGATCGTGCTCTACCTGGCCGGGCACCTCGCCGCGGTGAGCGTGACCATGGTGTCGTCCCTGGGCTGGGCCCGTCAGGTGCACGGCTGGCTGCGCGCGGGCCTGGTGACGCTGGGCGTCGGCACGCTGTGCAACGCCGGGTACAGCGTGAGCAAGCTCGCCGCGGTCGTCGCCCGCTGGTGCGGGCAGGACTGGTCGGGACTCGGTACGACCGTCTCGCCGGCCGCCGCCGGACTGGGCGCGCTGGTGACGGTCACCGGCATCCTGATCCCGCTGATCGGGCCGCGGCTGACCCAGTGGCGCGACTCCCGGCGGGCGTACACCCGTCTCGGACCGCTGGAGCGGGAACTCGACGGCGTCCTCAGCCGCCGCGCGCTGCGGCTGCCCCGGCCCCGCTGGTCCTCCCCCACCAGCCTGCTGATCTGGCGCCGGACCAGCATCCACAACGCGCTGAGCCACCTGGACGCGTTCTTCGACCGGGGCCTGTTCGACCGTACCCGCGAGGCCGCGCTCGCGGACACCGGCGGCGACCCGGAACAGGCCGACGCCGTCGCCTGGGCCGCCGTCATCACGGTGGCCGCGCGGGAGGAGCCGTACCGGGAGAGGCCCCTGACGGACGTCGACGGGCCCGACCGGGTCGAGGACCGGACGCCCGGCCCGGACGCGCTCGCGCGCATCGCCGACGCCCTGGCGTCCTCCCCGCTCGTCGCGGCCGCCCGGATCCGCAGCGGCACCACCACGACGGGCACCGCATGAGCGTCGTGGTCTACGTCGCCGCCGGTGTCCTCGCGCTGTCCGGCGCGGTGCTGTTCCGTCGCCCGCGGGCCGGCGTGCGCGCCGTCCGCAACCCGCTGACCGTGTCCACCTGCGCGGCCATCGCCCTCGGCGCGCTCGTCCTCGTCTGCTCGGCGCCGCTGACCCTGGCCGCCGTCAACGACCTCACGGGCGTGCCCAACTTCGGCGCCCCGCTGACCTACGGCATGCTCTCCGCGTACAGTTGCTCCCTGTTCATCCTGCTGATCAACTGGCGGGGCGGGTCCCGGGAGCGGATCCGGCGCATGGTGCTGCTCGGCATCGCGGCCTACGGGGCGCTGATCGTCGCCATCGTCGTGCTGTTCGCGCTGGCGGACGCGCACACCGAACGGCTCACCGACCTCGACACCTACTACGCCGACACCCCGTTCATGCGCGAGATGATCGTGCTCTACCTGGTCGGGCACAGCGTCGCGACCATCGGGCTGTGCGCGGTGGGCGTCAAGTGGGGGCGTGAGGTCACCGGACTGCTGCGGACCGGGCTGCGGCTGATCCTCATCGGGTCGATGCTGGACGTGCTGGGCTTCCAGCTGACGAAGTACACGGCTGTCGTGGCGCGTTGGACGGGTCACGACCTCGATTTCCTGTCCACCGTCATCGCCCCGCCGATGGCCTCGCTCGGCGCGCTGACCTGTTCCGTGGGGTTCGTGCTGCCCCGACTGCTGCCCTCGCTCGCCGCGCACTGGCACAGTCTGCGTGATCTGCGGACGCTGGGGCCGCTGTGGTCGTCGCTGCGGTTCGCGTCCACCGCCCCGCCGCCGCCCGGCTCCTGGTGGCGGCTGCCGCGCGAGCGGTTGCAGTGGCGGGAGGTCGCCATCCACGACGCGCTGCTGGCACTGGCCCCCTACTTCGACGACCGGGTCCGGGAGCGGGCACTGGGCGGTGCCCTGCGCGCGGGCCGCTCCGCGCACCGGGCGCGGCTCATGGCGGAGGCGGCCATGCTCTGCGACGCCGTACGCCAGGCCGCCGCGCGGGCCCGGCCGCTGGAGACGCCGAGCGGGTACCGGCTGCACGCCACGACGTCCGCCGGGACCAACGGTCTGGCGGAACTGGTGGAACTGGCCCAGGAGTTCACGCGATCATCACATGTCGGAACCGTGCGTGTGGGTACGGTGACGGCCACCCCCGACCGAACCCGAGGAGCCCCATGACGCGTAGAGCTGTTGTCATCGGTGCCGGCCTGGCCGGCATGCTGGCCGCGGCCGCGCTGTCCCCCAGCGCGGACGAAGTGATCGTGCTGGACCGCGACGAGCTGCCCGACGGGCCGGACCACCGCAAGGGCCTCCCGCAGGGCCGCCACGCACACGTCCTCATGGCCGGCGGCATGGCCGCGATGGAGGACGTCGTACCGGGCGTGAGCATGCGCAAGCAACTGCTCGCCGCGGGCGCCCACGAACTCGCCACCGGCCGGGACATGGTGGCGCTGACCCCCGAGGGCTGGTTCCGGCGCTGGCGCCACGAGGGACCTCGGATGATCGCGTGCAGCCGGGCGCTGCTGGACTGGTCGGTGCGGGTCGCGGTCCTGGCGAACACCCGGGCCGAGGTCCGCCGCGGTCAGGTCGTCGACCTGCTGGGCGACGCGGGCCGGGTGACCGGCGTCCGCGTCTCCTCCGGCGCGGCCGGCGACCTCGGTGAGACAGAACTCGCCGCCGACCTGGTCGTCGACGCCAGCGGCCGCGGGTCGCGGGTGGTGCGGTGGCTGGGCGGGCTCGGCGTGACCGGCATCCGCGAGCGGACCGTCGACACGGGCCTCGTCAACGCCACCCGCGTGTACCGCGTCCCGGCGGGCGCCGAGCGCTTCCCCATGACGATCGTGCAGGCCGACCCGTACGTGTCCCGGCCGGGCCGCAGCGGGATGATCCTGCCGATCGAGGGCGGCCGCTGGATGGTCAGCCTCGGCGGCACCCGCGGCGGCGAACCGCCCGCCGACCCGGAGGGCTTCCTGCGCTACGCGCTGGAGCTGCCCCACCCCATCGTCGGCAGGCTGATCTCCGGCGCCGAACCGCTCACCGACGTGCAGATCAGCCGCAGCACCCGCAACGACCGGCGGTACCTGGAGAAGGTCCGCGACTGGCCCGAGGGTCTGGTCGTCCTCGGCGACGCGCTGGCCACGTACAACCCTGCCTACGGGCAGGGCATGACGGTGGCGGCACTCGGCGCCCAGGTGCTCCGCCGGGAACTCGAGGGCACCGGGCTCACCGCCGCCGGCCTGGCCCGCCGGGTGCAGCGCCAGGCCGCCCGTCCGGTCGACTCGGCCTGGGCGGCGGCCGTCGGCCAGGACGTCTGGTACCCGGAGACCCACGGTGCCCGGCCCACCGCCGCCGACCGCCTGGTCACCCGCTTCACCCGCCGCCTCACCCTGGCGTCGACCGGCTCCTACGGCGCGGCGGCGGCCCTGTGGGACGTGACGAGCCTCCAGGCGGGCCCCGCCCGGCTGCTGCGCCCCTCGGCCCTGCTCGCGGTGCTCAACGGACCGCTGCTGCCGCCGCTGGCGGGGCCTCCGTTGACAAAGGAGGAGTGGCGGCTGGTGGCGGCCGCGGGCTGAGCGGGCCTCAGGAACAGCGTCAGGGGCGGGGCTCGAAGGGGGGCACAGAGGGCAGTGGGCAGAGGGGCCGGGGACGGGGCGGAAGCAGGGCTCAGCCGGCGAAGGCCGGCTGCGGCAGTCCCTTCCCCGCGCCCGGCACCACCAGCAGGGAGCCCGCCGCCGACGACGGCGCCGACAGGCCCGTACGGGCTGTGGTGACGTAGAGGTCGGTCAGGTCCGGGCCGCCGAAGGCGCAGGCGGTGGTGCGGGGGGTCGGCAGGGTGAGCACCCGGTCGAGAGTGCCGGACGGGGTGTAGCGGCGGACCGCGCCGCCGTCCCAGAGAGCCACCCACACACAGCCGTCGGCGTCGACCGTGAGGCCGTCGGGGTAGCCGGCCCCCTCCTCGATCTCCGCGAGCGGACGGCGGTTCGCGATCCGCCCGTCGGCGTGGTCGAAGACGTCGATCCGGCGGGTCGGCGAGTCGATGTAGTACATCAGGCGGCCGTCGGGGCTCCAGCCCGTGCCGTTGCTCACCGCCACGTCGTCCAGGACCACCTCGGCCGTGCCGTCACCGGTGACCCGGGAGAGCGTGCCGCCGCCCGGGGCCTCGTCGTAGCGCATCGTGCCGGCCCAGAGGGAGCCGTCGGGGGCGACGGCCGCGTCGTTCGCGCGACGGCCGGGCACCGGGTCGTGGTGCAGCCACCGGAAGGTGTCGTCCGGGTCGAGCAGCGCCACCCCGTCGCGGAGGTTCAGCACCAGACCGCCGCCCGCGCGGAGCTTCACCGCGCCCACGTGCTGCTCCGTCGTACGGACCGTGCGAGCGCCGGAGGCGGGGTCGTACGTGTGGATGCGCGAGCCCAGGATGTCCAGCCAGACGAGCCGGCCGGACGCGGCGTCCCACGTCGGGCCCTCGCCGAGCGTCGCCTGCGCCCGCACCGCCACCTCGTACGCCGTCATGCCACGCTCCGGTGCCCCAGGCGCTCCGACAGCTCGACGGCGCCCTTGGCGGCGAGCTGCTCCAGCTCGGCTCGGCGCTCGTCGCTCCAGCGGATCATCGGCACGGAGATGGAGAGCGCGGCCACCACCTTCCCGGTGCGGTCGTGGACCGGAGCGGCCACGCAGCTCACGTCCGGGTTGGACTCGCGGCTCTCCACGGCGATGCCGCGCTGCCGGATCTCCGCCAGCGCCTCGCGCAGGGCGGCCGGCGAGGTGATGCTGTTCGGGGTCATCGCGATCAGGTCGGCGTCGTCCGGGACGCGCGCGGTGAGCTCCGGCTCGGGCAGCGAGGCCAGCAGCATCTTGCCGACCGAGGTGCAGTGCGCGGGCAGCCGGCGGCCGGCGGCGGACACCATGCGCACGGCGTGCGTGGAGTCGACCTTGGCGATATAGATGACGTCGGTCCCCTCCAGGATCGCCACGTGCACGGTCTCGTCGCAGGTCTCGGCGACCGAGCGGGCCACCTGCTGGCCCTCGGCGGCGAGGTCGAGCTGCTCGGCGTAACGGCTGCCGAGCTGGTACGGGCGTACGCCGAGCCGGTAGCGTCCGGGCTGACCGGGCACCGGCACGATGTACTGACGGGCGGCGAGCGTGGTGACGAGTTCGTGCACGGTGGTGCGTGGCAGCTGGAGCCGGCGCACGATGTCGGGGGCGGAGAGCGTCCCGTCTCCGTCGAGGAAGAGCTCGAGAATGTCGAGAGCTCGGGTCACGGCAGGTACAAGGCGTCCCACGACCGACCCCTCCCTTGATGTTCGATATTTCAACAGACGATCGGGATAACGAACACAGGCTAGCCATAGTGGGGTTCCACGGGCAATGGTCCTGCGGACGGTGGGCGACGATGGGTGCCATGCCGTCCTCGAAGCCTCCCGCCGGCCCCTTCACCGTCCAGGACTTCCAGCTGGTCCTGCTGCGCCGCATGGCCGACCACAACCCCGACCTGGTGGACGACGCCCGCCGCCGGCTGGGCGTCTCCCTCGCCGACATGCGGGAGGCCAACAAGCGTTGGCAGGCCATGCTCCGCTCCCCGAGGTCCCGTTCCGCCGCCACGCGCTACCGCTCCGTCCTCGGCACCCCCGAGTCCGTCACCGCCCGCAGGATCGGCGACCTCGACTGCGCGGCCTGGCAGTGGCCGGTTCCGCTCTGGCCCGACCTGCGCTTCGAGGTCCTCGTGGGACCGAACCAGGCGGTGTGGAACGAGTGGCTGGTGCGCGCGCCGGACGCCCCGGCCGCCGAGCCGCGCACGGTGGACGACCTGCGCCCCTGGTCCTGCACGGTCGACGAGGCGGCCCGCGCCTTCGCCCCCGCCCGCCCCCTGGAGGGCACCGCCCCCACCCGCTGGGGCCTGGCCTTCACCGCCCCGGACGCGCGGGGCGTACGACGGGAGGTGGTCGCCGAGTTCACCTGGGGGCTGTTGCAGCGGACGGCGGTCGGCGAGTAGCGGGGGCGGCGGGCAGCGGGAGCCGAGTCTTCGGGCGGAGCCGAGGTCGGCGGGCGGCGGTGGCCGAGGGCGGCGGGCAGCGGGCAGCGGGCGAAGTGACCGGTATCAACCCTCCGGCGGCGGCGGATCGCACCGGCGCTGGTGTAGGAACGGAGGTGTTGTTCCGGCTGTGTCCCCTCACCACCAGGAGTGCACCGCGTGACCTCCCTCTTTCCGGCCCTGACGGGCGATCCGGGTGAGCAAGTCGCCCTGCGGTTCGGCGACCGGTCCCTGACGTACGGAGAACTCGCGGCGGCGGCAGCCGCCGTCGGCGAACGGATCCGCGGGAACGGCCGGGTGGCCGTCTGGGCGACCCCCTCGCTGGAGACGGCCGTCGGGGTGGTGGGCGTGCTGCTGGCCGGAGCGGCCGCCGTGCCGCTGAACCCCAGGTCGGGAGAGAAGGAGCTCGGGCACATCCTGTCCGACAGCGCGCCGGCCCTGGTGCTGGCCGGTCCGGGGGACGAACTCCCGCCCGCCATGGGTGACGTGGCGCGCGTGGACATCGACGTCCACGCGACCGGCGTACTGCCCGTCGCCGACGACGCGGACGACTCCGCGCCCGCCCTGGTCGTCTACACCTCCGGCACCACCGGCCCGCCCAAGGGCGCCGTCCTCCCGCGTCGCGCGATCGCCTCGACCCTGGACGCGCTCGCCGACGCCTGGCAGTGGACCGGCGACGACGTGCTGGTGCACGGGCTGCCCCTGTTCCATGTGCACGGGCTGGTGCTGGGCGTCCTGGGCCCGCTGCGGCGGGGCGGCTCGGTCCGGCATCTCGGCCGGTTCGACACGCGGGGCGTGGCCCGCGAACTGAACACCGGCGCGACCATGCTGTTCGGAGTGCCGACGATGTACCACCGGATCGCCGAGGCACTGCCCGCCGACCCCGAACTGGCCAAGGCGCTCACCGGAGCCCGGCTGCTGGTGTCCGGCTCCGCCGCGCTGCCCGTGCACGACCACGACCGGATCACGACCGCGACCGGCCGCCGGGTGATCGAGCGGTACGGCATGACCGAGACGCTCATGAACACCAGCGTGCGGGCCGACGGGGAGGCGCGGGCCGGGACCGTCGGCGTGCCGTTGCCCGGCGTGGAGGTGCGGCTCGTCGAGGAGGACGGGACGCCGATCACGGCGTACGACGGCGAGACCGTGGGCGAGATCCAGGTGCGCGGCCCGAACCTCTTCACCGAGTACCTCAACCGGCCCGACGCCACGGCCGACGCCTTCACCGCCGACGGCTGGTTCCGCACCGGCGACATGGCGGTGCGCGACCCCGACGGCTACGTCCGGATCGTCGGCCGCAAGGCCACCGACCTGATCAAGAGCGGCGGGTACAAGATCGGGGCGGGTGAGATCGAGAACGCGTTGCTGGAGCATCCGGGGGTGCGCGAGGCCGCCGTCACGGGGGAGCCCGACCCGGATCTGGGCGAGCGGATCGTGGCCTGGATCGTCCCCGCGGACCCCGGGTCCCCGCCCGACGCCGACGCGTTGGCCGACCATGTGGCCGCCCGGCTCGCCCCGCACAAACGACCGCGCACGGTCCGCTACCTCGACGCGCTGCCCCGCAACGACATGGGGAAGATCATGAAGCGGGCGCTGCCGGTATGACCGACGGCCGCACCGCACGCGGGACCATAGCCCTCGTCACCGACGACTTCACCGAACTCCCGTATCCGACAGCGGAGTCCCGGCCTCCCGACGGCCCGCTCGGCTGGCAGGGCTACGACGCGTCCCGGGCCCGCGCCGCGCGGCGCACCGGCGAGGACGAGGCCGTCGTCTGCGGCACCGCGAGCGTCGAGGGCACCCGGGCCGTGCTGATCGCGTTCGAGTTCGGCTTCCTGGGCGGTTCGCTCGGCGAGCGCACCGGGGACCGGCTGGAGGCGGCGTACACGTATGCGCGCGAGCACCGCCTCCCCGTCGTCCCGCTGGTCGCCACGGGCGGCAGCCGGATGCAGGAGGGCATGCTCGCGCTGACCCAGCTCCAGCGCGTGGCCCGGCAGTCGGTCCTCACCCGCGATGCCGGTCTCGCGCAGATCGCCGTGCTGCGGGACCCGACGACGGGCGGCGGCTGGGCCACACTGGGCGCGGGCGCGGACGTCGTCCTCGCGCTGCCCGGCGCCCAGGTCGGCTTCGCGGGCTCCCGGGTGCGGCCGCCGGACGCCGACCCGGCCGCGTACACGGCGGAAGCACAGGTGGCGGCGGGCGCGGCGGACGCGGTCGTCCGGCCGCGGGAGCTGCGCGGGACGCTGGGGCGGTGGCTGCGGCTGCTGACGACGCCCTCGGCGGAACCGGCCCCCGTGCCACGGGCGCTCGGCTCCCCGGACCTCCCGGCGACCGGCTGGGACGCGGTACGGCGGGCCCGCGCCGCGTCCCACCCGCGGGCCGGGAGTTATCTGGACGCCTACTTCACGCACCGCGTGGCCCTGAGCGGCGACCGCTGCGGCGGCACCGACGCGGGCATGCTGTGCGGCTTCGGCGAGCACCGGGGACGGACCGTCGCCTACGCCGCCCAGACGGGCACGGCGACGCGTCCCGCCGGCTACCGGACCGCCGCCCGGCTGATCCGCCTGGCGGACCGGCTCGGCATACCGGTCCTGACCCTGGTGGACACCCCGGGCGCGGCCAACGACGCCGAGGCGGAACGGCAGGGAGCGGGCGCCGCAATCGCGGACCTGTTCGGCGCGGTGGCCGCCACCCGCACCCCGGTCACCACGCTGGTGATCGGCGAGGGCGGCTCCGGCGGCGCCCTGGCCCTGGCCGCGCCCGGCACCACCTGGGCGGCGCCGGACAGCTACTTCTCGGTCATCGCCCCCGAGCTCGCGGCGGCCATCCTGAAGCGGCCGCCGACGCAGGCCGAGGCGACCGCGAACCAACTCCGCATCCGGCCGCAGGACCTGGTGGAGCTGGGTGTGATCAGGGCCGTCGTGACCCGGGAGTAGGCCGGTCCGGAGCCCTCGGCCGTGCCGGCTCCCCGGTCCGGAGCACACGGCCGTGCCGGCTCCCCGGTCCCGAGCGCACGGCGGCGCCGTCTCCCCCTACCCGGGAGGCGGCGCCGCCTGCTTTCGCCGTGGGCTACTTCACCCCCACCGCCCGGATGATCTCCTGCCGCACCGAGCCGCCCCGGTTGTCGCTCGCGGTCGCCCGCAGGGAGACGTACGCGGCGTCGCGGGGCACGTTCAGCGTCCCGTGCCAGGCGGCCCGGCCGGATCCGGTGAGCCGCACCGGCCGCCAGGTCTTGCCGTCGTCGTAGGAGACATCGAGCGTCCCGCCGCCGAGGGTCCCGGTGCCCGTGGCGTTCGCGACGTACTGGGCCCCGATCCCGACCGGCAGCCGGCCGCCGCCCCGGACCGCGCCCGCGAGGTCGGTGTCGACGTCGAAGGAGAGGTTGATCAGGGGCAGGTAGGTCCAGCGGTCCTCAGGGGTGGCCGCCGACCGGAAGGTCCACTCGGCGTGCCCCTTCGTCGCGAGCTTCCAGCGGCCGGCGTCGAGCGCCGTGTCGGTGACGACCTGGTAGGTGTGCTCGTCGGCGGGCGCGTCCCAGACATAGGCACCGGAGCTCTGACGCCGGTCGACCCGCTCCCCGTCGAGGTAGACCTCGGTGTACTGGGTCATCCCGGTGTCGCTGCTCCACACGTCGCCGAAGCCGGTGTGGTCGGGCCCGGAGTCGCCCCAGCCGGGGGTGTTGAGCTGGATCACGTTGCCGGAGCGCTGCTGGCCCCAGCCGAGGCCGGTGCCGAGCCAGGGGTGCCAGACCGGCTTGAACCAGTCGAGGTCCGGGTGGGAGGCGCCCTTGTAGGTGAGGAGTCCGCTGCGTTCCTCCAACGCGCCGTCGGCCGCCGACACGGACTCGTGCCACTTCTGGCCGGGCCCGGTGGAGACGTAGTCGGTGCGCTCGGCCGGGTAGTCGATCCGCTCCGAGAAGCCGAGGCCGAGGGAGAAGGTGTCGGTGAGGGAGAATCGGTACTCGCCGCCGCTCACCGGCCGCGCGGCATGGAACTTCACGTCCACGGCGGCGAGTTCGCGGCCGCTCGGCGCGTAGGTCAGGTCGTGGTCCGGGATCGCGCCCGGGTGGCCCTCCGAGAGGTCGTACACGTAGGGCGTGTTGCGGGTGCCGGTCATGTCGACCTTGCCCGCGTGCCGCAGCCGGGCCGCGTCGGCGGCGTTGACGGTGGCGATCAGGATCGGGCGGTCACTGCCGTCGTCCGCTCCCCACCAGGCGTTCAGGCGTCCGGCCGTGTCGTCGGTCACGAACAGCGCCTTGGCCCCGGCGTCCTGGGCGGCCCGGGCGAGCGCGCCCGGGTCGGTGCCGGCGGCGAGACGGGCGAGGACCGCCTTGCCGGCGACCCCGGTGAGGGGACCGTCCCCGACGTCGACCAGCGCGAGCTTGGTCCGGCCCTCGACGAGGGTGGCGCCCGGCTGGAAGACCGCTTCGCCGATGCCCTTGACCTCCAGCAGCGGCTTGCCGAGCCGCCACACGGTCCGGTACTCGAAGGAGCCCTGCGTGACCTTCTTGGTGGGCGCGGCGAACATGCTGTCGTACTTCACCGGCACCTGGACCGCGCCGAACAGGTCGGAGCCGTCGGCGCTGCGGTCGTACTCCATGAGCAGCTGCCGGGTCTCGGTCCTCTGGTTCACCTCGGCCCTGATCTCCCGCAGCTTCCGTCCGTCGAGGGTGATCTCGCGGTCCCGGTCGAGGGTGATCTCGGGCGCGGCGAGGAAGCCGAGGCCGAGCGAGTCGGCGCCGTGGCTGCCGCGTACGTCGAGGAAGGAACTCAGGCTGTACGTGGCCGGCTTCAGGCGCAGCTTCAGGGTGCCGGAGTCGTCGACCTGCGCGGTGTAGGCGTCGACGCCCGCGACGAGCTGCTGGACGGCGAGGTAGGCGGCCGTGGGGGCTCCGTCACGGTCCTTGACGTGGACGGTGAGCGTGTACCGCTCCTCCTCCTTGACCAGCCCGAACGCGGTGTGCGCGAGCACTGTTCCGTCGGCGGAGGCCACGATCTGCCCGCTGGTGTCGCCGACCTCCGCCTTGGCGCCGTCGCCGGTCACGGTGGTGGCGGCGGTGCCGTGCGCGGGCACCGTGAGGGAGGTGTCGGCGAGGGTGGCGACCCCGTCCGGGGCGCCCTGCACCGACAGGGTCAACCGTATGTCCGCGTCACCGGAGTTGGTGTAGGTGACGGTCCTGGTCACCGGCTTCTCGTCCGCGTACGGCCAGCCGTAGAAGCCGAGGTCGGCGCTGCCGGTGGCGGTGACCTGCGCGGCGACGGCGTCGGGCACGCTGACCCGGCCCGCCCCCAGCGCGTAGGCGGAGGCGTCGAGTCGCTTCGACGTGGACATCAGCGCGTCCTTGAGCTGGGCGCCGGTCCAGTCGGGGTGCTCCTGGGCGAGCAGGGCGGCCACTCCGGCGACATGGGGCGTCGCCATGGACGTACCGCTCATGGAGGTGTAGTAGCCGCTGCCGTCGGCCAGTCGGGAGCGGGCCGCGAGGATGTCGACGCCGGGGGCCGAGAGGTCGGGCTTGAGGGCGTTGTCGCCGTACCGGGGGCCGGCGCTGGTGAAGTAGGCGGCCTCGTCCGCGGAGTCGACCGCGCCGATGGTCAGGGCCGCGTCGGCGGCGCCGGGCGAGCCGATGGAGGAGGGGGCGCCGGTGTTGCCGGCGGCGATCACGAAGAGGGCACCGGTCTCCTGGGAGAGGGTGTTCACCGCCTGCGCCATCGGATCGGTGCCGTCGCTCGCCTCGGTGGAGCCGAGGCTCATGGAGACGACCTTGGCGTGCACGTCCCGCGCGGCCCACTCCATTCCGGCGATGATCTGCGACTCGCTGCCGGAGCCCTCGTCGCTGAGCACCTTGCCGACGGCGAGCGTCGCGCCGGGGGCGACGCCCCGCTCCTTCCCGTCGGAGGCAGAGCCGCTGCCGCCGACGGTCGAGGTGACGTGGGTGCCGTGCCCGTTGCGGTCGGCGACCTCCTCGCCCTCGATGAAGCTCTTGGTGGCGGTGACCCGGTCCTTGAGGTCGGGATGGCTCAGGTCGACGCCGGTGTCGAGGACGGCGACGGTGACGCCCTCGCCGGTGAGCCCGGCCTCCCAGGCCCGCGGGGTGCCGATCTGGGCGTTGCTCTCGGCCATGTCGGCGCTGACGCGGCCGTCGAGCCAGACGCCCTTCACCCCGTCCTGCGCGGTGAACGCCTGCCAGAAGCCGCGCCCCTTGTCCGCCTCGACGGCCGCCCCGCGCACGCTGGGCAGCGCCCGGGTCCGCTCGGCGCCCCGCGGGGTGACGGTCCGCGCGCCCTTGTCGTAGGTCACGATCAGCGGCAGCTCGTCGGTCTTGTTGTCGGCGAGCCCCTGCCGTATCAGCTCGCTGACGTCGAACAGCCGCTCGTCGAGGGTGCCCGCCCGCAGATACGGCAGGGCCTCGTCCGGTACGACGCTGATCCTGCCGTTGGTCGTCTGGGTCCGCACGGCGCCGGTGGCCCCCTCGGGCCGCTCGACCGTGATCGTCTTCTTCCCGTCGCCCAGGTCGGTCACGGTCACCTTGTCACCGGTGACGAGCGTGACGGTACGGGCGGCGCTCACGGTGGTCGGGGTGCCCGCGGCGGCCGCGGCGGCCGCCGGGGTCGAGCCGGTCGGTCCGCTGCCGTGCGCGCCCGCGTCCACCGCCGGCAACAGGGCGATCACGAGCCCGGCCGACAGGAGGGTCACCCCACGTCTGACTGGTCCTCTGGTCATCCACGCCTCTCTTCCTCGTGTGCTGCGAAGAGTCTCGGGGGGCTTGTGTTGCGGTGGAGTTGACCAGGACGGGCGGAAACGCGCCCTGGCGGGTTCCCGCCAGCGCCTCGCGGCCCGCCCGGCCGGGGCAGCACGCCCGCGCCCGGCGATTCCCGGGCAACACCTACAAACGCCGCACTGAGTAGGAGAGTTCACTGAAGCCGTGCATCTCGGAGCGGGGCGTCCCACGCGGGGTACGGGTCACCGGAGCGCAACTCCGGTTCCCGCCAGCCGACTTGCCGGGCCGGTTCGGAGGCGGCGCGCCTGCTTCTCGGGCAACCGGCCGACGCACCCGACCGCTTCGGGGCCGGCGCGCCGGCCACCCCGGCCACCGCCCGGCGGCGACGGCCGCTCGGGGGCGGCACCTCGGCCAGCCCGGCCACCGCCCGCGACAGCGGCCGACCCGGAGACAGCACTCCCGGCCAGCCCCGCCACCGCCCGGCGCGTCGGCACCGAGGCCAGCCCGGGCACCGCCCGGCGGCGACGGCCGCTTCGGGGACTACGCGCTGGCTGCCCGGCCACCGTCCGACGCACCCGGCCGCTCGGGGGCGGCACCTCGGCCACCCCGGCCACCTTCCGGCGCGTCGGCACTCCGACCAGCCCGGCCACCGTCCGGCGGCGACGGCCGCTTCGGGGACTACGCGCTGGCTGCCCGGCCACCGTCCGACGCACCCGGCCGCTCGGGGGCGGCACCTCGGCCAGCCCGGCCACCGCCCGGCGGCGACGGCCGCTTCGGGGACTACGCGCTGGCTGCCCGGTCAACGCCCGACGCACCCGGCCGCTCGGGGGCGGCACCTCGGCCACCGTCCGGTGGCGACGGTTCGGGGACTGCGCGCTGGCTGCCCGGCCACCGTCCGACGCACCCGGCCGCTTCGGAGGCTGAGCCCTGACCACCGCCCGCGAAGCGGTGCTTCGGGGCAGACCCTCGCCGCCGCCCGCAGCCCGGTCACTTCAGAGACGGCGCCTCGGCCGCCCCGGCCGCCGTCCGCGAACCCGGTCGCTTCGCAGACGGCGCCTCGGCCATCCGGCCACCGCCCGCGACGGCGGCCGCCCCGGAGACAGCGCTCCGGCCACCGCCCGCGACAGCCGGCCGACCCGGAGACGGCACTCCGGCCACCCTTGAGTCGCGCCTCGGCCGCTCCGGCCACCGCCCGCGACAGCGGGCGCCCCGGAGACAGCGCTCCGGCCACCGCCTTCGACCCCAGCCACCCGTGAGTCAGCACCCCGGCCACCCCGGCCTCTGCCGCACGACGGCCACGCGACGGCCATGCGCACAGCCTCACCACCGCCGGCGGCTGTGCACGGCCAATCGGCCCTATCCCCGTCCACGGGTTCCGCAGGGCCAATCGGCCCTATCCCCGTCCACGGGTTCCGCACGGGCGGTCGACCCCGACTCCCCTTGTCCGCGCAGGCCTGCCTGCCCCATCTCCGGTCAGCCGGCTGTACACGGCCGATCGGCCCAGCCGTCGTCCAGGGGCTCCGCAGGGACAATCGATCCCACCGTCTCCCGGCCCGCGGGTCCGACCGGCCTCATCGGCGGCGACCCCCGGCCCCGGACCGAGCGGCAGCGTCCGGCCCCATCCCAGGTCCAGTCGCGCCAGCCGCGCCAGGACCGCCGTATTGTCACTATCTCCTCCGACCCCGGCCCCTGCCCCCGCCCCGCGACCACCACGTCCAGCGTCCAACGCCCAGCCCCGTCGCCCGGCCACGGCGACCGTGGCACCGCGCGACCGCGCGACCCCGACACCGCGACCCCCACCGCACCATCACCACCCCCGCCCCGTCACACGCCCCGACACGGCCGACTCCCTCTGACGCCAGCCCGAACCGCCCGTTCGGCCGCACCCCGCCCGGCCCCCTCCAGAAGGCGCCCGCCGCCCCGCCGCCGCACGATCGAGAAAGGCCCGCCACCCGGCAGGCCGCACGGTCTTGCTCCTCGGGAGGACCTGCCATGACCGCCAGTCTGGAGCAGCTGCGCCGCTGCCACTTCGCCGTCGACCTGGGCGCGGCGAGGACGCGGGTGTTCGTGAAGGGGGCGGGGCTCGTCGTCGACCAGCCGTCCGCCGCCGCCGTGAACACCCGTACCGGCGCGCTGATCGCGGTCGGTGAGTTCGCCGAGCAGATGACAGGCCGCACCCCCCACTACATCCGCGTCGTACGGCCGGTCTCCGGCGGTACGGTCGTCGACATCGAGATGGCCCAGCGCATGCTCCGGCACCTGCTCGGCGACAAGATCCGCCGCAGTCTGCGCCGCAAGCCCCGGCTGCGCGCCGCCGCCTGCACCCCGCACGACGCCGACCCGCTGGCCCAGCGCGCGACGATCGAGACGCTCGTCGGCCTCGGCTCACGCCGGGTCGAGCTCGTCGACACGCTCATCGCCGCCGCCGTCGGCTGCGGACTGCCCGTCGAACGGCCGGAAGCCACCATGATCATGGTGTGCGGCGCGGCCGCCACCCAGGTCGCCGTGCTCTCCCTCGGCTCGATCGTGACCGCCGAGCGGATCCCCGTCGGCGGCGAGGCCGTCGACCACGCGATCATCCAGCACCTTCGCCACGCGCACGAGCTGATGCTGCCGAGCCAGTCCGTACGGCCCCTCCAGCTCGCCTTGTCCGGCAACGGCTCCTCCCCGCACGGGCCCACGTCCACCGAGATCCACGGCCGGGACGTGGCCACCGGCCTGGCCCGTTCCGTGCGGGTGGACACCGCCGCCGTACGGGACGCGATCGAGACCCCGCTGACCGCCGTGCTCGACAGCATCGGCCGGGTGCTGCGGGACTGCCCGCCCGACCTGGTGGCCGACCTGGTCGACCGCGGGATCATGATGGTCGGCGGATCCGCCCTGATCCCGGGGCTCGACCAGATGCTGCGGCACGCCACGGGCATGCCGGTGAACATCGCCGATCGGCCCGACGTGTGCGCCGTACAGGGACTGGGCGCGATGCTGGAGGGCAGGGTCGAGCCGCTGACGCTGAACCCGCTTGCCGCCTGACCGAGGGCGCGGCAACGGTATGGCCGACGACCGGCTGCCGGGACTCCCTCCCCTCCTGGACGCCGTACTCAGCGTCGGCACCGACCTCGAACTGCGCGCCACCCTCCAGCACATCGTGGACGCCGCCGCCGAGCTGACCGGCGCCCGCCGCGCGGCCGTCGGCACGACCGACGCGGCCCGGGACGGGCTCGACGACCTCGACGAGGTGTGCGCCGCGGGTCCGCCCGCCCGGCCGGGCACGTCCGGCACCCTCGAAGTGCCCATCATGGTCGACGACGAGATGTTCGGACGGCTGTACCTCGCCGACAAGCGCGGCGGCCCGTTCACCGCGGAGGACGAACAGTTGCTGCGCGCTCTCGCCGCCCAGGCCGGCATCGCGATCGGCAACGCCCGCCTGTACGAGTCCGCCCGTCGGCGCGAGCGCTGGATCGAGGGCGCGGCGGCCGTGACGACCGCCCTGCTCACCGGCGGGACGGCCGCGGACGCGCTGATGACGGTCGCCGACCGGGCACGCGTTCTCGCCGACGCGGCCGGGGGTGTCATCCTGCGGCCCACCGAGGAGGGCGGTATGGAGATCGTGACGGCCTCGACGCTCGACGACCCGGACGACGTCGTCGGCACGACCATCGAGCCGGGCAGCCCGGTCCTGGTCCAACTCCTCTCCGGACAGGCGGTGTTCACCGACGACGCGGCGGCCGAACCGCAACTGTCGACCCATGTCCCGCACCGTTTCGGCCCCATGATGATGCTGCCGCTCCAGGCAGGCGGCCAGCTCGTGGGCACCCTCGCCCTCCCCCGGCGGCGCGGCGACCGCCCGTACACCCCCGACGAACGCCTCCTGGCCACGCAGTTCGCCTCCCAGGCCGCCCTCGCCCTGGTCCTCGGCCACGCCCGGCACGGCCGGGAACGGCTGGCGGTCTACGAGGACCGCGACCGTATCGCCCGCGACCTGCACGACCTCGTCGTCCAACGGCTTTTCGCCACCGGCATGATGCTCCAGGCCGCCCGGCGCCGGAGCGGCGGCACGGACGTCGACGAGATCCTGAGCCGGGCCGTGGACGAACTGGAGTCGACGATCCAGGAGGTCCGTACAGCGATCTTCGCCCTTCAGCAGCCGCCCGCCGAGGCCCCCACCACGTTCCGTGGCCGGGTGCTGCGCGAGACGGCGGGCGCGGGCGCCCTGCTCGGCTTCCAGCCGTCCGTGCGTTTCACGGGCGCCGTCGACAGCAGCGTCCCGGATCGGGTCGCCGGCCATCTGCTGACCGCCCTGCGCCGCGCCCTGGCCGCGGCCTCCCGCCGCCCGGCCGTCACCCGCGTCGAGGTCACCGTGGACGCCACGGCGACCCTGCCGGACGGCCGCGCCTGCGTACGCCTGACGGTCCACGACGACGGCACGACGCGGGACGGCGACACCGGTACGACGATGACATGGCGGTCCCCCTTGTGAACCGGACCGCCGCTCGATCGCTCAGCCGCTCCGTCGCGCAGTCGTTCAGCCGCTCCGTAGCTCGGTCGTTCCGCAGCTCGGTCGTTCCGCAGCTCGGTCGTTCCGCAGCTCGGTCGTTCCGCTCGGTCGTTCCGTAGCTCGGTCGTTCCGCTCGGTCGTTCCGGCTTCCGCCGGTGTGATCAGTAGGGCAGGATCCGCCCCGAGGGCGTCCTGCGGTCGATCTGTTCGTCCCGCGGAGCGGCGGGCCGACGGCTGACACGGACACGAACCCGGGCCTGACGATTCATGACGCCTCCTCGTGCTGCGTATCCGGTACGGAATCCATGCCCCGGACCCGATCCCTCCACCCTCACCGCGGTGAACGACATCGTTCCCACGCAGGCCCCTCCCATGCACCCGGAGCACGATTACGTCGTAAGGAACAAGACGGAACGTCAGCAACTGGACCCGCAGATTTAACGACGTGCCTCTTGTAACGCCCTTTTCTACGCGCGTAACCTCAGTCGTTCCTATGGCCAGTCAGTCGTGAGGCACCTCATGTGCCTTTCCTCGGGCGGACGTTGAAGGAGTCACCCTCGTGTCGATTCACAGACCCAGCGCGACGCGCGTAGCCGGCGCCGCGTTCGTGGCCGCCACCGCCACGGCCGCCGTCGTCGTGGCGCCGCTGCCCGCCGCCTTCGCCACGCCGTCGACGACTGTGGTGATATCGGAGGCCTACGGCGGCGGCGGCAACTCCGGGGCCACGCTCACCAACGACTTCGTGGAGCTGGCCAACCGCTCGACGGCCGCGTACGCGCTGGACGGGTACAGCGTCCAGTACCTCCCGGCCACCGCCTCCGCCGGCTCGCTGTGGCAGGTCACCCCGCTCACCGGCTCGCTCGCCCCGGGCGGCAGCTACCTGGTCTCCGAGAGCGCGGGCACCGGCGGCACCACCGCGCTGCCGAAGGCCGACGCGAGCGGCAACATCGCCATGGCCGCCGCGAGCGGCACCGTGGCCCTGGTCAAGGGCACCACCGCCCTGACCTGCAAGACGGTCGCCGACTGCACCGGCGACACCAATGTCGTCGACCTGCTCGGCTACGGCACCGCCGTCGTCCGCGAGGGCACCGCCGCGCCGACGGCGAGCAACACCACCTCCGTGTCCCGCGCCGCCTCGCTCGCCGACACCGACGACAACGCGGCCGACTTCACCGCCGGTTCGCCCACCGCGACCAACAGCGCGGGCGAGACCGCGAACGGCGGCGGCGACGGTGGCGGCCCCGGCGGCCCCACGGCGCCCGGCGCGTTCCGGGTCCACGACATCCAGGGCACCACCCGCGTCTCGCCCCTCAAGGGCCAGAGCGTCGTGGGCGTCCCCGGCGTCGTCACCGCCGTGCGCACCACCGGCAGCAAGGGCTACTGGATCCAGGATCCGGCCCCGGACGCCGACCCCGCCACCAGCGAGGGCCTGTTCGTCTACACCGGCTCCGCCGCCCCCACCGTGTCGGTCGGCGACTCGGTCCTGGTCAGCGGCAAGATCTCGGAGTACTACCCGGGCACCGGCACCCAGTCGGTCACCGAGCTGGGCAGCCCGGTCTTCACGACCGTCTCCACGGGCAACGCCCTGCCGGGCGCGGTCGTCCTGAACGACTCCACCGTCCCGGCCGCGTACACCCCGACCGCGGGCGGCGGCAGCATCGATGCCCTGCCGCTCCAGCCGGCCGTGTACTCCCAGGACTTCTACGAGTCCGTCGAGGGCATGCGCGCCTCGGTCACCGACGCCCGGGTGGTCGGCGCGACCAACTCCTTCGGCGAGATGTTCGTCACCGCCAAGCCCCACGAGCGCCCCACCCGGCGCGGCGGCACCCTCTACGGCGCCTACGACCAGCAGAACACCGGCCGGATCGAGATCGCCGCGGCCGACGGCTCCACCCCGACCCTCAACGTCGGCGACGAACTGTCCGGCACCACCACCGGCCCGGTGGACTACGCCTCCTTCGGCGGCTACCTGCTCGCCCCCTCCGCCGCCACCACCGGCACGGCCGTCGACAACGGCCTCAAGCAGGAGGTGACGCGCAGGCAGAAGGGCAAGGAGCTCGCCCTCGCCACCTACAACGTCGAGAACCTCGACCCGAGCGACAGCGCCGACAAGTTCGCCCGTCTCGCCAAGGGCGTCGTCACCAACCTCTCCTCGCCCGACGTCGTCACCCTGGAGGAGATCCAGGACGACAACGGCGCCACCGACGACGGCACCGTCACGGCCGAGGCGACCCTGACCAAGTTCACCGCGGCCATCACCGCGGCGGGCGGCCCGAAGTACTCCTGGCGCTACGTCAACCCGGTCGACGGCAAGGACGGCGGCGAGCCCGGCGGCAACATCCGTCAGGTCTTCCTCTTCAACCCCAAGCGGGTCTCCTTCGTGGACCGCGCCTCCACCGGCGACGCCTCGACCACCGCCGTCTCCGTGGTCAAGGACAAGCACAGGCGTGAGGCGCACCTCTCCGCCTCACCGGGCCGCATCAACCCCACCAGCACCGCCTGGGACAACAGCCGCAAGCCCCTGGTCGGCGAGTTCAGGTTCCAGGGCCGGACGGTCTTCGTGATCGCCAACCACTTCAACTCCAAGGGCGGCGACGACCCGCTGCACGGGCGCTTCCAGGAGCCCACCCGCTCCTCGGAGACCCAGCGAAAGCTCCAGGCCGCGGAGGAGAACGCCTTCGTCGACAGCCTCCTCGCCGCCGACCCCAGGGCCCAGATCGTGGCGCTCGGCGACCTCAACGACTACGAGTTCTCCGACGCGGTCAGCACCCTGACGGACGACGGTGACGTCCTTACGGACCTCATCAACACCCTCCCGGTCGCCGAGCGGTACAGCTACGTCTACGACGGCAACAGCCAGACCCTCGACCACATCCTGACCAGCCCCGCCGTCACGCACTACAGCTACGACGTCGTCCACATCAACGCGGAGTTCGCCGACCAGGCGAGCGACCACGACCCCCAGGTCGTCCGCATCGACGTGAACAACTGCGGCAAGAGCGCGTACCACCCGAAGCCGCACAAGAAGTAACGACGAACCTTCCACCCGAGCCCCCCATCTGACCCTTTCACCAGGCGGGGGGCTTCGGGCGGCTCGCGCCACGGCGCGCGTCTCAGCCCTGGACCAGGACGAGGACCCCACCGGCCAGCAGAAAGACCCCACCCACGAGGGCGACCCCGGCGAGGACGCCGAGCACCCCCGGCCGCAGGATCAGCGTGCCAGACGGGCCGGCCGGGGAGCTCAACTGCCGACGCCGCAGCGCGAGTGCGCGGATGCCGGCAGACACGCCGAGAAGCCCCATGAACAGATACGGCATGGCGTCAGCCCTCCAGGCTGTCGAGCAGGTCCGCGAGCTTGGCGATCACGGTGGCCGGATCCCCCTCGGCCAAGGGCCCGGGGTGACCGGGAACATGAAGCCGGAATTGTCCTGGCCGGTGGAACACCACGGACGCCACGATGTCGTGGGTGAAGGCGTGCCGCATGAAGAGAAGGTTGTGGCCCACGCCCGGGAAGAATCCGCGGACGACCGGATTCTCCGCGGCCAGTTCGACCACGTCCCGGTAGAGCTCCGCGCCGTCACGACGAACGATCCGCCATTGCGTCTCCAGCTCGTCGCCGCGCTCGTAGGCCAGTTGCAGCTCCGAGTAATTCACGAAGGGCCAGCGCGCGGCCATCTCCTCCAGCCGGGTTCCGGCGAGCCAGGCCCGAGCCGCTTCGGCCACCAGGCGCTTGTCCTGCGTGGCTCCGTGTGCCCACCCCCAGCCGTCCCGGACGAACGAGAGAGCGTAAGCGTCGTTGCCGGTGATCACGTTCACCTTCGAACGGCCGTCACTCATGAACGCCAGGGTGCCCGGCCGTTCCTGCGGAGCCATGAACAGCTGCGGAGAACCCTCACCGAGTTCGGCGTTCAATGCTGCGGCCAGTGAATCGCCGACCTCGGCGCCGGGGAATTTCATCATGGTCGGTAGTCCTTCATTTCTTCCGTGATATCAGTCCCGTTCCTGAACCAGCGGATACCCGACCAGGAACGGGACTCGTCGAGGAAGACGTAGTAGTGAATACGCCACATCTCCCATTCCGTACCGCGCACCGATTTCACGTCCCCCTTCGCAGCACGCCCCTTTGCCACCGCGTTCCTGAACACAACCTGAGGATTGAGTTCACCTTCGTCCAGAGCGCCCAGGTCCACGAGGATGTGGATGTCCGGGTTTCCCAGAGCCGCGTTGACTTCATTGATCCACTGCGCGTTGCCCCCGCCGTCCTCGTGCTCGGCCGCGTACAGGGATCCGTTGAACGTCATGGCGCCCTGTTCCCGGGCCAGCGGTTCACCGACGCTCGCGACACCCAACACGACCTTGTCACCGGCGGCAGGCGAGACCCCGCGGGGGGCCTGCCCGTCCTTCTCGCACTCGCAGCGAGGCGAATGGCGATCCTCTCCACACACATTGTGGACCAGCACCGACACACCGCCGGCCACCACGTAGTAGGTGTGTAGTTCGCGGACCGTCAGGTTGTACCTGTTGGCAGCCCCCGGCGTCGCCCGCACCCCAGCGATCAGAAGGCTGTGACCGTCCTCCGCGGTGAGCGCGTGTCCGGGTGTCAGCTTGCCCGCCGGTACCCAGGTGTGAAGGGTCACGTCCCAGAAGGGGTGCTTGGAGGTCGTATGCAGGGTCGCCGTACGGCCGTGGCGGAGGCTCACCGTGACGTCGATCAGGTCCTTGTCGCGGTGGACGAGCGTCGCGACGACCTCACGGGCGCCGACGTGCTTGCCCTTCCCGGCGTCTGCTGACTCGACCTTGTCGCCGACCTTGATCTTTCCGATCGCCTTGGTCTTCCCGTCGGCCATGAGCACGGGGGTGTCCGGCGAGAAGCTGCACTGGCCGCCTTCCTCCGTACCCGAGTTCCCGGTGCCGGGGTCGTCCGAGGCCGTCGCTGCCTTCCGCGAGGCCGCCGCGTCGTGCTGTACGTCGGACTTCTTGGGTTTGGCGGCGTTCTCGCCGGCCGCGTCGCTCGCGGACTCCTTGCCCGCGCCCGAGGCCGCGGCGGCATCGCCGGAGCCACCGGAACTGCCGGAGGCGTCGTGCGGGGCCGGTTCCGCAGCGGCCTTGGGGGCCGCGTCGGCTCCGCCGCCCGAGGGAGGTGACTCCCCTTCCTCCGCGGCGAATCCTCCGGCGCCCGCACAGCCCATCGCCGCGCAGTCGGCTCCGAACATGCCGGCCACCATTCCGGCGCCCTCGGCCGCACCCAGGACGCAGGCCGGGGCGGCGACGACGGTTCCGGCGCAGGCGGAGACGACCACCGCGACGGCGACCACGACAACGACGACCGTGACCACGGTCTCCACGACGGGCAGGGCCTTCTTGAAGTAGTGCCCGGCGCAGCCGAAGAAGCCGTGGCAGCCACCGTGGTGGGACTTCTTCTTGCCGCTGGAGGTGCTGGTGTCCGGCTTGCTCGCGGCGGCCTGGCACGCGGAGCCGCAGCCACCGCCGCCGCCGTCGGCGACCAGCATCAGACCACTCGGGTCCGCCGCGCTCGACGGGTTGTCGCCCGCGTAGGTGTAGCCGCCCATCTGGTTGGGGTCGCCCGGTTCGAAGACGGGGTCGGGGGTGAGGAAGCGGCCGAGGACGGGGTCGTAATTGCGGGCGCCGAGCAGGTTGAGGCCGGTGGTCGCGTCGAGCGGCTGGTCCAGGAAGCCGTGGTTCTCGTCCGGCGCCACCCACGAGCTCGGCTTGGTGCCGCGCGGGTTGCCCCAGGGGTCGTAGGAGCGGCGGGTGACGGTCAGGGACGAGGCGTCGACCGCGGTGACGGCGGTGCCCTGACCGTTGGCGATCTCGTAGTTCACCGAGCCGCTGCTGGAGCGGGTGACGGTGGTGCCGTCCGGGCCGGTGATGCTGCGCAGTCCGGTCCAGGTCTTGGCGGAGACGTTGAGGGTGATCTGCTCGGCGCCGCCGAAGAGGTAGAGGATGCGGGTCTTGTCGGTCCCGTCGACCGCGGCGGTCTGCTCGAGCAGGTCGCCCTGGGCGTCATACAGGTACTTGCTGGTGTTGGTGTGGGTGCCGGAGGTCGTGGCGACGGTGGCCGTGCGGCCCTCGGCGTCGTAGGTGAAGGTCTGGCTCTGGCCGGCCGGGATCGCTCCGGTGGCGGCGCCCGCCCAGGCCTGGCCGCTGCCGCCGCAGGTGGCGACGGTCAGCTGGGTGGCGTTGGTGGCGGAGGCACCGGGGTCGGTCAGGCAGACCGCGCTGTTGGCGTTGCTGACCAGGGTGCCGGTGGTGGTGAGTTTCCACTTCTGGGTGGCGTCGGTCTTGCAGGTGTCGATCACCACGAGGGTGCCGGAGGTGGTCGCGTTGCCCGAGGTGTCCAGGCACAGGCCGAGGACCTTCACCGTGCCGTCGGTACCGATCGTCCACTTCTGGGCGGTGGACCCACTGCAGGTGTTGATCTGCACCTTGGCGCCGGCGGTCGTCGAGCCGCCCGCGTCCTCGACGCACTTCTTGCCGCCGCCGGAGATCGTGAACGCGGTGGACAGCGGGCCGGTGCTGGTGACCCTCCGGCTGATGGTGTCGCCCGCGTCGACGTTGGCGTAGGCGGGATCGGCATAGGTGGAGGCGATGCTCGCGGTGCCGGTGCCGGGGTTGCTGAGGGTGGCCGTGCCTGCCTGGTCCGGCAGGGTGGCGGCGGTCGTGCCGTCGGTGCCGGTGTAGGCGATGCTCTGGGTGGTGTCGTTGAGAGCGCTGCCGGCCGTGTCGTGGTTGACCATGCCGGTGCGGTCGCCGAGCTGGTCGTAGGTGTACGTCTGCCAGTACGGGGCGGGGCCGCCGACGGTGTTCGTCTTGATCGGGGACGTCGTGGTGGTCTGCACCCTCGCCGTGGTGCAGCCGCCGACCGCGCCGACCGTGGCCGCGTTGGGGTCGGTGATGCCGGCGGTGTCCGTCCAGGCGGCGGTCAGCCGCTGGAAGGAGTCGTAGGTGAAGCACTGGATGTCGTGCGTGGTGTTGTTCTGGAGGTCGTCGATCGCGGTCAGTTCGCCGGCCTGGTCGTAGCGCAGGTTGACGACGTCCAGGGCGGTGGTCGACGTCTGCAGCATGCTGCTGGTCTGGGTGACGCGGCCGGTGGTGGCGTCGTACTGGGCGAAGGTCGCCAGTTCCTTGCCGGTGGGGCCGTAGTTTGCCTGCATGACACGGCCGAACGCGTCGTGCACGGCAGTGTCCAGGTAGGCGGGCGTGTTGGCGGAGCTGATGAAGCCGCCGATGCCGTCGAGGTTGCCCTGCTGGGTGTAGCCGTAGTCGATGTCCTCGGCCGGCAGGTTGCCGTCCGCCTGGTAGTGCGTGGTGGACAGCAGGCCGACGTTCGGGGTGTAGCGGGAGGTGGAGGTGTAGGTGACCGTCCCGGACGCTGGCGCGCTGGACTGGCCGGCGGCGGCGAACCCGTCGGCGGCCGGGATCGTCAGCGTGGTGCCCAGTGGCTGGTAGGCGGTGTCGTAGCCGGTGACGGCCTGCTTGTACGCCTTGCCCGACGCGCCGCCGACGTATCGGGTCGCGGAGGTCTCGTAGCCCTTCTCCAGGGTGTCGTACTCGCGGGAGGCCAGCAGTTTGCTCTGGTCGGGACTGGCCGACCAGGCCGCGGCGTACTCGGCGGTGGGCCGGTTGTCCCAGTCGTAGGTGAAGGACAGCGCCTGGCCGCGCGGGTCGGTGGTCTGCAGGAGGTTGCCGGCCAGGTCGTACTTGTCGTACGTGGTCCTGCCCGCGTTCGGGTCGGTCTGTGAGGTCTTCTGGCCGAGCGCGTTGTAGGTGTACGACCAGGCGTTGCCCGCGTTGTCCCTGATCGAGTCGATCTGGCCCGCGGCGGTGTAGACGTAGTGCGTGGTGGCGTCGGCGGCCGGGACGGCGCCCGCCGTGCCCTGCTTCCACAGGACCGTGCCGCCGGAGGAGACCACGTCCGCGGTGGAGTCGTTGCGGATCTGGAAGGTGGCGCCGGTGGTGGCGGTCAGGCCGCTGGTCCACAGCTGGGCGACGGCCGTGCTGTAGACGACCAGGTTGCCGTCGGTGCCGAACTTGGCCCAGGCGCCGGGGTGGCCGCCGGTGCCGGAGGACCAGATGGTCGCGCCGGTGGTCAGGGCTGAGAGCACCAGGTTGCCGTCGGCCTGCATGCTCAGGCGGACGCTGTCCGAGGTCAGCGAGGTGCCCGAGGGGATGACCGAACCGCCCGTCAGGGTGACGGTGGAGCCGGTGTTCTTCACCACCGTGCTGGTGGTCTGGCCGACGGCGTTGCTGAAGGTCGCGGTGGAACGGCCGCCGGCCGGGGCCGTGGTATCGACCTCCTCCGCGCCCGGGTAGCTGGTGGAGGTGTGCCACTGTTCGACGGCCTGGTGCCAGAGCGTCTGACGCAGCGGCCGGCCCTGACCGTCGTACGTGGACGTGGTCTCCGAGGGGATCTGGTTCTCGTTGGCCGCGTACAGCGTGGTGGACGGGAAGTGGTTCGGCTCGGAGTAGGCGGCGTACGACGCGGTCTGCCAGCCGTGCGAGTCGTAGAAGGTGTCCGAGATGATCCGGCCCGCGTCGGAGTCGCCCATCGCGGTGGACTGTGTCTGCCGCGGTTGCAGCATGCCGTCGTAGATCGTGATCCTGGTGGCGTACGTGCCGTCCTCGCGGAGCGTCTTCGTGGTGACCGAGGACGGCGCGCCCGGCTGGGTGACGGTGTCGCCGGGGGCGGGGACGGCGCCGGGGTTGATCGAGTACGTGAAGGTCTCGTCCGCGCTCTGGCCGACCGACTTGTCCCGGCCGGGCAGCCACACCGCGGTGCGCCGGCCGAGCGCGTCATACGTCATGTCCGTCGTGCGGTTGTTGGCGTCGACGCTCTCCAGCGGCAGACCGCGCAGCGCGTCGAGGGTCGACTTCACCTGCCAGCCCTGGCTGTTGACGGAGGTCTTCGCGGTGGCGTTGGTGTTGCCGCCGGAGCCGCTCCAGACCGGATCGAAGTCGGTGTGGGTCTTCTGGCCGGTGGCGTCGTAGGCGTCGGTGATGCGGCCGCCGCCGTCGTACTTCGTGGCGGACGTCGTCTGCCAGTTCTCCGTGCTGCCGGTGAATCCGGTCGCGGTCTGGGTGCCGGTGACCTGACCGAGGGCGGTGACCTGGCCGAAGGCTCCGAGGCCGGACAGTGTGCCGTCACCCGCGTAGTAGATCTTCTGGTCCGTCAGCAGGCTGCTCGCGCTCACCGCGGTGGTGCAGTCACCGACGACGGAGATGACCCGGTCCGCGTACGACAGCATCATCGTGTTCGACGCCGGCGGGCTCGCGTAGGTGGTGGTGGCGCACTTCTCCTGCCTGGGATCGGTGCCGTCGCCATGCCCGTTGACGGTGGAGACGCGGCCTTGGCCGTCGTACGCCGTGTCGGTCGTCGTGTGCCGCCAGCTGCCGTTGGCGAGCAGCTCGTACTCCCGGGAACTGCTCGCCTTGATCCGGTGCGCGCTGAGGTCGGGCAGGGTGGACAGGCCCGGCTCGGTGTCGCCGGGGTTGTCCTCCTGGGTCCAGTCCGTCCAGGGCGCCTGGTTCGCGGACGCGGTGGTGGTGAAGGTGAAGGGGCCGTTGACGCTGACCGCGTCGACCGTGCCGCCGGCCCCGGTGTAGGTGTCGTCCTGCAACGTGGTGCCGGCCAGCTGGTCGGCGTCGGGGACGCTCAGGACGGTACTACCGCCGACCTTGGCGTCGACGGTGACGGAGCGTCGGGTGCCGTCGGCCTTGTAGTCGCCGTCCATGCCCTGCAGATAGGTGGTGGTCTGCTGGGTGACGGGTTCGGGGGCCTGCCCGGTCTGCACGGTGACGGTACGGAAGCCGCGGAACTGGTCCCAGGTGCGGTGCTGGTCGTCGGTCAGCGCCGAGTCGTCGCGGTGCCAGGCCGGGCCGGAGTAGCTGTAGCGGGAGACCTGGGTCTCCGAGCCGGCCGGGTTGTTCTGGGCGTCCGGCCTGTACTGGCCGGCGATGGTCAGATCGGACACGGCCACGCTGTTGACGGTGACCTTGTTGAACCAGTCCGCGATCGGCTTCGAGGCGCCGGGGACGGTCCAGTAGACGGGGTAGCAGGAGTTGGTGTTGCTGTCGGCCTGGGAGATCGAGAGTGTCTTTCCCGCGCAGGGTGCCGAGTTGTACTCGACGGCGATCGACTCACCGCTCTCGGTCTGGATGCTGGAGATGCGCGGCCGGTACAGCGGCGGGGCGGACGGCGAGTCGTCGTTCACCCGGTTGTCGATCTCGGTGCCGGTGAACGACACCTGGTTCAGCGTGATGTCGCTGTTGCCGTTGTCGTAGGTGTCCTTGCCGGTGTGCCGGACGGACTGCAGCCACATCACGGCCTGGAGCATCCCGGCGTCCTTGGGGTCCACCGTGGTGCCGGTGACCGGGTCGACGGTGCCGCCCGCGTCCGAGTAGACCTGGCCCAGTTCGTAGGAGTCGACCGCGGTGAGCTGGTCGGTCGCCTTCACATGGACCTTGGTGGTGATGGAGTCCAGCCGGGTGGTGGTCCAGAAGCTGGGTCCCGATGTGACGCACACGTCCTCGGGCACCTTCGTTGCGCCGTCCGGCAGCTTGGTCTTGTCCGTCGAGTCGCAGTGCAGGTCCCACGGCACGTCCGGCCAGTGGGTGGCTGTGGAGTCCTTGAGGTTTCCGGCCGAGCAGTCGGTGAAGCCGGAGTTGGTCTGGCACCTCTGCGCCAGGCCGAAGTCCACCTCGGCCGCCGGGGTGCGTCCGGCCTGCTCGTCGGCGAGCTTGTAGCCGTACGAGATCAGCGTCAGCGCGCCGCCGCGGGTGTACGAGGTCAGCGTGCCCGTGTCGTCCGGGTCGTCGCTCACGCCCGCCTGACCGCCTCCGAGGTCGTAGTAGTTGGATTCGGTGGTGTAGTCGTAGCGCTGCACGAATCCGGTCGGCGACACGACGAAGTCGAGGTTCCAGCGCCAGCCCTCCGGTTTGTCGCACTGGGAGGCCTTGCCCTTGGCGCTGTCGTGGCAGGGGTCCGAGGAGCGCGGGTGCAGGACGGGCACTCCCCACGCGGAACGCGTCGAGTCGTCGGCGGGGTTCGCGGGCATGGTGGCGTCGCTGCCCACGCCGGTCGGCGAGTGGTCGGCGCCGAAGTAGGCCGCGCTGCCGTCGGTGGTCAGGACGCGGTAATAGACGCCGTCATGCAGGCCGTTGGCGGCGCCGGACAGCTCCTGCACCACCGTGCCGTCGTCGCCTTGCAGCCGCCACTGCTTGATCTCCCCGGGCACGCTCGAGTCCACGCCGTCGGGCACCAGCACGCCGGAGTGCGAGCCGAAGGAGAGCGTGGCGTTGTCCCCGCCCCAGCACTCGTCGCCCGAGCCCTTGACGAGCTTCTTTCCGTCCGAGTCCAGAAGCGAACCGCAACTGCGGTAGCCGCGCTCCACGAAGCCGACCTGGTAGCTCCAGCCGTCGCCGACCCAGGACGCCTGGGAGTTGCGGGCGGTGGTCTCGCCGTCCACCGACTGCGAGTCGTAACTCAGGCCGACGGAAGGGGCGTTGCCACCGAGCGCGGCGGGCACGGAGATCGGGTAGGCGTAGGTGAAGGAGCCGGTGGCGGAGGCCTGCCAGGTGCCTGCGGCGGAGAGGGTGGTGGCGCCGAAGTCGCCCTGGGAGCCGGAGGTGCCGGAGGTGACCGCCAGCGCGGTGGTGCCCGTGGCGGCGGCCAGGGGCGCGGTGCGCACGGACATGGCCGTCGGGCCGTGCGCGTCGCCCGACTCACCCGTGTCGTCCTTCTGCTCCGGTTCGGGGTCGGAGGCGGGTGCGGGTGTGGAGTCCAGGGTGACGGTCGCCGTCAACTGGTCGGCGGTGGCGCGGTTGGTGAACTTCAACGGGGTGCGCTTCTGGCACTCCGTCCGCTCCGGTGTGGTCAGCGCACAGCCCGGCAGTTGGACGAGCTGAAGCCGTGAACCGTAGCCACCTCCGTACGCCTTGGCTATCGCGCCGTAGTCGACGACCACCCGGACCCGGGCCCCTGCGGTCGTCGCAACGGACGGGGTGATGCCGAGCAGCATGCCGTTGGCGCCGGCCTTGAGCGTCCGGGCGTGGGACGCGGTCTCGACGCGGACCCCGGGGACCGCGTGCCCGCCATCGGCGGACGCCAGCCAGACCGGCAGTTCACCCGCCTTGACGGGCCCCGCCGCACCGGTGGTCGCCAGGTCGACGGTGGCCGTCGCCGCCTTGGGCCACTGCGGGGTGTCCGCCCGATAGGTGTCCGGTGGCCGGTACCCCTTGGGGTGCGCGGTGATCTTCTGCCGCAGGGCGTGCGCTCCTACGGCCCGAGTGGTGTCGAGGCTCTTGGGATCCCTCGGATTCCACACCGCGCCGGTGAACTTGAAACCGCCGTGGTGTCCGAAGTCGGGGTCGTCCGAGTGCCCAGCGAGGAAGCCCGGGGTGCCGACACCGGTGGCGATCGCCACCGGCAGGAGCAGTGCGACGAGGGCCACCGGAATGGTCCACAGGCCCGGTCCGCCAAGGAATCTCCGATGCCAACCGCCCGTGAACCAGCGCCGTCTGCCACTCACGCGTATCCCCCGGAATCCGGCCCTGCTGGGCCGTCATGTCGTCACCGCACCCGTGTGAGTGATCGACCGGAGGCTAAAGATGGCCATGATCGCGACTCAATACCCTTTGCCATTTCAGTGGAAAGACCGTGCCTCAACTTGGCAGACCGTGTGTAGTTTCTGTACCGAAATCGATCACTGCCCTGTGGCTACCGGGCTTCCCCCCACCCCGATGCCAGCAATCGAAGGAAGCCCGCCAGGTGTTGAGAGAGCCCAGCCCCTTGCTGCCACCGATACGAACCGGCCAAAGACGCGTCGCTCCGGCACGCCGACTCGTCCTGTTCGCCGCCGCCCTCAGCCTGTTGTCGGCCCTCCCGGTCCTACCCGCCGTCGCCGACGGCTTCTCACCCACCCCGGCCGATCCTCTGCTGGCCGCGCGTGCGCAGGCCCTGTCCACCGGAAAGTCCGTCCCGGTGGACGCGTTGACCACGGAGGTCTCCACCACCGAGGCCCTGCCGGACGGCACCTTCTCCAACACCACCAGCGTGCTGCCCGCCCGGGTCCTCAAGGACGGCGACTGGACGCCGGTGGACGCCGACCTGGTCGCCGACGGCCACGGCGGCTACACCCCCACCGCCACCCCGAACGGGGTCACGCTCTCCGGCGGCGGTGACGGACCGCTGGTCACCCTCACCCACGCCGACGGGGCTGCCATGGCCCTGACCCTGCCGTTCACGCTGCCCAGGCCCAGCGTCGACGGGGACACGGCGCTGTACTCGTCGGTGCTGCCCGGCGTCGACCTGTCGGTGTCCGTCACCGACCAGGGAGGCTTCAGCGACGTCCTGATCGTCCACGACGCGGAAGCGGCGACGAACCCACAGCTGAAGAAGCTCACGTTGGCCGCCGACACGAACGGCCTCAGCCTGGCCACCACCGACTCCGACAACATGACCGCCACCGCCACCGACGGCGATCTGGCCTACACCAGCCCGCAGCCCCTGATGTGGGACTCCGGCACCACGCCCGGCACCCCCCATGAGCCCGGCCCGGCCACCGGCCTGGTCTCCTCCGTGGCCGGCCCCGGCCCGGGAGCCGACACCGAGCCGGTCGCCATGACCGCGACGAGCAAAGCCCTGACCCTGACCCCGGACGCCGGCCTGCTCGCCGGTCTGGACACCACGTACCCGGTGTACATCGACCCGTACACCAACCCCGTCTCCTCCACCGCCGGCCACTACACCGAGGTCTACTCCAGCTCGGCCTGCGACAACTCGCCGCAGTACGACAAGGCGCAGACCAACGGGCAGGGCGTGGGCTACCAACAGTGGGGCGGCGCCTGCGGAGTCGGCCTGGAGCGGTCGTACTGGGCGATCAACACGAGCGGGCTGCATCCGTCGTTCGTCGTCTACGACGCCTTCGTGAAGATCTCCACCACCTACGCGGCCAGCTGGGACTGCAGCCACAACCAGCCGCTGACGCTGCACACCACGAACGCGATCTCGTCCGGCACCGACTGGCTGTCCCGGCCCGGCGTCCACGACAGCGCCTTCCCGCCTGCCACCGACACGGTGCCCAGCGGCGCCAACTCCGGCAGCTCGTGCAGCAACAGCACCGCCACCTTCCACGTCACCGACCAGGCCCAGAAGATCGCCGACCAGGACGGTGACGGCTACGACGCCGACGGCACCTTCGGTGACGGCACCAACACCTGGACCATCGGCCTGTACGGCAACGAGTCGCAGACCTCCGGCAACGACGACTACCTGCGCATGTCGACCACGCTGACCCTCACTACCAAGTTCGACATCCCGCCCGCCGTTCCGACCGGTCTGCACATCACCCCGGCCGCCGCAGGCGCCTCCGCCGCCTGCACCATGACGGGCGTGGGCTGGATCGGCGCCACCACCTACTCGGACGCCGGCAGCAACATCACCCTGCACTCCACCGTCACCACCCAGATGTCCGGCGAGAACGTCAAGGCGCACTACCACGTGTGGGACCGCACGGTCGATCCAGACGGCGACGGCAGCGGCACCGACGTCTCGAACCCGGTCAGCGCCTTCCTCGACTCCGGCACCGACGCGGCGGTGAAGATCGGCGCCACCCTGAAGGACGGCCACCAGTACGGGTGGGACGTCTACGCGGAGGACGACTCGTCCTCCGACCTCAAGTCCGCGGTATCCGAACACTGCTGGTTCACCACCGACTTCACGGCGCCGCAGACCCCGGAGGTGACCGGCAACTCCTCGTTCCCGACGGTGGGCTCCGGGCCCGCCGACCCGGTGGTCTACGCGGCGCCGGGCACGACCACGGACTTCACCGTGGCCGGCTCCGACAGCCCTGCCGTCGACACCACCTGCGACCCGGGCCCCTGCAAGTCCAGCGGCATGGGCTCCTTCCTGTGGCAGCTCGACTCGCCGCCCACCGCGGCCGACGGTCAGAGCGCCGCGCTCACCGGCACCGACACCCAGGGCAGGTCCACCGCGACCATCCCCGTCCCGATCCGCGACTGGGGTGTGCACACCCTGTACGTGGCCGGTGTGGACAAGGCGGGCAACATCTCCACCGCCCCCTCCGGCTACACCTTCACCGTCCCCTGGAACCCGGCCACCTCGGTCAAGCCCGGTGACATCTCCGGCGACGGCGTGCCCGACCTGCTCGCCACCACCAAGACCGGCGACCTCGACCTGATCCCCGGCAACAGCGACCCCGCCCAGAACACGGCCCCGGGGCCGGGCGGCCCGGTGACCGGCGCCCCGCCGGCGGTCACCGGCCCGGTCACCGTCGCCACCAAGTCCGACTCCCCCGACGGCACCGGCTGGGACACCTACCTCATCGCCCACCGGGGCAACCTGCACGGCACGAACGTCGACGACCTCTTCGCGTACAAGAGCGGCAAACTGTACGTCGTGAAGAACGACCAGGATCCGGTCGACGACGCGTCCTTCCCGCGCTCCCCGTACTCCACGTACGGCGGCTTCATCGGAAGGCGGTTCGACGTCATCACCAAGGACGCCTGCGCGCCGGCCGACATCGTCGCCGACGACAGCCGCTGCCGCGGTACCGACTACAACAGCCAGACCTGGAACATCAGCCAGCTCGTCACACCCGGCAACGTCTTCGGCAACACCAATGGCTATCCCGCCGTCATCAGCGTTGAGAACAAGGAGCTGTGGATCTACCAGTCCGACGGCGGTTACCACCTGAAGAACCCGATCCTGCTCGGCGACGGCGACTGGACCGGGCAGACCCTGATCGCCGCGGGCACCTTCAAGGGCAACCCGGTCCTGTGGTCCCGTGACAACGCGACGGGCAGCCTGTACAGCTACCCGATCACGGTGGACGCGGCGACCCTGGTCCCCGCTCTCCTCCACCCCACGGTGCACACGAGCCTGGGGCTCACCCTGTCGCCGGCCGCCTACCCCCGCATCGCCTCCCCCGGTGACATCAACAGTCCCGTGCAGCCGGGCGCGACCAACCCCGGCGGCCCGGACGGCCTGCCCGATCTCTACGCGGTGGACGTCTTCGGGCAACTCGACGAGTACAACTACCGCCAGAGCCCGGTCCTCACCTCCCCTCCCATGTACGACTTCGCTCCGCCGGTCTCCCTGGGTTCGGTGTCGGACACGGCTACGCACTGGTGGAAGCTCGCCGAGGGCGCCGGCACCACCACTGCCGACAGCACCGGCACACTCACCGCCACTCTGTCCGGTGGCTACACCTGGGCCACCGACACCACCCGCGGCAACTCCGTCACCCTGAACGGCACCACGGGGTACGCGGCCGCCACCGCGTCCGCAGTGGACACCTCCAAGAGCTTCACCGTCTCGGCCTGGGTCAAGCTCAACTCCCTGACCGGAAACAGCACCTTCCTCTCCCAGAACGGCACCACCAACAACGGTTTCCAGCTGTACTACTCCTCCGGCGCGCAGGTCTGGGGCTTCGGCCGGCACAGCACCGACGGCACCACCGGGGCCGTCTGGCGGGCCGTCTACGGCAGCAAGGCCACCACCGGTCAGTGGACCCATCTGGTCGGCGTCTACGACGCCACCGCCAAGGAGCTGCGCCTGTACGTCAACGGCAGGCTCACCGGCAGCAGGGACTGGACCTACACCCCCTGGAACGCCACCGGCCCGCTCCAGATCGGCCGCAAACTGTCCTCCGGCGCCTACGGCGAGTACGCCAACGCGTCCGTGAGCGGCATCCGCGTCTACCCCACCGCCCTGCCCCCGGCCGACGCGTCGGCCACGGGTGACGTCCCGAAGGTCACGCAACTCGGCTGACCCGCACGACCGACACATCGGATGCCCCGCCCCCGCCACCCGACGGGGGCGGGGCATCCCTGCGTGAACGGCGGGACATCGGTTCGTGAACAGGGGATTTCACCCCCGGACCGAGGCACGGCCGGGTGTGGAAAAGTTCTGTAGGTTCAAGGCGCCCGCAGGCGGTCCCGGTTACTCAGAGCTATCCTTCGACCATCGGGCACACCTGCCAGTGACGACGATCGGATGCACCGTCAACCGCCTTGCCTGGAAGGCCCGTTGTGCCCGGTAGAGGCCCCCGAGGGCCGCCGATCCGAGGCCTGGACACGGTGATAGCATTCCCGCGTCTGCGACCTTGATCGACTTGCCTCGGGCTCCGGCCCGGTATCGGTCAACTCCTCGTGCACCAGCGGTTATGCAATCCCCCGTGGAGTGTCGCGGACCCTCGCGAGGTGTATCCGCGGAGGCCTGCATGCCACGCGCCGGGAAAGGTTTTCCATGAATCGAGACGCGCTTATGTGGTGCCTGGTTGCGGTCACGGCGATAGCCGTCGCCGCGGTTGTGGTGCTCGTCCTCCGCAACAGGGCCCTGGGGGTGAAGAAGAGGCAGGCCGAGGCCGCGCTGGAGCAGGAGCTCGGCACCGTCCAGGGACACCTGCACCTGGCCCAGGGCGAGCTGCTGAGGGTCCGGGGCGACCAGGACCGGGTCATCCGGGACGCCGAGCAGTCGGCGGAGGCGAACACCAAGGACGTCCTCAAGGGCGCCGCCCGCTTCCTGCAGAGCCTCGCGGCCGAGCAGACCGTGCTGCTGGACGAGATCCAGCGCAAGTACGGAGGACACACCGTCCTCGCCGACCTGATGGACGTGAACCACGCCAACGCCCAGATGGCCCGTAAGGCCCAGGGCATCGCGGTCATGTGCGGCGCTCCCGTCAGCCGCCGCAACCAGCCCGCCAGCGTCTACGACGTCGTGCGCAGCGCCCAGAGCCAGATCCGCAACTTCAACCGGGTCGAGATCATGCAGCCGAGCGGCATCGCGCTGAAGGCGACCGCGGTCGCCCCGGTCGCCCTCGCCGTGGCGGAGCTGCTTGACAACGCTGCCAGCTTCTCCCAGGCGGACGCACCGATCGAGGTGACGTTCCAGCGGGTCCAGAAGAACCTGTGCATCGTGATCGACGACGCCGGCGTCGGCATGAACGACGAGGACCGGCAGAAGGCGACCGTGCTGCTGTCCGGGGACTCCGTCCCCCGGCTGTCGCAGCTGGGCTCCCAGCCCAAGTTCGGTTTCCCCGTGGTCGGTCTGATCGCGAGTCAGTACGGCTTCAAGGTGGATGTCACCGGAGTCTCGCGCTACGGCGGCGTCCGGGCCGTCGTCCTGCTGCCAGAGGAGCTGTGGACCATGGAGGAGACGCCGGCCCCGGCCGAGGAGACCCCCATCAGTATCAGGGGGGTCGAGAACCGCGATCAGAACAGCACGCGCACGGTGCACGGCCTGCCCAAGCGCGGAGCGCGCCAGACGCCCATCGCCAGTGTTCCCTCCGGCGACGGCGCCCCGCGAGGGACGCAGACGTCCAGAAGGACCGCCCGTGGGTCCGGCGGCGGCCTGGGCGCTTTCCAGCGCGGCACGCTGACGGGCCGCGACCTCACCGCCCCGTCGCCCGAAGGGTCCGAAGACGCATGACCACAGACATGTCGTGGATGGTCAAGGACATCGTCGACAACGTCCCCCGGGCCTTGCACGCCGTGGTGCTGTCCGCCGACGGCCTCCCCCGCGGGGCCACGGAGGGCCTGAGCCCGGCGGACGTGCGGACCATCTCCGCCGCCATGGCCGGGATGCAGTCGCTCAGCCGGGCCACCGCCCACTTCGCCGGGCTGGCGCAGGAACGGCAGTGGAACCAGACGATCATCGAGTTCTCGCACGGCTGGGTGTTCCTGATCGGTGCGGGGCAGGGCGCCTACCTGGCCGCCGCCGCCGAACCCGACGTCGACATGGAGCAGATGTCGTTCCGTATGAACCGTCTGGTCATGCGGCTCGGTGACAACCTCGCCTCCCGGCCCAGGGTGGGCGTCGGGGAGCCGGCCGAGGGCGGCGACGGCGCCTCGGCGCAGCGGGCGGGGGCGGGCGGTCAGGGGATCGTCCTCCCCGAACTGGACGAGGTGATCTCGTCCGTCCCCGGTGCCCGGCACGCCGTGCTGCTCGGCGCCGACGGACTGCCCCGCGGCGCGAGTTCGGGGATGGACAAGGACCTGGCGGACACGATCTCCGCGGCCATGACGGGCATCCTCGCCTACAGCCGTGCGACCTCGCAGTTCGCGGGCGGCCAGGAGGCCGACGAGTGGCAGCAGACGGTGATCGAGTTCCAGCACGGCTGGATCTTCCTGATCTCCGCGGGTGGTGACGCCTTTCTCGCGGCCGCGGCCGAACACGACTGTGACATCGAGGAGTTCACCACGCGCCTCAAGGACGTGGTGCTCATGGTCACCCCGCAGCGGGTGCCGCAGCAAGGGAGGGCCGGCCATGCACGATGAAGGACCGGACGAACTGGAACTGACATCCGCGTTAGTCCCTCTCTTCGTCATCACCCAGGGACGTGGACTGCCCGCGGACCACGAGTTCGAGCACACCACCCTGGTGATCGCCCACGCCGACACGTCGGCCGCGGCCCGCACCCTGTCCCCGGAAGCCCGACGGGTCATGGACCTGATAGCCGACGGCTATCTGTCCGTGGCCGAGGTCTCCGGCCATACGCACCTGCCGCTGGGCATCGTGCGCATCCTGCTGGCGGAGATGGCGGAAAAGGACCTCATCATCGTGAGGAACCCCCCGGAACGTGCCGAGCGTCACGACCGCGAACTGCTCGTCGCCGTACTCGACGGCCTGCGAACCCACTTGGGAGCGTAAGTGAAGCATCTTGATCCGGCCGTCTCCCACGCGGTGAAGGTTCTCATCGTGGGCCACTTCGGGGTCGGCAAGACCACGTGCATCGGCAGCATCTCGGAGATCAAACCGCTGCAGACCGAGGAGGAGATCACCGAGGCCAGCGAGGGCTTCGACGACCTCTCGGGAACCCCGAACAAGACGACCACGACCGTGGCGATGGACTTCGGACGTCTGACGCTCAGCGACACCCTGGTCCTCTATCTCTTCGGAACGCCCGGACAGGAACGTTTCAAGGAGATGTGGGAGGGCCTGTCCCGGGGCGCGCTGGGCGCCCTGGTCCTGGTGGACCCCGAGCGGCTGCACGAGAGCTTCCCCATCCTCGACCTGGTCGAGCGCTTCGGCCTGACCTATGCCATCGGCGTCAACCACTTCGACGGCACCCCGGCCTACCCGCTCGACGAAGTGCGCGAGGCGCTGAACCTCTCCGACGAGACCCCGATCGTGCACTGCGACGTCCGCGACCGGGGCTCTTCGGGGCAGGCACTCATCACCCTCGTCGAGCACCTCATGTCCATACTTGGCTAGGAGTCACGGCATGCAGCAGCAATTCGACCCCTCCGGGATACCGGCGGGGTGCCCCGCGCACGGCAACGTCCAGCTGTTCGGACCCGAGTTCGGCTCCGACCCCGAGGCCCATTACGCCGGCCTGCGTTCGAAGGGACCGAGCTCCCCGGTCGACATCGCGCCGGGCGTCGAGGTCGAGCTGGTCACCAGTTACGACGCCAGCCTGTACATCCTCCAGAACGCCGGCTCGTTCGTCCGGGACTCGCGCCGCTGGGCGGACCTGAACGCGGGCCGCATCCCCGAGGACAGCCCGGCACTGCCCATGATGGGCTACCGCCCGAACGCTCTGTTCAGCGACGGCGCGGCGCACGCCCGCCTGCGCCAGGCGGTCACCGACAGTCTGGCCACCATCGACGAGGGCCGGCTCGCCCGGAAGACCCAGCAGTCCGCCGACTACCTGATCAGCGGGTTCAGCTCCGAGCCGCTGGGGCAGGCCGAGCTGATGGCCGCGTACGCGCAGCCGCTGCCCCTGCTGGTCTTCAGCGACCTGTTCGGCTGCCCGCCGGAGATCGGCGACCGCGTCATCGTCGGGATCAGCGGCATCTTCGAAGGCACCCCCGGCGCCGACGCGGTCCTCGGTGGCGCCCTCGCCGAACTGATCGCCCTCAAACGCAGCCAGCCCGGCGAGGACCTCACCACCCGTCTGATGGTGCACTCGGCCCGGCTGACCGACGAGGAGGTGCTGCACCAGCTCGTGACGCTGCTCTCCGGCGGCACCGCGCCGCTGACCGCCGCCATCGGCACCAGCAGCGCCCTGTACCTCAGCGGCGACTGGCCGACCGGCCTGCCGATCGAGGACGCGGTCGTGCAGACGCTGTGGAACTACGCCCCGATCGCCAACTATGCGGCCCATTACCCCACCCACGACGTCGAACTGGGCGGCCGGGTCCTCAGGGCCAACCACCCGGTGCTGATCTCCTTCGCGGCGGCCAACACCGACCCCAAGCTGACCGAGCACCGCGAACAGCTCAGCGCCAAGGCCCATCTGGCCTTCGGCGCCGGCCCGCACGCGTGTCCGGCCAAGGACCCGGCGTTCATGATCGCCGCGACCGCCGTCGAGTCCCTGGTCAACCGGCTGCCGGACGTCGAGACACGCGTCCCGTTCAAGGAGCTCGCCTGGGCGCCGAGCCCGTGGAGCCGCACGCTGGTGACCGTTCCGATCCGGTTCACCCCGCGCACGGTGCTGTCGGCCGCAGCCTCCCGGTCCACCGCCGCCGGGGCTCCCCTGGGCACGCAGCCGTCCGCCTCGGCCCCCCAGCCGTCCGCGGTTCCCACGTCCCGGCCGGCGCACGCGGCGCCCCAGCCCAAGGGCGGGCTGTTCAGCCGCTTCCTGGCCTGGACCAGAGGCGAGTGACGTAGGTAACCCTAAGAGAACACAGTGGTATTGGATGCTTCAATCAACCCACGGGTACGTATGGCGGCTGTTGCTCAGAAAGGAGCCGTCATCGTGGGGTTGAGTGTCACGACTCCGTCGTCCGACCGTCGCGCCACCGTCTCTCTCTTCTCCCGTCTCCGGAAGCCCGAGGGACAGACCGACCCATTCTCCATCTACGCGGAGCTCCGGTCGCAGGGCGGAGTCAGCCCCGCACCCTGGGGCGGTCTGCTCGTGACCAGATTCAGCACCTGTGACCGGGTGCTGCGCAGCGGCGACTGGCTGGAGCCGGACAAGGAGTGGAGGCAGCGGCAGGGGGAGCGCACCCGCTGGAGCGCCCCCTCCTCCCGTGAGATCAGCAGCACCCTGCCCGCGCTCAACCCGCCGGAGCACACCCGGGTGCGCCGTGCGGCCGGCACCTTCGACCGCGGCACGATCGAACGCATGGGGCGGCGGGTCGGCGGGATCGTCGAGCGCCTCCTCGACTCCCTGATGGACCATCTCCACACCGGCGAGGCGGACTTCGCCGCGCTGGTCAGCGAAGAACTCCCGATCGCCACCATCGGGGACTGGCTCGGCCTGCCCGCCGCCGACTGGCCACGGCTGCGGGAACTGACCCATGACCAGGTCTTCACCCAGGAACTGCTGCCCTCCGCGAGCCAGTTGGCCCGGTCGGACGCGGCCATGGCCGAACTGCGGACCTACTTCCTGGAGCTGGTGCGCGACCGGCGCACCCGCCTCGGCGACGACCCCGTCTCGGACTGGATACGGAGGTGGGACGCCCTGGAACCGGACCAGGACAAGGCCGACGAAGGGGTCTACTTCCTGGCCCTGTTCGTGCTGCTGGCGGCCCTGGAGACCACGTCCACCCTGTTGTCGACCATGACGCTCCTGCTCGTCGAGGACCCGACGCGGTGGAACATGATCGCCGAACACCCCGACCTCGTCCCGGCGTTCGTCGAAGAATCGTTGCGCTACGACCCGCCGACCCATGTGATCAGCCGAGTGGCCGCCAGGGACTGCCTGCTCGACGGCGTCGAGGTCGGCGCCGACCAGATGGTCCACCTCATGGTCGGAGCGGCCCACCGCGACCCGGAGAGACACCCGCACCCCGACCTCTTCGACCCCCGCCGCAAGCCCGGCCACCTCGCCTTCAGCGGAGGCATCCACTACTGCCTCGGCGCCCCCCTCGCCCGGCTCGAGGCTCACACCCTGCTCCACCAACTGACCACGCGCCTGCCCCGCCTCACCCTGGTCCGCCGCCCGGGCTGGGCCCCCAGGGTGGCGTTCCGGCGCCTGCTGAACCTGGATGTCGCCCTCGCATGAACCCCTCCCCCCTCACCTTTACCGCACCGGTCCGCGAAACCCTCGCCGTCGAGCAGACCGGCCCCGTCCTGCACGTCCGGCTCAACCCCGCCGCCCAGGACGACACCCTGAGCACCGCCGTACTCGACGACCTCCTCGCCCTGCTCGACGGCCTCCACGAGCAGCCCGACGTCCGCGTCCTGGTCCTGTCGTCCCTGGGCAAGGACTTCTGCCTGGGAGCCGACCGCCAGGAATACCAGGACGCCGTCACCTCCGACCCGACAGGAGCCGCGCTGCGTCGCATCGCGGACAAGGCCCACCGTCTGTGCCAGGCACTCGAGACCACCCACGTCATCACCGTCGCCCGGCTCCACGGCAGCGTCATAGGCGCCGGTCTCGCGCTCGCCGCCTACTTCGACCTGCGGGCGGGCGCCGACACCTGCCGGTTCCGGATGCCGGAGGTCGGTCTGGGCCTCTCCCCCGCGTGGGGCGGAGCCATGGGCCGCCTCATCTCCGAGGCCGGCGCCGCGAACATCCGTGAGCTCATGCTCACCTGCGACGTGTTCGACTCCCCGACCGCCCATCGGATCGGTCTCCTCCACAAGGTCGCCCCCCTCGACCGGTTGGACGACACCATCGCCGGCTGGACGAGGCCACTCGTACGCCGCTCACCCGAGGCCCTCGTCCTGACCAAGCGCATGCTGGCCGGCTACACGCGGGCCGACCGCATGGCCGACGTCTCACTCCTCGACTCCCACCTCCTGACGTCCCGACTGACCGCCCCCCGAAGCCGTACGTGACGCCTCCCCGGAGAAAGGCCGTCGGCCTCCAGGCGCACGCGAGAGCGCGGCCGAAGTCGGACAACCGGCGTCGCCCCGGTGGCCGGCCGTCGTGAGGGCGGCGCGGGACACGCTTGAGGAGACGCGCGCCGACCGCTGAGGAAAGTGACCCCCGAGGGGCCGGGCCACCGTGTGCGGTGGTCTGGCCCCTCGGCGTTCGCCGCTCACCGCTCGCCGCTCGCCGCTCACCGCTAACCCTCCCCGACGGCCGCCAGGTCCACGTCCTTGGTCTCCCGGTACCGGAAGAACGACACAGTGCTGATCAGACAGAGCACCACCACGTACCACGGGTACCAGGTGGTGTGGCCGTGCGCGGAGAGGTACTCGATCAGGTAGGGCGCCGTGCCGCCGAACAGGGCCACCGTCAGCGCGTACGGCAGCCCGATGCCGCTCGACCGCAGCGACGTCGGAAACATCTCCAGCACCGCCGACGGCGCGGCCGCCGCGTAGCAGCCGAACAGCAGCAGAGCCGCCGTCATCACCGCGCCCAGCCGCACGGCCGAACCCGACAGGAGCCCGAAGAGCAGCGGGGACACGATGGCGAACCCGCAGCCGAACACCAGCAGCAGCGGACGGCGCCCGTACCGGTCGGCGGCCATGCCGAGCAGCGGAAGCGCGGCCATGAACACCACCTGCGCGACGACGGCGGCCTTCAGCGCGGCGTTCGCCGGTATCCCGTACTGGAGTTGGGCGTACAACGGCAGGTACGAGGCGAAGGTGTAGTAGACGACGGTCGCACCCAGCGTGAAGCCGACCACGCGGGCGGCGGCGCGCGGGTGTGTGCGCAGCACCTCCCGCGCCGGGTTGCGCGGCCGCCCCCGCACCGCGTCGAAGACGGGTGTCTCGCGCATCCGGCCGCGCAGGTACCAGCCGTACAGGGCGAGCAGCGCGCCGAGCGCGAAGGGAACCCGCCAGCCCCAGGTTCCCAGCTGGGCAGGGGTGAGCGTGTCGTGCAGGAGCAGCGCGAGCAGCGTGGCCGCGAGCGTGCCGAGGGTGGTGCTGATGTAGACGGCGCTGGAGTACAGGCCGCGGCGCCCGCTCGGCGCGATCTCGTTCACGTACGTGCTCATCGCCGCGCCCTCGCCGCCCGCGGACAGCCCCTGGAGCGCCCTGGCCACCACCAGCAGCGCCGGGGCCAGTACGCCGATCGTCCGGTAGGGCGGGGCGAGCGCGATCAAGAGGCTGCCGCCCGCCATCATCAGCAGGGACAGCCGCAGTGCCGTGGTGCGGCCGTGGCGGTCGCAGTACGCGCCGATCAGCGCCCCGCCGAGCGGTCGGAACAGGAACCCGACCGCGAAGACCGACAAGGTCCGCAGGACGTTCGTGGTCCCGTCGCCCGCCGGGTAGAAGTGCGGGCCGAGCAGCGCGGCGAACGTCACGAACGTGGCCCAGTCGAACCACTCCATGGCGTTGCCGACGGAGGCGACCAGCACCGGCCGCAGTCGGCCCCTCCCCAGGGATACGCGACCCGCCTCCGCGACAAGGGTGTTCACGATGTCGTCCTCCCGTGCTGTGATCGTGCGGCGGGTGCGACGGGCGCGGCGGGTGCGGCGGTTGCGACGGGTATGGCGCCGAGTCGTGCGCGTACGTCTTCGGCCTCGGCGACGCCGATCTCGGTGAACGCTTCCAGAGCCTGGGTCCAGTACGCCCGCGCCCGCGGGTGGTCGCCGTCGAACGTGGCGACGGCGCCCAGGACGTGCCTGGCCCTGGCGATGTTCAGCCGCTGCGCGGTCGGCTGCGACAGGGCGAGCGCCAGCTGCGCGCACTCCTCGGCGCGGTGCGGGTCGCCCAGCCTCAGGTAGAGCGGGGCCAGTTCCAGGAGGACCTTGCTGCGGGCGATGTGGTTCACGCTGCCCTCGGCGAGGGTGCGGGCCTCCTCGGCGTGCCCGGCGGCGTCCTCACGGCCCAGCAACCCGTCCGTGACGGCCATGCGGGCCAGTGCGTACGCCTCGCCGTCGACATAGCCGATCTGCCGCGCGCCGTCGAGCGCCGCGGCCGCGTAACGGGCCGACTGCGGCAGCGAGCCGAGGCCCACGCTGATGGCCGAGAGGAGGCACAGCGTCTCCACCTCGTAGGTGCGGTCGCCGCACTCCTGGAAGGAACTCAGCGCCCGCTGGGCCGAGTCGAGCGCGGTCTCGGGCCGGCCGATGTCCAGGTCGACGAGGGCGAGTCCGTACAGCGAGATGCTTCTGTCGTACGAGGAGTCGATGGACTCGGACACCTTCAGCGCCCGGGTGAAGCAGGACCGCGCCTCGGCCGGCTCCCCGGTCGCCTGGCGCACCAGGCCCAGGTTGCGCAGGCTGTACGAGCTGATGTGGTGCAGGCCGAGGCCGCCCGCGGTGGCCAGCGACGCCGTGAGGCACTCGGTGGCGCGCGCCATGTCTCCCCGCGTCCAGTGGATGAACCCCAACAGGCCTTGGGTAGTGGCCTCCAGCCGTGGCGACCGGATGGTGTGCGCGACGTCCAGCGCCCGCCGTGCGGCCTCCTCGGCCTGCGCGCCCCGGCCCAGGCTGAGGTGGGCGAGGCTCATGTTGTTGAGCGTGGCCGCGACCTCCTCGGCCATGCCGAGCCGGTCGTGCAGCGCGAGGCTCTTCTCCTGGTGCGCGATGGCCCGCTCGTAGTCGCCCAGCGTGTTGTGGAGGTTGGCGAGGCTGCGGTGCATCGCCGCGATGCCGCGCTCTTCGTGGAGGGACTCGGCGGCGGACAGCCCGATGCTGGTCGTCTCCCGCCACTCGGTGCGGTACTTGCCCGTCCAGAAGAAACCGCGCAGCGCGTCGGCCAGATGCCAGGACATCTGGTGGGGGCCGTGCGTGCCGAAGTGGCGCACACAGGCCATCAGATTGCGTCGCTCGGCCAGCAGCCAGGCCATCGCGTGGCTCTCGTTCGGGAACTGCGGCGCGTCGAAGGTCGCCTTCGGCCGCTCCGGTTGGGCCAGCCGCACGAATTCCGAGTAGAGGACGTCGGCCGCGGCGCAGGCGCCCGCGAGATACCACTGGCCGAGCCGCTCCAGGGCTTCGGCCCGCTCCCGCGCGGAGTGCTCGGCGAGCGCGCAGCCCTGCGCGTACTCACGCAGCAGATCGTGGAACTGGTAGCGGCCGGGGGCGGGTTGCTGCAGCAGGCTCGCCGTCTCCAGGCGGCTCAGGCCGGTCCGTGCCTGCGCCTCGCTGATGTCGGCGAGCACCGACACGGCGGCGGGTGTGAAGTCGGAGCCCGGGAAGAGCCCGGCCAGGCGGAAGACCGCGCGGTCGTGCGGGGTCAACGCGTCGTACGACAGGGCGATGGCCGTGGAGACGGCGGACGTGTCGCCGTCGACGGAGAGCGCGGCGAGACGGTTTCCGCGACGCAGACTCTCCAGGTAGTCCTCGGTCTGCCCGCCTGGGGCGCCGATCAGGTTCGCCGCGGCGATCCGGAGCGCGAGCGGCAGGTACGAGCACAGGGCGGCCACTTCGCGTACCACATCCGGCTCGATCGCCACCGCGGCCTGCCGCATCATGCCGGTGACCAGCTCGGCCGACTCCTGCGCGCTGAGCGTGCCGACCCTGATCACCTGCGCGCCGTGCGTGACCGCGAGGGAGCGTAACTGCCGCCTGCTGGTGATCAGTACGGAACATCCCGCGTCGCCGGGGATGAGCGGCAGCACCTGCTCGACGCTGGACGCGTTGTCCAGCACCACCAGCACGCTCTTCCCGGTCAGCTTCGACCGGTAGAGATTGGCCTGTTCGACCGGGTCGACCGGGATCTGGTCCGCGGGCACGCCGAGGCTGCGCAGGAACTGCGAGAGCACCTGGTCCGGCGGGAGCGGCGTCTGCGCCCCGCCCTGCTCGTAGCCGCGCAGGTTCACGTACAGCTGTCCGTCCGGGAAGGCGCTCCGCACCCGGCTGCCGAGCCATACCGCGAGCGCCGTCTTGCCCACGCCGGGCGGCCCGGACAGGACCACGACGGGGACGCCGGTACGGTCCGGAGCCGGAGGGAGCATCGTCTCGATCCGGCCGACGACCTCGTCCCGGCCCACGAAACCCACGGCCAGGGGCGGGAGTTGCGCGGGTACCGTGACGGCGCCGAGGCGCGGCCCGTGCGGGGCCGCGAGGGCGGGGTCCGATTCGAGGATGCCGGCGTGCAGGGAGCGCAGCCGTTCCCCGGGCTCGACGCCGAGTTGTCCGACCAGTTCACGGCGGGCCTGCTGGTAGATGTCCAGCGCCTCCGCCTGCCGTCCCGAGCGGTACAGAGCCAGCATCAGCAGGCTCCAGAAGTTCTCCCGCAAGGGGTTGTCCATGGCCGCCGTGCGCAACTCCTTCACCAGCTGCGCGTGCCTGCCGAGGTGGAGCTCGGTCTCGAAGTACGCCTCCAGCGCGCCGAGCCGCTCGTCCTCCAGTGCCGGGGACTCGTCGCGGCGCAACGCGTCCGACGGGATGTCCGCGAGCGGCGCGCCCCGCCAGGTGCTCAGCGCGTCGGCCAGCAGCCGCGTCCGCTCCTCCGGCATCTCCGCCTGCTGGGCCAGCCGGACCAGACGGCGGAACCGCGTCAGGTCCAACTCCCCGTCGGCCACGTCGATCCGGTAGCCGCCGGCCGCCGTCTCCACCAGGCCGGCGTCGCCGAGCAGCATTCTCAGCCGTCGTACGTACGTGTGCAGCGCCCCGCGCGGGTTCGACGGCTTGCGCTCGTCCCACAGCCAGTCGGCGAGGCGGTCGTTGTCGACCACCGACCCGGCCCGCAGCAGGAGCGCGGCCAGCAGCACCCGGAGTTTCCCGGAATCAATCACCAATTCTCGGCCGGCGACGCGCGCGGAGAGCGTTCCCAATATTCCGAAACTGTTCCCGACGCCAGGCGCGGCTGCGCTCGGCGATGGGACGAATTCTGTTCGCACCATGCAGTTCTTGCCGTCCCCCGTAGACGTGTGCACAGCCTCCCGATGCTACGCACCGCGCCATTGCCAGAACGCGTGCAAGGGGACCCCTCAGCCGTGCCGTTGCCACCCTAGGCGACATCGGAGGCGCCCCGGGAGTCCCGCCTTGTTCGGTTTGTCACACACCAGGTCCGATCTTTCGCGCCCGTACCCGCCGAGGTGAGGGCGGCGGGACCGGCTCCGGACAGTGGAGCGAGGGTGACGTGCCGGGTTCCGGTGGGCACCGGAGGTGGCTCGGCGCGGAATTTCCCCACGAGATGTTCCACGTCTGTTCGTCGGCGGGGAATTCCCTGCCGTGACGGTTGCCGCGCGAAAGCGACGGGCTCGTGACGAGCTCCTGGCCGTTTCGACGTTTCTGGATTCCTGGCCCGGCCAGTGCGCTCACGCAGTGCCCGTGAACCGTGAAATCGCCGCCGTCAGCGGGTCCGAGAAAGACGCCTCATCAAGGCGGTAAGAGGGGCGCCGGCTGCGCAGCGCCCGGAGGAAATCGCTTTCCGCGTCCGGACTTCCACCGTCGGCGGTCGGGGACGCGAGGGTTTCGCGGGCCGACGAGGCGGTGCCGTCGGCGGCGGGCGCGTGCCGGACTCCGTCACCGGGCTCGGGGACGTACGGCAGCGCGGCGTCGCCGTGCGTCTCGGGCTTCGAGCACCCGACCGGCGCCGCGCCCACGTGTGCTCTCGGCCGCGCGCGCCAGGGAGCGGCCCTGCCGGTTGCATGACGCATCACAGTCTCCTTCGTACGCGATTCGGGCGGTCGTGGCGGGGAGCGATATCCCTCGGTCAGGTCCGCCGCAGGTGGTCGACGACCAGCGACCTGATGGTCGACGACCAGTGCGGCGGGAAGATGTGGCCCATGCCGGCGATCCGCCACAGGCGCGCGTGCCGGATCACCCGGTGCAGTTCCTCGCCGTGCTCCAGGGGAAGGACCGGGTCCTGCTCGCCGTGCACGACGAGAGTCGGCACGTCGAGGGCGGCGATCCGGCCGGTCAGCGGGGGCGTGCGGTCCAGGGCCGCCGAGTGACGCCAGGAGGTGTCGAGACCATGGCCGCGGGACATCACGCGCCGGACCAGGTCCATCCAGTAGGCCTGGTCGAACGGCACGGCGGGCCCCACCAGCACCCGCCAGCCGTCGACCGCCGCGGCCACGCGCTCCTCGGGCCCTCGCGGCGGGGACGCGGTGAGCCGTGCGGCCCGCTCCAGCATCGGCGGGCGCGGCCCGGGCAGTCCGGTTCTCGGCGGCAGCCGCACATCGCCGTTCGCGTCCGGGGAACTGGACAACAGCACCAGCGACCGCACGAGTTCGGGCCGGTCGAGCGCGAGCAGCTGGGCCACCATGCCGCCGACGGACTGGCCCACCACGTGCGCCGAGCCCAGGCCGAGCCCGACGATCACGTCGGCGGCGTCCCCGGCCAGCGTCGACAGGTCGTACTCGCCGTCGGACTTCCCCGACCTGCCGGTGTCCCGGTGGTCGTAACGCACCGCGAAGTACCCGTCCGCGGCGATCAGTCGGCACAGCTCGTCCGGCCACACGATGCCCGGCGCCGTGCCGCCCATCACCAGCAGCACCGCCGGATCGCGGCGGCTGCCGAACGTCTCCGTCCACAGTCGCAGGCCGTCCTGCGTCGCGATTGGCCTCTCCATCGGGCTCTGTTTTCCCCTTGGTAGGGTGCGGTGGACCGCTGATCATCTGTCCTGGGGGAACTGAATGACCCGCGCACGCACGGCACTTGTCCTGGTTGATCTGCAACGGTGGATCGTCGACATGCCGTGGCAGCCGACCCGCGGCGATGTCGTGAGCGATGTCTGCGGGAGGCTGCGCGAGCACTTCGCGAGCACCGGCTCCGCGACCGTCGTCCTCGTCCGGTACGTACGAGCCGACGGCGCCGACGGCGGCGTCGACGCCGCCCCCAACCGGTTGGTTCCCGGTCTGGAACCGCGTACCGGCGAGCACCTGGTGACCAAGAACGGCCTCGACGCCTTCGAGGGGACGGACCTCCACGACCGCCTGCTCCGCGAAGGCGTCACGCAGGTGGTGATCGCCGGTCTGTCCACCGCGCACGGCGTCGCCGCCACCGCCGCGACGGCGCTGCGCCTGGGCTACGAAGTGGTCGTCGTCTCCGACGCCACCGCCAGCGTGGACGAGGCGCAGCACCGCGAGGCGCTCGACCGGCTCACCGCGCTCGGCGCGCGCACCGGTCCGGTCGCGGACCTCGTGGCCGCGAAGGTCGGCGGGAGCTGACCTCGCGGCCCGGCAGGTCACCGTCGGCCGGCCTCAAGCCGCGGTTCACTGGTGGCTGACCGCCGTGGGCTTGACCACGTACACGATGCGGTGCGCGACGTCCGGCGGCGGGCCGTCCAGTTTCATGCCGTACCGCTGCGCGAGCTGCGCGAAGAACTCGCCGGACGAGTCGTCGTCGATGCGCACCACCTCGCCGCGGATCTCCAGGTAACGGTACGGCTGGTCCGGGTCGTTGACCGACACCGCGACGTGCGGGTCGGCTGTGATGTTCTTGTACTTGTAGCGGACCGTCGTGTTGGTGAAGCGGACGTACTCTCCGTCCCAGGAGAACCACATCGGGTTCACCTGCGGGCCACCGCCCGCCGCCCGGATCGTGGCCAGATGGCCGAAGAGCGGCCGCTCCAGCAGGTCCCGGTGGCTTTCCGGAATGAGGCTCATACGGTGTGTTCCTTCACTCTCTCTCGTTCGTCCTGCCCGGCGCCGAGCAGGGGGCGGAACAGGTCCGTCAGTCGTGCCCGCATCGTGGCGACGTCCCTGGCGATCCAGTCCACGTGACCGTCCGGTCGGACGAGCACGAACGCGGGCCTTCCACGACGTGCCTCGGTGCGGACGTCGAGCACCGCGTCGAGCCGGTCGGCGCACCACCGGGTCAGCTCGCGCGCCGACTCGTCCCGCGTCCCCGTCAGGATCAACGTGTGGCGCAGATCGTCGAGTTCCTTCCGCAACGGCTGCGGCGCCAGCGCGCCGGGCACGAACCCGGCCGTCTTCCTCCCGGCCGAGGGTCCGGTCCGGTATTTCATCCGCAGACCGGCGAGCCACGGAACGTACGCCAGGTCGAAGAGACGCAGGCCCGACGCGACACGCAACAGGTTGTCGCGCAGGAGGACCTGGTGCCCCTTGCGCAGCAGCCACAGCTTCGTCTGCACGTCGGCCTGGCGCACCACCGCGCGCGCCACGTCCCCGCGCTCGCTCACATAGGTGTCGAGCAGCCGCTCGGCGCTGTGCCCGTGCCAGACCAGGGCGAGCTTCCACGACAGGTTGTGGGCGTCGTTGACACCGGCGTTGAGGCCCTGCCCGCCGGCCGGGCTGTGGATGTGCGCGGCGTCCCCGATCAGGAAGACCCGGCCGTCCCGTGTCGTGTCGGCGTGCCGCGCGTGCACGTTGAAGACGCTGATCCAGTCGGGGTCGCGGAGCCGGATGCCGCCGGGCCCGCGCTCGTCGACCAGGCTCTGCACCATGGCCAGGTCGGCGTCCTCCTGACTCACCCCGGCCGGCGCCGAGGTGAACACTCGCCAGCGGCCGTCCGGCAGGCCGCAGGCCACCAGGATGCCGCGTGGTGAGCAGAAGTAGTGCGTCATCCGGTGATCGAAGCGGGTGTCGACCATCACGTCCGCGACCACGAACCGCAGTTCGTACGTGGATCCCTCGAAGCCGATGCCGAGGTGGCCGCGGACCGTGCTGCTCGCCCCGTCCGCCCCGACGACGTACGCGAACTCCTCCTCGTGCTCGGTGCCGTCCGGATGACCCAGCCGGGCACGCACCCGGTCGTCCAGCTGCTCGAGGCCGAGCAGCTCGGTCCGCCACCGCACAGCGCCGCCGACCGAGGTGAAGTTGGTCCGCAGGACCTCCTCGATGTCCGGCTGCGGGCAGATCAGCGGGCGGGTCGCCGGCTTGTAGCGGAGGTTGGCGATGACCTTCCCGTCGGAGTAGTACCGCATCTGCGACTGGGGCAGTGCGCGGGTGGCCAGCAGTTCCTGCCCGCCGACCCGGTGGATCAGCTCGACGGTCCGCGGCCACAGGCCCAGCGCCTTCGACAGCGTGCTGGGGCCGTCGGCCCTGTCCACGCAGCGGACCGGTACACCACGCCGGGTGAGTTCGGTCGCCGCGGTGAGCCCGGCCGGTCCCGCGCCCACGACAAGGACGGGGAGCGCGTCCGCGGGGGCGGTCATACGGCCGCCTTCTCGACGGCGGGTTCGGCGGCCGCGGCCGGCTGGGCGCGCTCGCGCAGCATCACGCTCACCAGCACCGCGCTCGCGGCGCAGATGGCGACGACCACCCACAGCACCAGGTGCAGGCCGTCGGTGTAGCTGCCGGTGAGCAGGTCGAGGAAGTCGGAGCGAGCGGGACCCGCGACGGCGTCGGCCGCCCCGGCCATGTCGCCGCCGATCACGCGGTCGGCCACGCCGCCCGCGTCGATGCCGTTCGCGCCCTGGACCGCGGACAGGCCGTCGGAGATGTGCGAGCGCGTCGAGTTGAGCAGCACGGCGCTCATCACGGCGATGGCGAACGCCTCACCGGCCAGGCGCATCGTGTTGAAGAGTCCGGCGGCGGCACCCGCCTGCGCCGGCTCCACGGAGGTGATCGCCGCACCGTCCACCAGACCGGCCGTCATGCCCATCGAGATACCGAGCAGCAGCAGCGGACCGGCCAGCGCCGGCACCGGCACGTCCGGCTCGATCAGGGTGAGCCAGCCCGCGCCCACCGCGGCGACCACGAGGCTCAGGGTGAGGACGAGCCGGGTGGACACGCCGCTCTTGACCAGCTTGCTGACGACGAGCGGAACCACCAGGACCGGCAGGGTGAGCAGCATCATCGTGGCGCCCGAGGCGTTCGTGCTCATCCCCGCGACCCCGGTGAAGTACGTGGGCAGCAGCACCAGCAGGCACACGAAGCTGAACGACAGCGCGACGGGGATCAGCGAAACCGCCATGAAACGGCCCTGCTTGAGGAGCGAGAGCTGGATCATGGGCTGGCGCTGCCGCAGTTCGGCGACGGCGAACAGTGCCATCAGCACGACCGACCCGGCGAACAGCAGCAGCGTTCCACCGCTCGTCCAGCCGTGCTGCGGCCCCTGGACGATGGCGTACATCAGGCAGAACAGGGACAGTGTGAACGTGATGGTGCCGGCCCAGTCGACCTTCGTCGCGGCGGGGTTCTTCGACTCGGGCATCAGCGGCACCGCGACGAGCACGAGCACCGAGATGGCCAGGTGCGAGAGGAACACCGAACGCCAGCCGAAGGTGTTGACGAGCAGACCCGCGGTCGACGGGCCGAGTGCCAGGCCGGCACCGGCCGACGAGCCGAGGATCGCGAAGGCCCGCGCCTGGGCGGCGCCCTCGAACGTCGTGGCCAGTATGGCGGCACCCGAGGTCATCACCGCCGCGGCCCCGAGCCCGGCGAGCGCGCGCGCCACGTCGAGCACCACGATGCTCGACGTCACCGCGCTAGCCAGGGTCGACAGGGCGAACAGGGCGGTACCGGCGGCGAACATCCGCCGTCGGCCCACGATGTCCGCGAGCGAGCCGCAGCCCAGCATGAAGCAGGCGAAGGCGAGGTTGTAGGCGTTGACCACCCACTGCAACGGGGCGAGCCCCACGTGCAGATCGGAGTTGATCTCCGGAAGTGCGACGGAGGTACCGGTCAGCGAGGCAGGCAGGACCAGGACGGCAAGACAGACCGCGACAAGCGTCAAAGTCGGATTGCCGCGACCGGTGTCCGGACGAGCCGTACTCATGAAAGGTCCCCTTTCAAGGGGTTGATGGGGGGATGGGGTTAACGGTGGGGATCAGCGGGTGGGCCGGGCGACGACCGCGCACGTGAAGCCGAAGCCCCCGCCCGCCGAGATGGTCAGGGCGATCTCGCCGGGCGCGAGGAGCTCCTGCTCCCGGATGTCGGTCAGGTTCGCCGCCATGTCACCGGCTCCCAAATGGCCGGTGCGGTCGCCCAGTTCGACGATCCTGGCCTTGGTCAGGCCCTCGACCGCCGGGTGGTACGTCTCGCGGCGGACCTTGATGCCCACCCTGGGCAGAGCGAGAACCCGGATGCGGGGGTCGTCGACGTCGATGCCGGCCTCCTCCAGCGCGGTCGTGACGATGTCGCGCAGAGCGACATGCACTCCGCTGTAGAAGCCGTCGAGGCCGACATCGGTGATGAACGCCTTCTTGGTGCGCTTGACGTCGATCCGGTCGCTGTTCCACCGGCTCGCCGGGGTGAACTCGTCCCGGCCGCGGTGCAGCCCCTCGGCCGCCGAGACGGCGGCGCTGGACAGTCCGAGGAGCGTGAACTCATCGAGAGAGTCGTCGCGTTCGTGCAGCAGGATCGCTGTCGCCCCGTCGCCGTAGAAGACGCCGTAGTCGCCCGCCCAGCGGTCGAAGCCCTCGTCGGGGAAGCGGTCGCCGGTGGTGACCAGCGCGGTGCCGACGGTGCTGTCGGCCAGGAGCCGCGACGCGGCCGCCTCCAGTGCGGTGCCGCCGCCGTTGCACATCACCTGGATGCCCAGCGGTACACCGCGCACCGCGCCGACCCGGTGCGCCACGTAGTGCGCGGGGGACCAGAAATCGTGGCCCTGGTGATGGATCCAGGCGTGCGTGGTGAAGCCGAGGCCGGCGCCGTCCCAGCCCGCCGCCGCCAGCGCGCCGCGCGCCGCCTCCACCGCCATGTCCGGCGCCGAGACCGTCCCCGAGACCGGGACTTCGGTGACACCGGTGTTCGTCAGGTCGTCCTCGCCGATCCTGCCACGCGCGACGGCGTCCAGGGCGGTCTCGACGGTCCCCGGCAGCCACGTCCGCACCGCCCTGATCCCCAGCCCGTTACCGAGTCGCATGTGCGCGTTCCTCCGTGTTCGACGTGGAGGGAGCCCGCAGGGCGGGGGGAGGTGAGGTCGCCGCAGAGAAGGCGGACGGGTGCCTGGCCGGGTCCGTAGCGGCGGTCCCCTGTGCCACCGCTGCGGACCCGGCGGTCCCCGGCAACCGGATCCAGCCGAACCTCTCGGCGTGTTCGGCGAGCACCGGGTCGTCCCCGACGACCCCCGCGCCACCCACGCAGGTGAGCAGCGGCAGATCCGACGCGTGGTCGCCGTACGCGACGCACTCCTCGGGACGCGCGCCCGACCGGTTCATCAGTGCGCGGGCGGCCGTGGCCTTCGCCTCGCCGATCATCGCGGTGCGCACCTCGCCCGTGTACCGGTCCGCGACCACCTCGGGCTCGCCGCACAGCAGATGGTCCGCGCCGAGGTGCTCCGCGATCGGTTCGAGGCAGGCCCGGAACGACCCCGAGACGAGCGCGACTTCGCATCCCTCTGCCTGGAGCCGGTGCAGTTCGCGTACGGCCTCCTGGTGGAGGAAGCCGTCCCGCTGCCGCTCGCGGGCGAACCAGCGGCGCCCGCTCTCGGCGACCGCGGCCTCCTCCATCCCCGCGTAGTTCCGGTAGTAGGCGCGGTTGGTCTCCTCGCGGGGCACGCCGGCCCGAGCCGCTCGCGTCAACTCGTCGGCGGCCGCGCGGTATCGGTCGGGATCGGCGAGGTGGAACTCCAGGAAGGAGAACATGCTCTTGCTGTCGATCAGCGTCTCGTCGACGTCGAAGAACGCGATTCGGACGGGCCGTGCGGGCCGGCGCCCGCCGCCGGCGGGTCGGATGTCGTCGCTCATGCGCTCAGTACCTGCTTCCGACGGCGGCGGGCAACGCGGCCAGGTCGGCCAGGTCCTCCTCGGTGAGGCGGACCTCCACCGCGGCCAGGTTCTCCCGCAGATAACGGGAGTTCTTCGTGCCGGGGATCGGCACCACGCGGTCGCCCTGCGCCAGCGTCCAGGCGATGGCCACCTGGGCGGGCGTGACCGAACGGCGGTCGGCGACCTCCCGGATCACGTCGACGATGCGCTGGTTCGCCTCCATCGCGGCGCGGTGGAAGCGCGCGTTGGCGGTGCGGAAGTCGCTGTCCTCGAACTGGCCGGGGTGCAGGGTCCCGGTGAGAAAGCCGCGGCCCAGCGGCGCGAACGGAATGAAGCTCGCCCCCACGCTCTCGCACCAGCCGACCATCCCGCCCGACTCGCCCTCCAGCGCGTCGCGTGTCCACAGCGAGAGTTCGGACTGGACGGCGGTCACCGGGTGGATCCCGTGTGCTTCGCGGGCCTGTGCGACGGTGGCCTCGGACATGCCGAGCCAGCGCACCTTGCCCTCTTCGACGAGCTCCGCCATCGCGCCCCATGTCTCCGCCAGCGGCACGGCGGGTTCGATGCGATGGACGTAGTAGAGGTCGATGACGTCGATGTTCAGCCGGCGCAGGCTGGCTTCGACCGCTGTCCGCAGGTAGGCCGGCGAGTTGTCGCGGTGGGCCGCCCGGTGCTGAAGGTCGTCCAGGACGATGCCGAACTTCGTCGCGACGACCGCCTCGTCCCGGCGGCCCGCGACGGCCTTGCCCAGTAGCGTCTCGTTGTGGCCCGCCCCATAGAGGTCGGCCGTGTCCAGCAGGTTCCCGCCGAGGTCCAGTGCCTCGTTGATGACCCGGATGGAGCGTTCGTCGTCTCGGGCGGACTCCTGGTAGAGCCAGCTCATGCCCATGCACCCGAGGCCGACGCTACCGATCTCGATTCCCGTGTTGCCCAGTTTTCTCAGGCGCACCTTTGCTCCTTCTGCTCTCAGACGGCCGCGAATACGAGTGCGGCGTTGTGGCCGCCGAAACCGAGTGATGTGCTCACCGCGACTTCCAGGTCCGCCTCTGCCGCCTTGCCCGACGTGACGTTGAGGTCGATCTCGGGGTCGAGGTCGGTGAGGTTGGCCGTCGGCGGGACCACACCATGGCGCAGCGCCAGCGCGGTGAAGGCGGCCTCGATGGCGCCCGCGGCGGCGAGCGCGTGCCCGGTGACGCCCTTCGTCGAGGTGACCAGCGGGCGCTCGCCCAGGACCCGGCGCAGTACGCGGCCCTCGGCGACGTCGTTGAGCGGGGTGGAGGTGCCGTGGGCGTTCACGTGGTCCACCTCGTCCGCCCCCACACCCGCGTCGGCGAGGGCGGCGCGCAGGGCGCGCTCCATCCCGGCTCCGCTCGGGTCGGGCGCGGTGGCGTGGTAGGCGTCCGTCGACGAGCCGAAGCCGATCACGTCGGCGTAGACCGAGGCACCGCGCGCCCGCGCGTCTTCGGGCCGCTCCAGTACGAGGATCCCCGCGCCCTCCGCCGCGACGAAGCCGTCGCGCGCCGCGTCGAACGGCCGGGACGCGGCGGCCGGATCCTCGCGCCGCCCCGAGAGCCCGCCCATGCGCGTCAGGCCGGTGATGGTCGCGGGCGTCAAGGCGGCCTCCGCGCCACCGGCCAGCACCACGTCGCAGGTGCCGGACCGCAGCAGGTCCCGGGCCAGGCCGATGGCGTTGGAGCCGGACGCGCAGGCGGTGGCGGTGACCATGCTCGGCCCGAACGCCTTGACGTCGATGGCCATGTGGCCCGCGACCATGTTCGACATCCCCATGGGGATCATCAACGGGGAGACGCTCTTCGGCGCGTCCTCCAGGAACCTGCGGTGCTGCTGCTCCCATGTTCCCGTACCGCCGAGCGAGTTGCCGACGATGACGCCCACGCGGGTGCCGTCCCAGCTCTCCGGGTCGAGACCCGCGTCGGCCACCGCCTGGCGGGCGGCGACGATCGCCAGCTGCGTGAAGCGGTCCAGCCGCCAGGCGTTGCTCGGCCCGAGCCGCGCCCCGGCGTCGAAGCCCGGCACACGACAGGAGAAGTCGACGGGCAGGCCGGCGAGTTCGGGATCGGGAGCGGCGGTCGACCGGCCGGAGCACACCCGCTCCCAGCTCGTCCGCGCGTCGAGGCCGGCCGCGGTCACGAGTCCGACACCGGTGATCGCCACGGCCCTCTTCGAGAGGAGGGTCACGCCCGCACGCCCTGGGATTCGATGAGCTCGACGGTGTCCGCTATGGTCGTCTCGCCCTGGAGGACTTCGTCGCTGAGGTCGACCCCCAGATCCTTGTTGATGAGCATGGTCAGCTCGATCAGCGCGAGCGAGTCGAGGGCGAGATCCTTGTAGGAGATCCCCGGCTCGATCTGCGCGGCGGGCACGCCGAGCTGGGAGACGAGAAGACCGGTCAGCTTTTCCTGTACAGCGCTCATGGTTCCGCTTTCTTCGTTCACTTCGTGTAGGTGGATTCAGCGGGCGCCGGGGGGCCCGGCAGTGGTTCGACGGACACCTCGGGAAACTCCAGGGCCGCGGCCCCCCAGGTGAGGCCTCCGCCGAAGGCGCACAGCAGCACCCGGTGCCCCGGCGCGATCGAGCCCGTGTGCACCGCGTCGGCCAGTGCCAGCGGGATGGAGGCGGCGACGGTGTTGCCGACCCGGTCGAGGTTGACCACCAACTTCTCCTCGGGCAGTCCGAGTTCATTGCCCACGGCGGTCAGGATGCGGATGTTCGCCTGGTGGGCGACGAGTCGGTCGACGGACTCGACGGGCCAGTCGAGCTGTTTCGCCAGCCGCCGCGACGACTCGCTCATCCGCGTCACGGCGTTGCGGAACACCGAACGGCCCTGCATCGTGAAGAACTCGTCGCCCGGTGCGTCAAGGCCCTTCGAACGGTGCTCGGACCCGCCGCCCGGCACCGTGATCAGGTCGGCCTGGGAGCCGTCGCTGGCCAGGTCGAACCCGAGCATCGCGCCGCGTTCCCGCAGGCTTCCGGCGCGCAGCACCGTCGCCCCCGCGCCGTCCCCGAAGATCGCCCTGGTCGTACGGTCCCCGGGGTCGAGGATGGTGGAGAAGGTGTCGGCGCCGATCACCAGGGCGCTGTCGGCGATCCCCGCACGGATCATGCTCGACGCGGTCGCCAACGCGTACACGAACCCGGTGCAGACGGCGGCCACGTCGAACGCGGGTATCTCTCCGAGCCCGAGCCGGCTGGCCACTTCCGGCGCCGTGGCCGGGCACGGGTGGTCCGGGGTGCTCGTCGCGAGGACGAGGAGGTCCACCGAGTCCGTGCCCGCCGAGGCGAGCGCCCGCGCCCCGGCCTCGACGGCGACGTCCGAGGTGGACAGCCCCGGCGGGACGACGAACCGCTGCCTGATCCCGGTGCGGGTGGTGATCCACTCGTCGGTGGTGTCGAACTGCCCGGCGAGGTCGTCGTTGGTGATCCGCGTCGGCGGCAGCCAGCCTCCGAGTCCCGCGAGTACCGCGGCCCGTCCGCTCACCGTGCGCTCCGGTGCGACGCGGGAACGGCCGAGGTCTCCACGGTGCCGGACGCGACCTCGTCGCCGTTCTGCCGGAAGGCGATCCGGAAGATCTGGATCCCGTCGGTGTCGCGCTCGGGGACCGCGCTGACCGTGGTGGGCGCGTCGAGTTCGGCGAACTTGGCGAAACCGATGTCGAACCCGATCAGCGTGGACCCGGCCGCGGGCCGGCCGAGGAGCCGGGCGCCGGCGAGCAGGGCGGCCTGCCGTGCGGCCTCCGTGAGCACCATGCCCGGCAGGTGGTCCTGCGCGTGGTCGAACATGCTCGGGTTGTCGTTGGGCGTCCGTACGCCGGCGGAGATGCCGTCACCGTCGCGCACCGGGGCGATGAGCAGGGCGTTGACCGGCGCCGCGCGCCCGAGGTCCTGAGGGGCGACCGTCGCCGGGACGGTCGCGACGTCGTCGGACGAGACGGGCGGGCTGCCGCGCCGCTTCGACCGGACGAAGGAGTACGTCCCCGACGACAGGTAGCCGACCGCCATGCGCACCTCGCCGACCTCCTCCCCGCGGAGCAGGAGGCGCATCTCGTACGTGACGGATCGGACGGCCGCGGTCGCGCCGACGGGTCGGTCGGTCGCGACCTCGATGGTCAGCTCCGCCGGGTCGCCGGAGTGCGCGGTGAACAGGCCGGGGAGCCGCATGGACCACGACTGCAGGACGAACTTCGTGTCGCTGTCGACGCCGAGGTGAGAGTGCGCGCCGTAGGTCTCGGCCTGCCGAGCGCATTCCAGGAGCAGGATCGGGTCGACGACCGAGTGACCGATGTGATCGGTGAAGTAGGCGTGCGACGAGGGGAGTTGGGCGCCCGCGAGGAAGCGCTGCCCGTCGACCGCCGAGGTGTCGGTGAGGAACACTTCCGACAAGGCCCGGCGGTGGAGGAGGCGCCGGTCGACAGACCGGACGAACTCGAGCGCCCGGACACCGGACGCAAAGGTACTTGTGGACACCGTCATCGGCGGGTAACCCCCTCCCAAGAGCGCGGTGGAACTCGCACCGGCGCTCTCGGAATCTCGTAGTCGTGCACCGGCGGACCAACGCGTCCGCGGTTGACGGTGACGAAATTAGCCACGGCGTCTTTCGTCCCGCTGTCCGAGCGTGTAAGGGGTCGCCGTCCCGCTGTCAGGACCGCTGCCATGGGGACTCTCGCGGGCGGTTCCGCGCGAGTCCGACGGTTCTCGTGGTGCGTGAACACGGGTGGGCCGGTCGCCGGCCTCGCGGTTCACCGGGGACGGGGTGCGCTGGTGGGTGTCGGCGGGCGTCCTGCTCGTCTCGCCCGAGCGGCCTGCCGGATGCCGGCAGAGTCCGCTCCGCCCGTGGCCGAGCGCGATGTCGACCGGCGGGAACCAGGGGGCGCACCGGGCCGGCCCGCCGGACCGACAGGTGGTGTGCGCGACCGGATCGACGGGCGGACAGGCCGGACTCAGCTCACGTACGTGTCCTCGAGGACGTCATGCTCTGTTCGGGCCATTACGACGTCGCCCTGCCCCGTACCCGCGGCCTGCGCACCGGACGGGCCGATCTCCCGAGCGGCGCCCGACTCCGAAGTCGCGAGCAGGGGATTCACTCCGCTGAGCGAGAGTTGACGTTCCGGCACTCAGCAAGGAACGTTTCTTCCGGTCACGGACCGGCACTGGTGGGGCGGGTGGGACTCGAACCCACGGCCGACGGATTATGAGTCCGCTGCTCTAACCGGCTGAGCTACCGCCCCATACGGCGTGTCGCGTACATGTGTGCGCGCCGTCTGCCGCAGCATAGCCGCTCATACGATCTCCTGCTTCGTATGGTCGACTTCGCATGACCATGAGGACCGTGCTGCCGTCCGAGCGGTTCCCCCGGACATGAAAAAGGACCCCTAAGGGTCCTCGTTCAGCATGCTCCCCCGACTGGACTCGAACCAGTAACCTGCCGGTTAACAGCCGGCTGCTCTGCCAATTGAGCTACGGAGGACCGAGCTCCCCCGACTGGACTCGAACCAGTAACCTGCCGGTTAACAGCCGGCTGCTCTGCCAATTGAGCTACGGAGGAATGCCTCGTTGCATCGAACGCATCTCCCTGGGTATTCGCCAGGGGGCGGACGCTCGCTGCGACACATACATTAGCGCAAGCAGGGGGGTGCTCCGCCAATCGGTACTCCCCGGCTTCGATGCCGCGCCAGAGACCTACGCAAGGGAAGGGCGGTCGCCATGCGCTACCGGCTCACGTTCGTCGCCGGACTCGTCCTGGGTTACGTGCTGGGCACGCGGGCCGGGCGCGAGCGCTACGAACAGCTGAAGAAGTCCGCGCGTCAGGTCGCGCAGAACCCTGCCGTGCGCAACACCGCGGAGTCGGCCGCCCAGCAGGGCCGCCAGATCGCGGGCAAGGCCTACCACGTGGTGAGCGAGAAGGTGGGCGAGCGGATGCCCGACTCGGTCTCGGACCGGGTGCGCTCGCTGCGGACGCGCAACGGTGCCGGAGCGGGCGAGGACGACTGGGGGACCAGCAATACGTAACGCAGGTCACAGGGCCGGAGGCCAGATGACAGACGAACTGCAACGTCCCTGAGGCTTCACCCGGCACCGACACCTCTCCCGGTGCGGCAGAATTTTGAGCATGGGGATAGTCGCCGGGTTGGACAGTGCGCCCGATTTCACTCGTATCGTCGTCTGCGACGCGGACACGGGAGCCGTGCTCAGGCAGGGCTATGCGCCGCATCCGCTGGAGGCAGGCGAGGGCGGCGGGCGGCCGGCCGACGTCGATCCGCAGGCCTGGCTGCTGTCCCTGGGCGAAGCCGCGGGCGGCGGGCTCCTGGAGGGCGTGCAGGCCATCGGCGTCTCCGCGCAGCAGAACGCGATCGTGCCGCTGGACAGCCAGGGCAACACCGTGCGGCCTGCGCTGGTCGGCGGCGACCGGCGGGCCCAGGTCGCGGCGGCCGACCTGGTGGACGCCCTCGGCGGGCGCGAGGCCTGGGCGCAGGCGGTGGGCTGTGTGCCGCAGGCGGCGCAGCCGGTGACCAAGCTGCGCTGGCTGGCCCGGAACGAGCCCGACAACGCCCGGCGCGCCGCCGTACTGCTCCAGGCCCACGACTGGCTGGTGTGGCAGCTGCTGGGGCGTCCGGTGCGCCGGACCACCGACCGGGGCGGGGCCTCGGGCACCGGGTACTGGTCGGCCGCCACCGGTGGCTACCGGCCCGACCTGGTCGAGCTGGCGCTCGGCCACCAGGCGATGCTGCCCGACGTGATCGGCCCGTCCGAGGCGGCCGGCACGACCCCGGAGGGGCTGCTGATCTCCGCCGGTACCGGCGAGACCATGGCCGCCGCCTTCGGGCTCGGTATCGGCCTCGGTGACGCGGTCGTGTCGCTGGGGGCGTCCGGTTCCGTGATGGCCGTCCATCCCGAGGCGCTGGTCGACCAGAGCGGGATGATCACCTCACTGGCCGACGCCACCGGCATGCACCTGCCGGTCGTCACCACCCTGAACGCCGTACGCACCCTGCGCGGCACCGCCGAGCTGCTCGGCCTCGCCGATCTGGAGGCGCTGTCCGACCTGGCGATGAAGTCGACGCCGGGGTCGCACGGCCTGGTGCTGCTGCCCTATCTGGAGGGTGAGCGGACGCCGAACCTGCCGCACACCGCCGGGACCCTGGCGGGCCTCAGGCGCGAGTCGATGCGGCCGGAGCACCTGGCGCGGGCCGCGTTCGAGGGCATGCTGTGCGGGCTCGCGGACGCGCTCGACGTGCTGCGCGGCCGGGGCGTGGAGGTGCGGCGGGTGTTCCTGCTGGGGGCGGCCGCGGAGCTGCCCGCCGTCCAGACCGCGGCGCCCGCGCTGTTCGGCGCGCAGGTCGTGGTGCCGCAGCCCGCCGACTACGCGGCGATCGGCGCCGCCCGGCAGGCCGCCTGGGCGCTCGGCGCCTCCCAGGGCACTCTCGACCCGCGCACCCCGCCCGCCTGGCAGGGCGCGGCCGCGCAGGTCCTGGAGCCCGGTGAGGAGCTGGCGGTGGGACAGGCGGTGCGCCAGCAGTTCGTGTCGGTGCGGGAGCAGACCCATCCGGGGGCGTTCCGCGGATGAGGGCGATCCGTTGGCTTAATCGGTTGAGGTAACACCGGTGGAGTGTCGGACGATAGGGGCCAGGGGCAACCGTCCGCCCCTTTCGCCGACTCCGAGAGACGTAGCGTGCTCATACGACTTCTGCGGGCCTATCTCAGGCCCTACAGAAAACCCATCGCTCTCCTGGTGCTGCTGCAGTTCCTGCAGACCTGCGCCACCCTCTACCTGCCCACGCTGAACGCGGACATCATCGACAAGGGTGTCGTCGACGGCGACACGGGCTACATCCTCAGCTACGGCGCTGTCATGGTCGGCATCTCGCTGGCCCAGGTCGTCTGCAACATCGGCGCGGTCTACTACGGCGCCCGGACGGCGTCCGCGCTCGGCCGGGACGTGCGGGGTGCCGTCTTCGACCGGGTGCAGTCGTTCTCCGCCCGGGAGGTGGGCCGTTTCGGCGCCCCCTCGCTGATCACCCGGACGACCAACGACGTGCAGCAGGTCCAGATGCTGGCCCTGATGACGTTCACCCTGCTGGTGTCGGCGCCGATCATGTGCGTGGGCGGCATCGTCCTGGCGCTCGGTCTGGACGTCCCGCTGTCCGGGGTGCTGGTCGCGGTCGTCCCGCTGCTGGGCATCTGTGTGACGCTGATCGTGCGCCGGCTGCGCCCGCTGTTCCGGGCCATGCAGGTGCGCCTGGACACCGTGAACCGGGTGCTGCGCGAGCAGATCACCGGCAACCGGGTCATCCGCGCCTTCGTGCGCGACGACTACGAGCAGGAGCGCTTCCGGAAGGCGAACACCGACCTCACCGACCTCGCCCTGGGCACCGGCAACCTGCTGGCGCTGATGTTCCCGGTGGTCATGACGACCGTGAACCTGTCGTCGATCGCCGTGGTGTGGTTCGGCGCCCACCGCATCGACAGCGGCGGGATGCAGATCGGCGACCTGACCGCGTTCCTCGCCTATCTCATGCAGATCGTCATGTCCGTGATGATGGCCACCTTCATGTTCATGATGGTGCCGCGCGCGGAGGTGTGCGCCGAGCGCATCCAGGAGGTCCTGGAGACCTCCTCCAGCGTGGTGCCGCCGGTCGCGCCCGTGCGGGAACTGCGCCGCCACGGCCATCTGGAGATCCGCGGGGCGGGCTTCCGCTACCCGGGTGCCGAGGAGCCGGTGCTGAAGGCCGTCGACCTGGTGGCGCGCCCCGGTGAGACGACCGCGGTGATCGGCTCGACCGGCAGCGGCAAGTCGACCCTGCTGGGTCTCGTACCGAGACTTTTCGACGCCACCGACGGCGAGGTGCTCGTCGACGGGACCGAGGTCCGCGACCTCGACCCGCAGCTGCTGGCGAGGACGGTCGGGCTGGTGCCGCAGAAGCCGTACCTGTTCGCGGGCACGGTGGCGACCAACCTGCGCTACGGCAATCCGGACGCCACGGACGAGGAGCTGTGGCACGCGCTGGAGGTGGCGCAGGCCAAGGACTTCGTCGACGGGCTGGAGGGCGGCCTCGACGCGCCGATCGCGCAGGGCGGCACGAACGTCTCGGGCGGTCAGCGGCAGCGGCTCGCCATCGCGCGTACGCTCGTGCAGCGGCCGGAGATCTACCTCTTCGACGACTCCTTCTCCGCCCTCGACTACGCCACCGACGCGGCGCTGCGCGCGGCGCTGGCGGACGAGACCGCCGAGGCGACCGTCGTCATCGTCGCCCAGCGGGTGTCGACCATTCGCGACGCCGACCGGATCGTCGTGCTCGACGAGGGCCGGGTCGTGGGCACCGGCCGTCATCACGAGCTGATGGCGGACAACGAGACCTACCGGGAGATCGTGCTCTCCCAGCTGACGGAAGCGGAGGCCGCCTGATGGCCGGGCCGATGGGGCGGATGATGGCCGGGACCGGCCCGGACAGCCGCTCGCTGGACTTCAAGGTGTCGGGCAGACGGCTGCTGAGCCACTTCAAGCCCGAACGGGTCACCATCTACGTGCTGCTGACGTGCGTGGTGGTGAGCGTGGGCCTGAACGTGATCGGGCCGAAGATCCTCGGCAAGGCCACCGACCTGGTCTTCGCGGGGATCATCGGGCGGCAGATGCCGGCCGGGGCGTCCAAGGAGCAGGTGCTCACGGCGATGCGCGAGCGGGGTGACGGCTCGGTCGCCGACATGCTCCGCAGCACGGACTTCACGCCGGGCCAGGGCATCGACTTCGGTGCCGTCGGCGACGTGCTGCTGCTGGCGCTGAGCACGTTCCTCGTCGCGGGCCTGCTGATGGCGTTCGCGACGCGGCTGGTGAACCGGGTGGTCAACCGGACGATGTTCCGGATGCGGGAGGACGTGCAGACGAAGCTGTCGCGGCTGCCGCTGTCGTACTTCGACCAACGGCAGCGCGGCGAGGTGCTCAGCCGGGCCACGAACGACATCGACAACATCGGGCAGACGCTCCAGCAGTCGATGGGCCAGCTCATCAACTCGCTGCTGACGATCATCGGTGTGCTGGCGGTGATGTTCTGGGTGTCGTGGCTGCTGGCGCTGGTCGCGCTGGTCACCGTGCCGCTGTCGTTCGTGGTGGCGACCCGGGTGGGCAAGCGGTCGCAGCCGCACTTCGTGCAGCAGTGGCGCTCCACCGGAAAGCTGAACGCGCACATCGAGGAGATGTACACCGGGCACACGCTGGTGAAGGTGTTCGGGCGGCAGGAGGAGTCGGCGAAGCAGTTCGCCGAGCAGAACGACGCGCTGTACGAGGCGGGCTTCAGGGCGCAGTTCAACAGCGGGGTGATGCAGCCGCTGATGATGTTCGTGTCGAACATCAACTACGTGCTGGTCGCCGTCGTCGGCGGTCTGCGGGTCGCCTCCGGCTCGCTGTCGATCGGTGACGTGCAGGCCTTCATCCAGTACTCGCGCCAGTTCTCGATGCCGCTGACGCAGGTCGCGTCGATGGCGAACCTGGTGCAGTCGGGTGTCGCGTCCGCCGAGCGGGTCTTCGAACTCCTCGACGCGCAGGAGCAGGACGCCGATCCGATGCCGGGTGCCCGGCCCGAGGAGCTGCGCGGACGGGTCGCGCTGGAGCACGTGTCGTTCCGCTACGACCCCGAGAAGCCGCTCATCGAGGACCTGTCGCTCAAGGTCGAACCCGGGCACACGGTCGCCATCGTCGGCCCGACCGGCGCGGGCAAGACCACGCTGGTCAACCTGCTCATGCGGTTCTACGACGTCACCGGCGGGCGCATCACCCTCGACGGCGTGGACATCGCGCGGATGTCCCGGGACGAACTGCGCGCCGGGATCGGCATGGTGCTCCAGGACACCTGGTTGTTCGGCGGCACGATCGCCGAGAACATCGCGTACGGCGCCGCGCGGGAGGTCACCCGCGGGGAGATCGAGGAGGCGGCGCGCGCCGCGCACGCCGACCGGTTCGTACGGACCCTGCCGGACGGCTACGACACCGTGATCGACGACGAGGGCAGCGGGGTCAGCGCCGGTGAGAAGCAGCTCATCACCATCGCGCGGGCGTTCCTGTCCGACCCGGTGATCCTGGTGCTGGACGAGGCGACGAGTTCCGTCGACACCCGCACGGAGGTGCTGATCCAGAAGGCGATGGCGAAGCTGGCGCACGGGCGTACGTCGTTCGTCATCGCGCACCGGCTGTCGACGATCCGGGACGCCGACACGATCCTGGTGATGGAGAACGGGTCGATCGTGGAGCAGGGGGCGCACGCCGAACTGCTCGCGGCGGGCGGGGCGTACGCGCGGCTGTACCAGGCGCAGTTCGCGCAGGCCGTGGCCGAGGTCGACTGAGGCGGCCGACCTACGGCCCCGAGGGCCGCTCACCCGAAGTGGGCGGCCCTCAGTCCAGGTAGCCCCGCAGCTGGTCCGCGAAGGTGTGGTCGCGCAGCTTGTTCAGCGTCTTGGACTCGATCTGGCGGATGCGTTCCCGGGTCACCCCGAAGATGCGGCCTATCTCCTCCAGCGTGCGCGGGCGGCCGTCGGCGAGCCCGTAGCGCAGCTGGACGACCTTTCGCTCGCGTTCGCCGAGCGTGGAGAGCACCGCTTCCAGGTGTTGCCTGAGCAGCAGGAACGCCGCCGACTCCACCGGTGAGGCCGCGTCGCCGTCCTCGATGAGGTCGCCGAGGGCGACGTCGTCCTCCTCGCCGACGGGGGCGTGCAGCGAGACCGGTTCCTGGGCCAGCCGCAGCACCTCGCTGACCCGCTCGGGCGCCAGGTCGAGGTGGTCGGCGACCTCTTCCGGGGTGGGTTCGTAGCCGCGTTCCTGGAGCATGCGGCGCTGGACGCGCACCACGCGGTTGATCAGTTCGACGACGTGCACCGGGACGCGGATGGTGCGGGCCTGGTCGGCGAGGGCGCGGGACATGGCCTGGCGGATCCACCAGGTGGCGTAGGTGGAGAACTTGTAGCCGCGGGCGTAGTCGAACTTCTCGACGGCCCGGATCAGGCCCAGGTTTCCCTCCTGGACGAGGTCGAGCATGGTCAGGCCGCGGCCGACGTACCGCTTGGCCACGGAGACGACGAGCCGCAGGTTGGCCTCGATCAGGCGGCGCTTGGCCATCCGGCCCAGCACCACCAGCCGGTCCAGGTCCAGGGCCAGCTGGCTGTCCAGGTCGGGGGTGTTGAGGAGCTTCTCCTCGGCGAACAGCCCGGCCTCGACACGGCGGGCGAGGTCGACCTCCTCGGCGGCGGTGAGCAGCGGGATGCGGCCGATCTCGCGCAGGTACTGGCGGAACAGGTCCGAGGACGGGCTGCCGGAATCGGCGCGGGCGGGCGGGAGTTCGACGGGCTCGGGAGCCTCCTCCTGCGCCGCCTCGTCGGCGGGTGGCTCCCCGGGCTCGGAGGACTCCGCCGGCTCGGACGGGACCTCCGGCTCCGCTTCGGGATGGTGCGCGGCACGGTCCTGTGGGGGCACGGCGACCAGCACGTCGGTCTCGGCGTCCGGCTCCACGCCGTCCGCGCCACCGTCCGTACGACTGTCCGTACCGCCGTCCGTACGACTGTCCGTACCGCCGTCCGTACGACTGTCCGTACCGCCGTCCGTACGACTGTCCGTACGGCCGTCGGTCCCGCCGTTCTTGCCGCGGTTCTTGCTGCGGTGCGTGCTTGCGTTGGTCTGGGTCAGGGTCTGGGTCTGCACGGGGGCGACCTCCAGGATGATCGCTGCTGAGGTGTGCGGCAGCGGTACTTCGGGGACGGAGTGGGCGGCCTCGCCGCTGTCCGTCCCGTACGCGATGAGCGGAACCGCGGGGGTGTGGGACCCGTTGGGGACGGATCGGCCGCGCTCCGAGGACTCAGGCACCGGAACCCAGTGTGGAGTACGACACATCGCCGCCACGAGGGGCGTGCGGTGACTTTTTGCGTCCGCTCCGTGACCGCACGGTTATCCCGGTGTACGGGTAGGCCTCTGCGCGGGACTCAAACCACGGGAACGGTGTACGGCCGATTCCGTGTCAGAGGGCGGCCGCGCCCTGCTCCCGCAGCGCCTGGTCGTACTGCTGGAGGATCCACAGCTCGTTCTGCACGGCGGCGAGTTGGGCCGGGTCACCGTGCGAGCCGAGGCGGGTGAGGCTGGACTGGATGTCACGGATGCGGCGCTCGACGGCCCGGCGGCGCACGGTCACGAGCTGCTCGCCCGCGTAGTTCTCGTCGACCGTCCTGCGCATGATCGCCTCGACCGCCAGTTCCGTCACCATCGCGCGCACGGTGTCGTCGGGGGCGGCCTCACGGACCCGGATCAGGTACTCCTGTCCGTCCTGCGTGCCGTACTCCGCGCCGCCCGCCTCCATGACGGCCTGGCGTACGGCCGCGTAGGCCGCGGCGGTGAACTCGTCGACGCCGTACGCGTCGAAGGCCGGGGAGACCAGCTCCGGGCGCTGGAGGGCGAGCTTGAGGAGCTCGCGCTCGGTGGCGTAGACGGGGTTGCGGAGGTTGAGGGCGGGGCCGCCGGCGGTGGGACGCGGGGCGGCGTCGTAGGGCTGCGTGCCGCCCCGGGCCGGTGCCGGGGCGCCCTTGCCGCCCCGGTCGCGGGCCCAACGGGCCAGCTGGGCCACCCGCTTGACCACGAACTGGGTGTCCAGGATGCCGAGCATGCCGGCCAGCTGGACGGCGACCTCGTGCTGGGCGCCGCTGTTCTTGATGCGGGCGACGATCGGGGCGGCCTCGTCGAGGGCGGCGGCGCGGCCCGCGGGGGTGTCGAGGTCGTAGCGCACGACGATCTGGCGCAGCGCGAACTCGAAGAGCGGGGTGCGCGGCTCGACCAGGTCGGCGACCGCCTCGTCGCCCTTGGCCAGCCGCAGCTCGCACGGGTCCATGTTGTCCGGCGCGATCGCGATGTACGTCTCGGCGGCGAACTTCTGGTCGTCCTCGAAGGCGCGCAGGGCCGCCTTCTGGCCGGCCGCGTCACCGTCGAAGGTGAAGATCACGCGAGCGCTGCCGTTGTCCATCAGGAGGCGCCTGAGGATCTTGATGTGGTCGCCGCCGAAGGCCGTGCCGCAGGTGGCGATCGCGGTGGTGACCCCGGCGAGGTGGCAGGCCATGACGTCCGTGTAGCCCTCGACGACGACCGCGCGGCTGGACTTGGCGATGTCCTTCTTCGCCAGGTCGATGCCGTACAGGACCTGGGACTTCCGGTAGATCGGCGTGTCGGGGGTGTTGAGGTACTTGGGGCCGTTGTCCGCCTCGTACAGCTTGCGGGCGCCGAAGCCGACGACCTCGCCGCCGATGTCGCGGATCGGCCACATCAGCCGGCCGCGGAAGCGGTCGATGGGGCCGCGGCGGCCCTCCTGGGAGAGACCGGAGAGGGTCAGCTCCTTGTCGGTGAAACCCTTGCCGCGCAGGTAGCGGGTGAGGTGGTCCCAGCCCTGGGGGCTGTAGCCGACGCCGAAGTGGACGGCGGCGGCCTGGTCGAACCCGCGCTCGGCGAGGAAGATCCGGCCGGTCTCGGCCTCGGGGCTGGTGGCGAGCTGCTCGGCGTACCACTGGGCGGCGACCTTGTGGGCCTCGACCAGGCGGATGCGTTCGCCACGCTGGTGGGCGGGGTTGTACCCGCCCTCCTCGTAGCGCAGGGTGATGCCGGCCTGGGCGGCCAGGCGCTCGACCGACTCGGAGAAGGTGAGGTGGTCGACCTTCATCACGAACGTGATGGTGTCGCCGCCCTCCTGGCAGCCGAAGCAGTGGAAGAGTCCCTTGCTCGGGCTGACCTGGAAGGACGGCGACTTCTCGTCGTGGAACGGGCAGAGTCCCTTGAGGTTGCCGCCGCCCGCGTTGCGCAGCTGGAGGTACTCGGACACGACGGCGTCGATCGGGACCGCGTCCCGTACCGCCTTCACGTCCTCGTCGTTGATCCGTCCTGCCACGTGGTGATTCTACGGGGGCGCACCGACACCCGAGCGCTTCGCCGGACGCGCGGTGCCGAACCCGCGGGCCGTCCGTCGCCGCTCGCCCGGTTGCCCGCGCCCGCTCCGTCGCCGCTCGCCCGGTTGCCCGCGCTCCTTTTCGGCGCGGGTACCGCGGCGGGCCTCGTCGCGACCGCTCAGGGGACGAGGCTCTCGAGCGAGACGTGCGGATCCGCCAGCGCCTCCGTGTCCACCTGGGTCCTGGACCGGATCAGCTGCTGGATCGGCTCTGTGACATCCCACACGTTCACGTTCATCCCGGCCAGCACCCTGCCCTCCTTGAGCCAGAAGGCGATGAACTCCCGCTTGACCGCGTCCCCCCGGATCACCACCTCGTCGTACGACCCCGGCGGCGCCCATCCGCTGTACTCCATCCCCAGGTCGTACTGGTCGGAGAAGAAGTAGGGCACGCGGTCGTAGGTGACGTCCTTGCCGAGCATCGCGCGGGCCGCGACCGGACCGGCGTTGAGCGCGTTGGCCCAGTGCTCGACGCGCAGCCGGCCGAAGAGGGGGTGCGGGAAGGAGGCGACGTCCCCGGCCGCGTAGATGTCGGGGTCGGAGGTGCGCAGCTGGGCGTCCACCACGATGCCACCGCCCTGCGAGCGGTCGGCGAGCTCCAGGCCCGCGGCCTCCGCGAGGGAGATCCGGGGGGCCGCGCCGATCGCCGCGAGGACGTCGTGCGCGGGGTGCTCCTCGCCGTCGTCGGTGCGGGCGGCGAGGACCATGCCGTCCTGGCCGACGATCTCCGTGAGGCGGACGCCGAAGCGGAAGCGGACCCCGTGCTCGCGGTGCAGCTCGGCGAAGACGTTGCCCAGCTCGGGGCCGAGGACGCCGTGCAGCGGGGTCGGCTCGGGCTCGACGACGGTGACCTCGGCGCCGTACTCGCGGGCCGCCGCCGCGACCTCCAGGCCGATCCAGCCGCCGCCCGCGATCACGATGTGTCCGTTGTCACGGCCGAGGGCGGCCAGGACGCCCTTGAGGCGTTCGGCGTGGGCGAGCCGGCGCAGATGGTGGACACCGGCCAGGTCCGTGCCCGGGACGTCCAGCCGGCGGGGCTCGGCTCCGGTGACGATCAGCAGCTTGTCGTAGTGGACGAGGGTGCCGTCCTCGCCGAAGCGGACCGTCTTCGCGGTCCGGTCGACGGCGTCGACGGTCTGGCCCAGGTGCAGCTCGATGTCGTTCTGCGCGTACCAGGCGGGTTCGTGCACGAAGACGCTGTCGCGTTCCTCCTTGCCGAGCAGATAGCCCTTGGACAGGGGCGGGCGCTCATAGGGGTGGTCGCGTTCGTCGCAGATCAGTATCACGCGGCCGGTGAAGCCCTCCGTCCGGAGCGTCTCGGCCGCCTTCGCGCCGGCCAGGCCGCCTCCGACGATGACGAATGTCTGATCCGCGTCGACCACTTGATGCCTCCTCGTAAGGGTGTCGCCATATGCGAGCGTCCCGCACGCAGGGTGATGCGGGAAGAGGGGGTGACCCGATCAGGCCACGCAGGGTCACCTTCGAGTGCCCTTCCACCTCAGGATCGAACTCCGCTCACGCGCCTCGGGGTGCTGTCAGCCAGGTGTGCAGCGAACGGGCCGAGGCGTCGGTCAGGGAGCCGATCTGGTCGACGATCACCCGTTTGCGGGCGCGGTCGTCGCCCGCCTGGTCGAACAGCGCGCGGAACTGGGGGTCCAGACCCTCCGGAGCGCGGGCGGTGAGTGCCTCCGCCAGTTCCGCCACCACGATCCGCTGGTCGGCACGCAGCCGCTCCTGCTCGGCGCGCTGCATGACGTAGCGGTCCGCGACCGCCTTGAGAACCGCGCACTCCAGCCGGACCGGGCGCGGGACGACGAGCTCGGCGGTGTAGCGCGTGAGCCGTCCGCTGCCGTAGGCCGCGCGCGTGGCGCCCTCGGCGGCCAGGCAGAAGCGGCCGATGAGCTGGCTGGTGGCGTCCTTCAGGCGGGCCTGGGCGACCGCGGAGCCGTCGTAGCCGTGCGGCCACCACTCCTGGTCCTGGAGACGGTCCAAAGCCTCGGCGAGCTCGGCGGGGTCGGTGTCCGCGGGCACGTACCGGCCGACGGCGACCGCGAAGACCTCCTGGCGCTCGGGCTCGGCGTGCAGGCAGTTGGGGTCGATGTGGCCGGCGTGCAGGCCGTCCTCCACGTAGTGCACCGAATACGCCACGTCGTCCGCCCAGTCCATGACCTGGGCCTCGAAGCAGGTACGCGTGCCGGGGGCGTCCTTGCGGACCCAGTCGAAGACCGGGCGGTCGTCCTCGTAGACACCGAACTTCGGGGAGCCGGGGGCGGTGGGATGCGCGCCCCGCGGCCAGGGGTACTTGGTGGCCGCGTCCAGGGCGCCCCGGGTGAGGTTGAGCCCGACGCTGACGAGGTCGCCGGACTCGGGGTCCCGGACGAAGCGCTTGGGCTCGATGCGGGTGAGGAGCCTGAGCGACTGGGCGTTGCCCTCGAAGCCGCCGCAGTCGGCCGCGAACTCGTTCAGCGCCTGTTCTCCGTTGTGCCCGAACGGCGGGTGGCCCAGGTCGTGGGAGAGACAGGCCGCCTCGACGAGGTCGGGGTCGCAGCCGAGGGCGGCGCCGAGCTCCCGGCCGACCTGCGCGCATTCGAGGGAGTGGGTGAGCCGCGTACGCGGACTGGCGTCCCAGACCTGACTGCGCGTGCCGGGCGTCACCACCTGGGTCTTGCCGGCCAGCCTGCGGAGCGCCGCGGAGTGCAGGACGCGGGCGCGATCGCGTTGGAAGGCGGTACGACCGGGCCGTTTGTCGGGCTCAGGAGCCCAACGCTCGACGGAGGCCGGTTCGTAACTGACGGGGAGTGCGGTGCCTTCCATGTCTCGACAGTAAGCGCCGACGGTGACAATCGGGGGGTGCGAGGGTCCGGGCGCGGGCCGGATCGCGGGGAATCGCGGCCGGCCCTCGGCGGTGCGTCGCGAAGTTCAGGCGGTTGTCAGTTTCGGGGCCGTGGGGGTCGAGGTCGTCGGCGTGTGGTCGTAGCGGTGGAGGATCAGGCGGGCCAGCGCCGGGTGGGCGCCGAGGGGGGCGGAGGCCAGCCAGGGGGCGGCTTCGGCGCTTCGGGTGGCCGAGCCGCCCGGGGTGGTGAAGTACGCGGCCACGGCGACCCGGTGGCGGCCCCGCGCGATCATCGCGCGCACGGCGGTGCGGACGTCGGGCGTGGCGGCGCAGGCGTAGGCGGGGACCACCGGGACCCCGAGGCGTTCGGCCAGGAGCCGGGCCGTGGCGCGGGTGCCGGCCGCCGACTCGGGATCGCGGGGGCCTGCCGCGGCCAACACCACACCGCTGCCCCGGCGTTCGGCCTCGCTCAGCCGGGTCCGCCAGCCGGACTCGACCAGACGCTCGTACAAGGCTTCGACGAGCAGCGGGTGCGGGCCGAGCGGGTCGGCCACGCGCGTGCGCACCCGGGCGCCGGCCGCCGACTCCGTGATGTCCCGCTCGACGGGCCCGCCGTGCCCGAGCAGCAGCGGCACGAGCACCGCCTCGTCGCAGCGCAGGGCGGCGAGCGTGTCGGACAGCAGCGGCTCGTTCAGCCCGATGTGGCCGAGGTGCACGGGCAGTCCGGGGCGCAGCTCGCGGACCCGGTCGAGGAGCGTACGGACCGTGGCCGCGGCGCGCGGGTCGCGGCTGCCGTGGGCCGCCAGGACGAGCTCGGGCGGCGCGGGACGCCGCCTGCCGTCGAGGGAGACGCGGCTGAGCTGACCGGCCAGCTGGGAGCCGATCCGGTTCATGAGGTGCGCCGCACTGTCGAGATGGGCGCCACCGGGGGGCAGACCGCCGGAGCGGCGGTGGTCGGACTCGTCGAAGAAGGAGAGCGACGCCGTCATGAACCGATGGTGACGGTACGAGGTTGCCGTCCCGTTGCGCGGGGATGACAGGCCCTCTCCGCGCGTTCACCGCGGGAGGCACGGGGTGGGTGAGGCATGGTGACCTGCCCTGACGGCATCGAACACGGGTCCGATCATCGGTGCGGCGACGAAACCGGATCACCCTTTACCGCGTCCTCCAGGGTCGAGACCTGGCCACGGCGCCCCGCCGCGGTCACCTGGGGAGGGACCGTCCGATGCGCCTACCGAAGCCGAGCAGACCCCGCCTGCCGCGCACCCGTGCGGGGTGGCGGCGGCTGACGCAGGCCGTGATGGCCGGGTGCGTGCTCGCGCTGTCCCCGGCGACCTGGCTGTACGTCGTGACCGGCGACCGGCTGCACACCACGGCCGACGTCCCCCGCACCGAGGTCGCGGTGGTCTTCGGCGCGGGCCTGTGGGACGGCGAGCCGTCGCCGTACCTCGCGCACCGCCTCGACGCGGCGGCCACCCTGTACCGCGCGGGCCGGATCCAGGTCGTCCTCGTCACCGGCGACAACAGCCGCGAGGACTACGACGAGCCGGACGCGATGCGCGCCTATCTGACCCGGCACGGCGTGCCCGACGGACGGATCGTCAGTGACTACGCGGGCTTCGACACCTGGGACTCCTGTGTCCGCGCCAAGAAGATCTTCGGCGTGGACCGGGCCGTACTGATCAGCCAGGGCTTCCACATCCGGCGGGCGGTCGCGCTGTGCCAGGCGGCGGGCGTGACGTCGTACGGCGTCGGCGTCGACGCGAAGCACGACGTGACCTGGTACTACGGGGGCGCCCGGGAAGTCTTCGCGGCGGGCAAGGCGGCACTGGACGTGCTGTTCGAGCCGGACCCCCGCTTCCTCGGCCCGAAGGAGCCGGGGGTGACCCGGGCACTGGCGGCCGGCCGGTGAGGCGGGGCTCGCGGTAGGGCGAGGGGCGAGGTAGGGCGAGCGTCGCGGAGGGGCAGGGCCCGGGTGAGGCGGGGCTCGCCGTGAGGCGGGGCTCGCCGTGAGGCGGGGCTCGCCGTGAGGTGCGGGCCGCAGTGCGGCGGGGCTCGCCGTGAGGTGCGGGCCGCAGTGCGGCGCGCGGAGGCGGTCGCGGCCCGGGGCAGCGGACCGGGTCAGCGGCTCGGCCGCCAGTCCCCGCTCTCGATGAGCCGGCCGCCGGCCCGCAGGCGCGCGGCGACCGTGGGCGCGGCGACGTAGACCCAGGCGCGCACGGCCGTGCCGTCCGCGACGCGGGCGACCTCGCGCTCGACGCGTTCGTAGAGACTGCGCGGATCGCCGGGCACGTACTCCTCCAAGCGGTCCAGGTCGACGAGCAGTTCGGCGTACGCGTCCGGCAGCGCGGTGACGAGTTCCCCGCGCACACCGGAACCGGCGGGCTCCTCCACGGCGTACGGGTATCCGGGCCCGTCGTACAGCACGGCGCCCGCGAGCCGGGCCGGGTCCTCGGACCGCGTCCGGCCGCGCAGGAAAACGTCGTGGTTGATCTCGCCGGGCCGGAGCGTCCCGTAGACGAAGAACGGCAACTGTCCGCGCACCCGCGCTCCCACTCGTACCCCCACCGGCACTCTCACCTGCACATCTGCACTACCGAAGCGTTGCAGAAACGATTCTCACCCCTCACACCTCCCCGTGCAGGCGCTATGGACATGACATGTCATGGCCTCTTAAATCTTCGTCAACATCCCGCGCAACCCCCCACACGCGCCCGATGGCGCCTTCCCGAGGAGACCGATGAATCGGATACGGCAGCACGTCAGCACGGTTCGCAGGTCCCGCCGTCTCGCATCCGCCTGCGTGGCCGCCACCACCGCGACCCTGCTGGCCGCCGCACTCTCCCCCACCGCCGACGCGGCCGACAGACCGACTCGGACCACCGCGATCGACAACGCCGCCTCTGCCGTCGCGGACCACGCGGCCGCACTCGGCCTGACCTCCGTCCAGGGCACCACCGTCCGGGACGTCGTCGTCGACAAGAACGGCACCCAGCACGTCCGCTACGACCGCACCTACCACCAACTCCCCGTCCTAGGCGGTGACTTCGTCGTCCACCTCGACTCCCACGGCGCGTACCGCAGCGCGGACCGGGCGACGCGGACCGCGATCTCGCTCCCCACGATCACCCCCGCCGTCTCCGCCCCGAAGGCCGCCGACGTCGCGGTGAACGCGCTGCGCGCCGCGAACCTCGGCGAGACCCTGAGGAAGGTCACGGCCAAGCCGCGGCTGGTCGTGGACGCTCTGCACGGCACGCCGAAGCTCGCCTGGCGCACCGACGTGGTCGCACTGGACTCGCTCGGCAACCCGGTGGCCCGCGCGGTGCTGACCGACGCCCGCACCGGCGCCCAGATCGACGCCTGGGACACCATCGAGACGGCGACGGGCGACGGCAGGTCTCTGTACGGCGGCACGGTGGCACTCGAGACGACCGTGTCGGGCTCGACGAACCAGCTCAAGGACCCGACGCGCGGCAACACGTACACGGGTGACGCCGCGAACAAGACCGACCTGTGCATCTTCGGCATCTGCATCAGCCGGGCGCCTTCGACGGTCTTCACGGACACCGACAACCACTGGGGCACGGGGGCCACTTCCGACCGCTCCTCGGCCGCGGTGGACGCCCAGTACGGCACGAACGAGACCTGGGACTACTACAAGAACGTCCACGGGCGGAACGGCATCGCGGGCGACGGCAAGGGCTCGTACAACCGCGTCCACTACGGCAACAACTACAACAACGCCTTCTGGGACGACAGTTGCTTCTGCATGACGTACGGCGACGGTGACGGGACGACGTTCGGCCCGCTGGTCGCGCTGGACGTGGCCGGTCACGAGATGTCGCACGGCGTCACCTCCAAGACCGCCGCGCTGACCTACTCCGGCGAGCCGGGCGGCCTGAACGAGGCGACCTCCGACATCTTCGGCACGCTGGTGGAGTGGTACGCGAACAACTCCTCGGACCAGGGCGACTACCTCATCGGTGAGAAGATCGTCCGCTCCGGCTTCGGCAAGGCGGCCCTGCGCTTCATGGACCAGCCCTCGAAGGACGGCAACTCCGCGAACTGCTGGAGCTCGTCGGTCGGCAACCTCGACGTCCACTACTCCTCGGGCGTCGCGAACCACTTCGCGTACCTCCTGGCGGAGGGCAGCGGCGCGAAGACGATCAATGGGGTGAGCTACAACTCGCCCACCTGCAACGGGTCCACGGTGACGGGCATCGGCCACGACAAGCTGGGCGCGATCTGGTACCGCGCCCTGACGGTGTACATGACCTCGTCGACGAAGTACGCGGGCGCCCGCACGGCGACCCTGAACGCGGCGAAGGACCTCTACGGCGCGACCAGCACGGAGTACGCGGCGGTGGCCGCGGCCTGGAGCGCGGTGAGCGTGGGCTGATCGCGGCTCGCACTTCGCGTCCCGCGGTCGCGGTCGCGGTTCGCGGTCGCGGTCGCGGTTCGCGGTCGCGGTCGCGGTTCATAGATCGCGTTTCGCGGTCCGCGGTCCGCGGTCCGCGGTCCGCGTGCAGCGTCAGCTGCGATCCGCCCCGTACGACGGAGCGGCGACGGTGGCCGTCCGGTGAATCCGCCGGGCGGCCGGAGGAGGCCGGTGCCCGCACCCAAAGCGCCGGCCTCCGGCCTGCTTCGGGCGGGGTCGGACCGCCCGGCCCGCCACGGCCCCCGGTCACCACGGTCGCCCGCCCCGCCGGATCGCCCACACGGGCCGATCCACCGCCGTCCCTCACCACCGGCTCAGCCGGCGCCCCGGTGGCGATCCGCGGCACCCGCTTCGTCCACCGCACCGCCCGGAGGTCGTCCTCGGCGGCCCCACTCCGGTCGTCTCACCCGTTCACCCCCGCGCCGTGCGCCCTTCGGGATTCTTCCCTCGGTGGCCCCTCACACGCCTGTGACCTGCCGAAACGGGTCGGGGCGAGATTCCGCGGCCGCCCTTCTGACACCCATTCATCCCAAATCTGACACTCCCTCAGGGAGCGGGCTCGGCTCGCTGCCACTTACCTCGGAAGAGCAGGGGCACGACCGACGCAGCGGCACTTGGGAGTGTCGCCGGCCGTCGCCCCACCGATGAGCTCGAGGGAGCACCGATGCGACGTACGGCCCGTCTGCTGACCGGCACCGCGCTCGCCGTCGTCGCCGCGGGCGGGATCGCCGCGCCGGCGTACGGCGACACCTCCGACAGCCTGGAGGTGTACCCGTCCACCACGGTGGCGGGTGGTCACGTCACGGTGAACACGTCGGCCTGCGGCAACGGCGGTACGGCGCTCGGCGACACCGGCTCGATGGGCGCCGGGCAGTTCACGCTGGCGCCCAGCACGCACGAGAACGACGCGATCGGTCAGTTCCAGGTGCCGCGCACCACGCAGCCGGGAACGTACGAGATCGTCGCGGTGTGTGCCGAGGGCAGTCGGCGGGTGAAGGGTGATCTGACGGTCACCATGACCGCCCTGTCCGGTCCGCAGGGGCAGGTGCAACCGAGAGGAAGCGTAAAGACGGGGGTCGGCGGCGCACTTGGCACCGACCCCGTGCAGACCGCGGCCGGCGTGGCGGCTCTCGCCGTCGCCGCCGCGGGCGGTACCTGGCTCCTGCATCGCCGGGCGAGAGGCGACGGGATCTGACGGACACCCTCCGCTGTCCGTCCGCCGGTACCGCATGTCCCCTCCCCCTCCGGGTCCGACGCCCCTCGCGGCCCGGAGGGGGCACGGGGACGATTTCAGAGGAGCTTCGGAGGAGCTGAAGAAGAGGGGAAGAGGGAGGCTGGCATGCGCAGGGTCGGCAACACCGCCATAGCCACGGTCAGCGCCGTGGCGCTCTGCTCGGGCGTGTGGCTGCTGCACGGCACCGGGACCCACGCCCCGCCACAGCCGTCCGCCGCGCAGGCGCACGCCGACCTGGGCGACGCCCGCGCCGCCGCCCCCGCGCTGCCTCCGTCCCCGCCCGACCGCATCCGCATACCGTCGATCCGCGTGAACGCCCCCCTCATGGGACTCGGGCTCACCGGCACCGGCAGCCTCGACGTCCCGCCCGCCGGGGACAAGAACCTCGCCGGCTGGTACGAGGCCGGCACCACCCCGGGCGAGACCGGCACCGCGATCGTGGCCGGCCACGTCGACAACACCGACGGCCCCGCCGTCTTCTACGACCTCGGCGCCCTGAAGAAGGGCAGCACCGTCGAGGTGGACCGGCGCGACGGCAGCGTGGCCCTCTTCACCGTCGACACGGTCGACGTGTACGAGGCGAAGGACTTCCCCGACGAGAAGGTGTACGGGGCCGCGGGGCGGCCCGAGTTGCGGGTGATCACCTGTGGCGGGGGCTATTCACGCACCACCGGGTACCAGGGGAACGTGGTCGTCTTCGCCCACCTCACGGGGAGCCGCTGAGCCCGCTCACGCCACCCGCGCCGCGATGGCCCGCGCGCACACCAGGGACTCGGTGCGTGTCGTGTCCACCTCGAAGTCGTAGACCACTCCCTTGTGGACGATCTCCGCCTGTTCCGCGGCCATCCCCGGGACCCGGTCTCCGCGCACGATCTCCCGGCCCTCCGCGACCTCACCCTCGCAGCGGACGCCGACCCACAGCACGTCCAGGCCGTCGAGGGCCTGCCGCCACCGTTCCTGGGAGGCGGCACCGCCGAGGAACACGTCGTCGACGATGATCCGGGCGCCCGCGCGGACCGTCGCGGCGATCCCCGTCATCCACGCCGCCTCCAGCGCCCGGAACCGGGGTCCCACGCTCACTCCGCCGTCCGGGGCGAAGTCGATCCCCGCGGGCGAGGTCTTCAGGGACGCGGGCATCGAGTCGACCAGGGAGTCGATCCCGACGCTCAGCCACGGCTCCGGCAGAACGGCCTGAAGGCACCGGGCGATACCGGACTTGCCCGAGCTGGAACCGCCGTTCAGCACGATCACTTGAGTGCTCACCGCGACACGGTAGAAGACTCCCCTCGCGGCGGACAGCGAATTTCGGCGGCGGCCGGGGCGCGGTGCGGGCGCGGAGGTGCCGGGGGTGCCAGGGCGCCGGGCGCGCCTCGGGCTGCCGGGGGTGCCAGGCGCGCCTCGGGTGCCAGGGGTGTGCCGACCGCGCGGGGGGGGTGCCGGGCGCGCCTCGGGCTGCCGGGGGTGCCAGGGCGCCGGGCGCACCTCGGGCTGCCAGCGGTGCCGGGCGCGCCTCGGGTGCCAGGGGTGTGCCGACCGCGCGGGGGGGTGCCGGGCGCGCCTCGGGCTGCCGGGGGTGCCAGGGCGCCGGGCGCGCCTCGGGCTGCCAAGGGTGCCGGGGGCGCCGGGCGCGCCTCGGGCTGCCGGGGGTGCCGGGGGTGCCGGGCGCGCCTCGGGTGCCAGGGGTGTGCCGACCGCGCGGGGGGTGCCGGGTCCGGGGGCCGCCGGCCAGGCTGGACACGGCCATGACTCCGTCGGCCGCCGCCGTTCGAGACCCCTACTCCCGCGCCTTCAGCCCGGCGTACGTCACCCCTGTGAGCTCTTCGGACGCCTCCCACAGGCGGGCGCTCGCCCTGTCGTCGCGGGTCCAGCGGGCCCGCCACGACGGTGCGGGGGCCCCGCGCCACATCGCGATGGACGGGCCGGTGAAGGAGTCGGGGCGCACGCCGGGGGCCGTGGCGGCGTGGAGGCTGGGCAGGGCGCCCGCCTCGGCCGGCTGGGCGATGACGCGGTTGCCGAGCTCCATGAGCCGCTCGGCGCCCCGGCGGCCCTCGGCGCGTGGACCGGCGGTCTGGAGGTTGGTGGCCGCGTACCCGGGGTGGGCGGCCGCCGCGACCACGTCCGAACCGGCGGCCGCCAGCCTGCGCGTCAGCTCGTGCGTGAACAGCAGGTTGGCGGTCTTCGAGCGGGCGTAGGCGATCCAACGCCGGTAGCGGTGCTCGCTGTTGAGGTCGTCGATGTCGATGTTCGCCAGCGCGTGCATCATGCTGGAGACGGTCACCACCCGTGCGCCGGGGGTGGCGAGCAGCGCGGGCGACAGCAGCCCCGTGAGGGCGAAGTGTCCGAGGTGGTTGACGCCGAACTGCGTCTCGAACCCGTCCGACGTCGTCCCGTAGGGCAGCGCCATCACACCGGCGTTGTTGACGAGCAGATCGAGCCGCTCGTACGGCAGTTTCGCCGCGAACTCCCGCACGGACCCGAGGTCTGCGAGGTCCAGGCGGGCGAACTCGGCCTGCGCGCCCGGTATTTCGCTACCGAGCCGCGCCACCGCCGCCCGTCCCCGCGCCTCGCTCCGGCAGGCCACGACCACGCGTGCGCCCTTGCGCGCGAGTTCCCGCGCGGTGACGTACCCGAGCCCGCTGTTGGCGCCGGTGACGACGGCCGTACGGCCGCTCTGGTCGGGGATGTCGTGCGCGCTCCAGCCTGACATGCGGTGTTCCCTCCACGGATGCCACAGATGACACAGATGACACAGAGGCCACGGATGGCAAAGTCACGACGGATACGACGGATACGACGGATGTGACAGGCGCCACGGGTGCCACGGATGTCCCGGGCACGCCTGGACCCACCCTAGGCCCGGCCTGGGCCGCCCGGGGAGCCCGGCGGGGGTACGCGCCCCCCGCCGGGCCCCGCAGGGCCCCGCCCCGAACCCGCAGCGCTCCCGAACCCGCCCCGGCCCGCCGTCGAACCGCCATCAGCCCGCCGTCGGATCCACGTCGGCCCGACCCCGCCGCTGACGGCGGCGTCAGCCTGTCGCCGACGGCTTCAGGTCGCGGTTCACGACCCGGGACGCGGCCTCGACCGTGGCTATGCCCTCGGCCATCGTCCGGCTGCCGCGCGAGAGCACGGCCATCCCGTAGTCGCGTCCGCCGCCGGTGAACACACCGACGCTGTGCACCCGCCAGCCGTCGCTCGCGTCCGGCAGCCAGCCGTTCTTGACGTGGACCGTGGCCGCCGCGGGCGCCCCTGCCGGGGTTCCCCACCGCTGGTCGGCTTCGACCCGGTTCATCAGACCGAGGGCGTAGGCGCGGGCGCTCCGGTCGAGGACCGTGTTGTCCGAGGTGAGCAGTCGCAGCAGCTTCAGCTGGTCGCCCGCCGTGACCTGGGTGCGCCCCCAGTGGCCGTTCACTGCGGGAACGGTGTCCCGCATGCCGGCCAGGGCCAGGAAGTGCCGGATGCCGGTGAGCCCGACCTGATGCCACAGGGCGTTGGTCGCGTCGTTGTCCGACTTGGTGATCATGGCGGTGGTGAGCTTCACCTCGCGTGCGGTCAGCTCGCGATGCTCGTCCGCCGCCTGCCGCAGCAGCGAACCCAGCACCGTGACCTTGATCACGCTCGCCGAGTCGAAGGCCGTACCGGCTCGCAGTGTGCACGAGGTGCCGGTGGAGCGGTCGTACACGGCGAGCGCCGAGACGCCCTCACGCCCGTGCAGGGCGCCGGCGATGTCCCGCGACAGCCGGTTCGCGAGCCCCGGGCTCTTCGAGGTGCAGGTCACGGGCGAGCCGCCGACGGTCGTGCCGCCCGTGCTCGCCCCGGCCGGGGCCGCGGTGGCGAGTGCGGCGAACGCGGCCCCCGCGGCCACGACCGCGGCAAGTCCCCGTCGCGTGCGACGGATGGTGTGCGTTGCGGGCATGGAAGCTCCCGTCCTGCTCAGTGTCTGGGGTCACATCGGCAACCCGCCCGCCTTGACTGCGGGATGCGACGAATGACGGCGACGCTACAGGGACGAAGAGACCCATGACGCGGAGAAAGTCCCCTTATGTCTGAATTGCGCATTTTCTATGCGTGTGACATTCGTCAAGGCATTCGTCGCAAGGAGTCCGGACAACAACCGCTCACGCACTCCCGGATGGCGCCCGGATCCCGCCGGGATCGCACCCGCTCCCTTCGTCACGAACCCATCACTTCCCCTCCACAAATGGTGTCCCGGCATTACGGTCATCCCCGCATCTGGCACACCTTGGGGGAACGCGATGACCAACCCGTACGCCGCTCCGGCCGCCTCGCCCGCCCCGCGCTGGGCGCGCAAGCGCTACCTGCTCCCGGCGCTCGGCCTGGCCCTGTTCATCGGCGTCGGCATCGGCAGCGGCGGGCAGGACACGTCGACCGGCGACGCCAAGGCCGCCGCCGCCGAGCCGCGCCCGACGGTCACCGTCACGGCCACGGCGACCGCGACCGAGACCGCGGCGCCCGAGCCGGCCGCCACGGTGACCGCCACGAAGACCGTCAAGGTCACGAAGACGGTCACGGCCCAGCCGGCGGCGGACAACGGCTCCGACGACAGCGGGGACGTCGCGGGAGGCTCCGGAGGGGACGACGGCGGAGGCGGCAGCACCTACTACGCCAACTGCACCGCCGCCCGGGCCGCGGGGGCCGCCCCCGTCCACGTCGGCGACCCCGGCTACGGCCGCCACCTCGACCGCGACGGAGACGGCGTCGGCTGCGAGTGAACCCCGAAGGGGCGGCACCCCCGCACAGGGTGTAAGACCAACCCCTTGAACAGGGGATTCGGGGTCTGCCGCCCCTCACAGGGCACTCTCAGGGCACGTCACTCAGCGCGGCCTCCATCATGTCGGCGGTCCGGTCCTCCTCCGCCTCCCACAAGTGCGTGTACACATTCAGCGTGATCGATGGCTTAGCGTGACCAAGCCTCATCTGCACCTGCTTCGGCGTCGCCCCGTTCTTGATCAGGACTGAGGCGTAGAAGTGCCGCAGATCGTGAAGCGTCGTGTCCTCGGGGACACGGACCTTGCCGCCCGCCTTCTTCAGGTGGGCGTTCGCCCGCTTCACGTTCCGGGCCCACACTTTCGCCCAGCTCCCCCGCCGGATCGCTCCGCCGGTCTCGCTGGTGTACAGCAATCGGGCATGACGCCATACGGGCTTTCGTGGGTTCGTCCGGTCCTCGATGTGCACGATCCGCGGCGGGAACTTCTCGCGATGCCGTGCGATCTCGTCTACGACCGAACGTCCTTGAGGAACGGCCCGATAGCTCTGCCTGGTCTTCGGCTCCCCGAGGTACGGCACCCCCTTGTCGGGACCGATCAACTGTTGTTTGACCGTCACAATCTCGGCAGGATCGCGGTCCTCCAGCCCGAACAACTCGCCTTGCCGTAAGCCCGTCGAAGCGGCCTGCCTCACCAGGGCGCGGTACCGGGGAGACGCGGTCACGATGAGCGCCTTCACCGCCTCCGGATGAAGCGGGTGGATCTCCGGATAGAAGACCTCTGGTGGTTTCAGCCCCTCCCATGGGTACTTCGGGATGATCCCCTCTTGATGGGCCATCTTCAGGATGCTGGTGCAGACATTCCAGGGCGTCGCGAAGGTCGACGGAGCAATGGCCGCAGACCGCTCTTTGATCCACCTCAGTCCGTCCACCCGCTGAATCCGGCCGATCTCCCGGTTGCCGAAAGTCGGGTAGACGTGCAGCCGTAGGGCCCGCTCAACGTTCGTCTCGGTCCGCTCGCGGTGTACGGCTGTCTCCTGCCAGCGTTCAGCGATGACCCTGAACTTCTGCTTGCCCAACTCCCGGTTCACGAACGTGCTGTCGTCGAGTTCAGTCGTCACCTTGGCGGCCCGGGAGTCCGCAGCAGTCTTCTTCTCGAAGTTCTCCTTGCACTGCTTGCCGGACAAGTCCCGGTAGCGCACCTGCCAGCGTTTCCCTGTGCCGTGATCGGTGCTGGGATACACCGTCTGCGTCTTGCTGCTGTGTGCCTCGCAAGGCTCGGCGTCGGCCGGCGGCCGGGACAGATGCCAGCGGTCGTACACGTCAGCCATCAGAACCCGTCCTCTCAGAGTAAGTCGAGTCGGCCATCAGGTAGGGCTCATTGCTGGTTTGGGTCATGCTGCGCGTTGGCTTCCGATCTCCTCGGAGTCGTACTTGTCGAGCGCGACGGCGTCGTACAGAACGCGTCGACCGCGCCTCATGAAGCACTGCGGGCCGGTTCCGGCGTAGCGCCAGTAGCGGACGGTTGCGGGCGACGTGCGGTAACGCTCGGCGACTTCTGCAGTCGTCAGGTACCTCTTCATGACGTCCTTCCTGCGGAAAGGGAAAGAGCAAGTCCCGCCCCGGGGTGCCGGGCTGTGTCCGAGGTGTGGATTTCTGCGTCACCGCGTCATCCGCGTCATACGGGCTTCTGACCTGCGCGTTTTGGGTGACGCAAAGGGGCGAGAGTGCGTCATCGGTGACGCAGGCGCTGCGTGCATCGATGACGCAGGTAACGCAGCGGTGACGCAGAATTCGCCGTCTGCGTCACCGCTGTATGCGCAGCTCAGAGGGCGCTTTCTGGGGCCTGGTGACGCAGGTGACGCACCGCTCTCCTACTTAGGAAAAAGGAGGGGGTGTCTGTGGTGGTCTGGTGCGGCTTAGGACGTGAAGAAGGAGCCGCTGCGCGGCGCGTCCATCAGGCGGCGCAAGCGCCGAACAGCAAGAGGAGCACGCCTGGCCGGTGGTGCTCCTCTTACTTGAACAGCGGTGCCGGTCAGAGCGCCTGCTGTTCGTGCCGGGGCACGGCCTGGGTGCGGGTCATTTCGATGTAGCGGCCCGCTTTGGTGCGGCCCGAGTCGATGAGGACGCCCCGGGCGGCGAGGGTGGGCTGTAGCCGCTTGAGACGGTCGGAGAGCACCTTCCCGGTGGTCGGCCAGCCCTTGGGCAAAGGGCGGCAGTCGTCGCCGATGTAGACGCGGCTGAGGCAGTGCAGCCACTCCGTGGACGTCATCCGCTGCTCGGCACCCGGTTCGATGCCGGCGGCGTGCTGCAACACGGTCTGCGCCAGGAGGTCGCCCTCAATGACGTCGTCGTTCAGATCGTCCAGACTCGCCCGGTAGGCGGCGAGAGCTCCCAGACCGGTTGCGGCATCGAGCTGCGCGCACAGGTGGGCGAAGTCCGCCATGCGCAGGTCGGTGGGGGTTTCCGCCTCGGCGGCGCGGACCTTCACCGTGAGGTCCAGGAGCGAGCCGAGAACGACCGGTAGAACCTCCGCGTACTCCGCCCACAGTTCCGCTTCGGTGCGTCGCACCCGGGGCCGCTCCAACCGCAGCGGTAGGAGCCGTTCGGCGAGGTCGGGCCGGATGACTCCCACATCAATACCGGTCAGCAGCAGGGGTCGGCGGTAGCCGACGCGGAAGACGTCCCCGTCGGTGAACAGGGCGCGCTTGACGCTTTCGGCGCCGGTCACGATGCAGCACATCGCATCCGAGAGTTCCGGTGTCATGTGGGAGAGGTTGTCCAGCGCGGTGACCCATCCGGCCGCCACGGCCGCGATCAGGTTCTCCTCATCCTTCGGCGCCCTGCGCAGGTCACCGCTCATGCCCTCGATGATCCGCACGAGCATCCGCCCGCCGGTCGACTTCCCCGCACCCTGCGGGCCCGTGAGGAACGGCGCGGGCACGGGCACGGACGGCCCCAAACAGCCGATCAGCCACGCGATGGCCAGGCACTCGGTTTCCGCGGTGGCGAAGTTGCACAGCCGGAGAAGGAGGTCGATGCCCTTGCCGTCGGTGTCCTTGGCCGGCAGCGGCAGTTCCCCGGTGAGCTGGGTGCGCCGCCAGCACACTTCGCGCGGGTCGGGGGTGAGGATGTCCCAGCCGGTGGGGTGGATGCGGACGGACTGTCCGTCGTTACGGCCCAGGTCCAGCCACGTCGCCCCATCGAATCCGGGGGCGACGCGGATGTGTACGGGCTGCACGTCCTCGGTCAACGCGAGTGCTTCGATCAGGTCCAACGCCTCTTTGAGTGCGGTGCCGTTGAACACGCCGATTCCGTCCTTGTACAGGCCGACCATGAGTTCCTGTCGGTGGCTGCCGGTGGTGCCCTGGGAGCGGATCGGTCGGGCCACGGGGTGGCCGTTCTTCTGCGCGTACACGGTTCCGTCGGCCGTGCGGAAGTAGCGGAAGTGCGCGTGCGCGTAGTCGGCGATGACTTCGCGGGCGGGGTTCTTCTCGTCGTCGGACATGTCACAGTCCCAACGTGGTCAGGGCGTTGGTCCACGCGTCGGTGCAGTGCCGCGGCGATTCGCCCTTGGCCTGCGCGGCGGCGAACAGCCGCGCGGTGTGGGCGTCGGTGAGGCATCCGCACCGGCCGTGCGTGGACAGCACCGCGAGGAACGTCCGGTAGACGGTGGCGTGCACCGCGCTGGAGGCCGCGGCGATGCGCTGCTCGGCCATGGCGATGCCACGGTCCAGATAGGTCGGCGTGCGGTGCGGGCACTCCCCGCCCTCAGCCCGTGCGGGCACCATGACGGCCGCCGGCCGGGCCGCGGTGGGTTCCTTCACGGTCAGCGCGCGCACGACGTCCGGCAGGCGGGCCGTGCTGCCGGCACCGGACCCGCGCCACCGGGCATAGGCCATCGTCGACTTGATGTCGACACCGTTACGGACGCCATTCACGGAACGGGTGGTGCCCTGGTAGATCCAATGTTCGCCGCGCGTGGTGGGCACGGTCCGGGTGGCGGGCAGGGCCGCGCGAGCCCAGTCGACAGCCGCGGGGTTGTCGAGATCCACGACGGTCAGTCCGGCGCCGCCGGGGTGGTAGGCGACGGATACGGCTTGCCGCCACGCCGTGGCCCACGCGGGCGAGGTGAGCACCTGCGGGTCGGTGGTGGCCGCGGCCCACGCGTGGCACGCCTTGGGGCAGTGGCAGGGGCCGGCGCTTTTCATGTTCGGCCGGCCGCCGCACGCGTTGCCGGAGCAGGCGGCGCAGTTGCCGAACGGCACCTTTCCAGCCCGCAGCGGCAGCACCGGGACCGAGCGTGCGGCCAGCGCGAGCGCGGTGTCCAACAGGGGCGGGACGGTGCTCACGCGGCCACCTCCAGCGCCAGCGTGAGGGCGGCGAGGGCTCGCCGGATGTCGGTGGGTTGGGTCATGCTGGATGTCTCCAGTTCCTGGGATGGATGCTGGTTGGTGAGGGCGGTCCCGGACTTTGGCGAGACGGGGGCCGCCCTTTCGTTGCGCCGCGGAATTGCGGCGGCGGGGTGTCAGTGGGGGCGGTTACTGTCGCGGCATGACGACGACCGTTGATCTTGTGCCGGGACTGGTGACGACGCGTGATGCCATCGCGGCGACCTACGGCTGTGGCACGTTTCAGGGCATCGAGCCGGCCGCGGATGCGGGAAAGGTGTTCGTGTACTCCGACCCGTCCGCGGGTGAGGAGTACGGCTACACCTTCGATGGCCGTGCGGAAGACGATGAGTTCGGTCCGCTGTACCTGTACACGGGTGCCGGCGCGAAGGGGGACCAGAAGCCGTCCGGCCGCAACGGGTCGTTGCTGAGCCATGTGGAGAAGCGGCGGGAGCTGCATCTGTTTGTTGCGCACGGCAGGGTGCCGGGCAGTGGGGCGATGCTTCAGCGCTACATCGGGCAGATGGTGTTGGACCCCATCAAGCCGTATGAGGTGCGGCGCGGGCCCGGCACGGATGGCGTGATGCGTAACGTGCTGGTCTTTCGGTTCCGGCCGGCGGAGGGAACGACGCCGGCGTGGACGGAAGCCGACAACCTTCCGGCCGCCGCGGCAACCGAGGTGGAAGTCGTCGACCCCGTAACGGCGGTGCCGGCGCCGGTGGTGCTGCCGCAGCAGAGTGGCGCGAAGGTCAAGAAGACCGAGCAGCACAGCACCACGGAGACGGTCGCGGACATTCCTGCGGGACAGCGCAAGGTCCTGCGCCGCGAGGGCGAGTTGGTGAAGGCGTTTACCGCGCATTTGGCCGCGGCCGGGCACGAGACCCACAGCTTTCAGATCACCATTGCCGGCGAGCCGGGAGCGTTGACGCCGGACCTGTACGACGCGACGGATCACGTGCTGTACGAGGCGAAGGGCCAGACGACCCGGGCGAACGTGCGGATGGCGATCGGACAGCTCGCCGACTACCGCCGCCACATCCCCGGGCGCCGAGACCTCCTGCGGGTGGCCGTGCTGCTGCCCAGCGAGCCGACCGCGGACGTGCGGGATCTTCTCGGCGAGGAATACGTCGAGCTGGTCTACCAGACCGAGGACGGCTTCGCCGGCTGGCCGCTCGCCTACAACCAGCCGTAGCCCGTTCCGGCTGGTCAACCGTGGAACCTGTTCCGCTTGATCACGGCTTTGCGGATGTTGACCGTGGTCCCGCCCCGGTGGCCACTCGCGCTGAACAACTGCACGGCGATCCATCCGCCGAAGATCACGGCCGCGAGGGTGATGAGCTGGGTGATGAGCGCGGTCAGAGCGGCGATGAACGTGGTGAGCAGGAGCAGTCCGCCGCACGCGGCGAGGAATCCGACGCCCCCGAGGGCGACGTTCACCGCCGCGCGCGAGACGGCCGGCTTCGTGGCGAGGGGTTCGGGCTGCATGGGGTTGATGGCGTAGCCGGTGACGACACGGCCGTCGGGCAGGACCACGCTCGCCACCGACGGGACCGCTCCCGGCTGGACGGGGATGAGCGGCGCCGGCGTGACGATGGCGGGGGCGATCGGGGTGGGCGTGTGGACTTCCACGGCCCCTTGTGTGGGCGCGTGGTGACCGTGTTCGGGGTACATGCGGAATCCCTTCCAGTGCTCGGTCAGGGAGGCGATGGCACACCCTTGTGGGTGGCCTGTGGAGGGGGTTTCAGGGGGCTGACCTGGGATGCCTCCCTACCTCCCTGGCGATCATTCGTGCAGGTCAGATGCAGGGAGGCGGGTCAGGGAGGGGATTAGGGAGTTCTCCCTGCCTCCCTGACCCGTCGGGGTGTGGCTCCCTGCTATTCGGCGGCGGAAGCGGAACCGTTCGTGTCGCGGTTGGCGAGGGCGCGGGCGACGCGTTCGCGGGCGACGACCATGCGCCCGTCGGACTTGTACGGTTCGGCTCCGGTGCCGTCCAGGACGCGCTTGAGGTCGATGAACGACCACTTGCCATAGGCGTCCTCGCTGAGTGCCGCGAGCCGCTTCAACACGTCCTGGGTGATCAGTCGCGGGGCGTCCCCGATGACGCCGGCGATGTCGGCGAGCGGGTCACGCTCCTCACCCCGCTCGACCACATGCAGCGTGGTGACCCCGTCGCGCAGTGCCTTGGCGCGGTCGGCGATGACTACGGCGTCGTCGGTGCTGATGTAGTGCGTGCGGACCGTGACGGAGGCCTGTCCCTTGGGGGTGTCGATGCCGTCGGAGGCGACGACCAGGGTTCCCTTGTCCAGACCGGGGCGCAGCAGGTGCGGGGCGGCGCCGCCGTTCACGGCCTTCTCCCCGAGCGCCATGACGCTCTGCGCTTCGGTGCCCAGGGCGAGGGAAGCGCGGGTGTGGGCGCCCTCGCGGACCAGCTTGGGAAGGTTCTGATCGGTGGGGTCCTGGGTGCCCTGCCACAGCAGCACGTTCACGGCCCGGCCCTGGTTGTGGATCTTCCGCGCGGCCATGAAGTACCGGGAGGTGGAGCTGGAGCCGCCGTAGGGGCGCTTCTCCTTGTCTTTGACCGGGCACATGAACGCGACCTGTGCCTCGTCGACGACGATGATGAGCGGCGGGAATGCCGTTCCGGGCGGCGCCTGGAGTCGGCGGTTCATCTCTTCGACCGCGTCCTCGAGCATCTCGGTGACCTGGATGACGTGGTCGTCGGTCGGTCCCTGGATGAGGCGGACGGCCAGGCCGTCGAACATCCGCCAGTCGCCCGCGCCCTTCAGGTCACCCATCCAGAACGCGACCGACCGGTCGAGGGCGAGCCAGAGGGCGAGGGCGCGCAGGGCGGCAGTCTTGCCCTGGTTCGACAACCCCGTGATCAGCAGGTGCCTTTGGAAGACGCTCAGGCTGGCGGCGTCGCCGCGCAGGTCCTGACCCCACGGGGCCTTGCTCTTGGCGTAGTTGGCGGTCATCGTCTCGTCCGTGACCAGCGGCGAGGGGCCGATCGGCTGGTCCAGCGCTCCGGAGTCGGCGATCCACACGCGGACGGTGCGGGCCGCCTCCGCGGTCATGATGAACACCTCGTGCTCGTGCCGGGTCAGGTTCTCGGCGAGTTTGCGTCGGCGCTGCTGCACCTCGGTCGTTGTGACCCCGGACGGGAGCGTGACGTCGACTTCGACGCCGCATCCGGCGATCCGGATCGGACCGAGCATGCTCGCGCCGGCGTCGCCCATCTCCTTGATGGCGCCTCGCAGCGCCGGGACGCCCAGGTCGCGCAGGGCCTTGACCACGATCGAGGGCGTGATGGGCTCGCCCTCGCTGGAACGGACGTTGTCGGGCATCGACCATGCGGGTGCGGCTTGCTGTTTGCTGCCGACGGCCCACAGGGCGAGCAGGGCGAGGAACGGGCCGATCGTGACCGCCGGGCCCCACACCACCTGCACGATCCGGATCAGCAGCCCGATGAACGCGATAGTGGCCGCCAGGGGGGTGATGACGTCGGCGACGTCGCCGTTGTTGATGGCCATCACGACCCCGAGCGCGACCAGCACGCCGACACTCATTCCGGCGCCGACCGCGACGCCCTTGGCCGCGTCGACGGGCGAGTGGAGCAGGTCCATGCGGCGGCGGTGACGTGCCTCGCGGAAGCGCTGGAGACGCTCTTCCCACTCTTCCGCCACCTCGTAGTTCCCCGCGGCTTCCGCAGCGCGCAGCATCCGCTCGTAGCGGGCCCCGGTGCGGCCGTCCCAGGTGCGGCGGGCGACGATCCGGCCCCCGTTGAAGGTGTAGAGGCCGTGCCGGGCCACGGCGCGGGCGGCGGTGCGGGTGGTCTCGTGCGTGACCGCGGTTCGCACGGCGCGGCCGGAGCGCACCCACAGTGGCACGGGCCGGACGGCGGGCGGGTTGGGGACCACGGTCAGCGTGGTCACGGCGGGTGGGTCGGTGGGCTTGTGCAGGGGAACGACGTTCTGGCTCATGGTGGTGAGCACTCCTGACTGCCCCATGGCGGGGTGAAGTGGAAGGGGTTCCGTGCGGGGCGGGGTGGTGCGGGCGGGTGTCACCACCAGCCGAAGGACTTCTTGGCGGCTTTGGCGCGGGCGGTCTCGGTGACGATCCGCTGCCGCTCGATCTGCAAAGCGGTCAGTTCCGCGATGAGCCGCGTCTCCGCAGCGGTCGAGACGGACTCCAGCCGGTTGTCCGCGCGGCTGGTGCTCCTGCCGCGCATGACCCGGTAGGAGCCGCCGGCCAGCGCCCGCAATGCCGCGCGCCGCTCCGGTCCGGTCAGGGGCCACATCTCGCCCTGCCGGACCGCTTCGAGCTTGCGCGTCGTCTCCCGGATCGCACGGTCCAGACGGCGGGTGTCGGGCTTGCCCATGGTCAGCAACTCCTCGGCGATTCGGGCTGGTTGGGGTAGGTACAGGGCACGCAGGTGCCGAGTGAGGTGGGGATGACGTATCCGGCGTCGCGCCGGCAGGTCGGGCAGGTGCGGCGAGCGCGCATCATCGCGTTATGGGCTCGCCACCGGCCCGGCGTCATCGGCCGGACCGGTCGGGCGAGGTCGACGCGGTACAGGTAGGCGACCAGCGGCGGCCGTCCCCGGCGGCGCGGCCGTTCCATCTGCGCGGCGACGTCCTGTCCGCCGGGGCGCAGGTTGCGCGCTCTGAGTTGGCGGCGGGTGGCGTAGCCGTCCGGGGCCAGGTGCCACCGGAATACCGGCAGCGTCCCGCTCACGCGACGCGCTTCCATGCGGCCCGCAACCTGACCTCGGATGCGGAGTGGCCGGCGGCGCGGAAGCGGGTGGCCATCTCGCGGTAGGACAGGGCCGGGGTCTCGCTGTGTCGGATCTGGTCGACCAGCGCGTCAAGCGCCGCGTCGGTCAGTGCGGGCCCCGCATCCAGGGCGAGGGGTTCGGTGGGTCCCCACACCGGGAGGTTCCAGGCGGGTGTGACGCCGGGCGTGACCCGGGTCGTCACGCTGGTCAAAGCGCGTCCGGTGTCCTCGCCCTCGCGTGCGGTCTCCAGCGTCGACCACGCCCGCGACAGGCTGTGTGCGGTCCGGGCCTGGACGCGTGCGACGCGGGCCCCGGCGTCCGTCACGGCCGTCAGCCGCGTCTCCTCCGTCGTGGCTTCCGCCCGCAACCGGGCGCGGGCCACGGCCGCCTCGTCGCGGGCCTCCTGCTGGATACCGCGGATCGCCCCGAGGGCGTTCGGGGTGAGTGCCGTGCGCTCCCACAGTCCGTGGACCAGCCAGAGTGCTTTGGCCGCGATGGGGAGCCAGGCCACGGCCAGCCAGGCGCCGGCGGACTCTTCCGCGGCGAGGGCGTGGGCGATGAGGACGCCGGCGGCGATGAGGCCGAAGGACCAGCCGACGCCGGTCACGGCGCGGCTGTGGTCGCCCTGCGCGGCGAGGCGCCGTTCGTAGGCGAGGGTGGCGAGCCATCCGCCGTCGATGCCGAGACCGACGACCAGCGCGACCGGCCACGGCATCACGGGACTGAGCCACATGACGACCACGGCGAGGGTGAGCACCATGGACACCGCCGTCATCGCGACAGCCGGCAACACGGTCTTGGCCTTCACGCCGCACCCCCGACCGTGCCGTCGGTGGTGAGGTTGGCGAGGGCGCGCCACTCGGCCAGCATTCGGGCGAGGGCGCGGCGGGTGCGGCGGGTGTCGACCTCGTTCGGGGTGTGGTCCATGGCGATGATCTGCGCGTCGATCAGGTCGACGTCCGCCAGGATCAGCGGCATCTCCTGCTCGATCGCATCCAGCTCAGCGTCCGTCGGCTCCATCCAGTCGGCGAACGCGGTAACAGCTTCCTGAACTGTGACGATGATGTTCATTGGGTCGTGTTCTCCCTAGTCGGTGGTACGGCCCGAAAGCGCCCCCGGAGTTCCAGCTCCGGGGGCGCGCGCCGTGTGCGGTGGTGGGGTTGGTCAGTCGCGCTTGTTGCCGTTGTTGACGTCGTCGATCTGGACGTTGTCGGGGTAGCCGTCACGGAGGCGTACGAGCGTGAAATAGCTGCCGCCGACGTCCGTGATCCGGTGCGTCTCGCCCCGATACTGGACGTCCGTGCCGACCTGGTCGGCGTTCGGGTGCTTGGGGTTGGTGATCCTGCGCAAGACCTGCTCCTCTCGTATCGGGATAGGGAGACCAGGCGCGGCGGCTGTCCTGTCCGGGAGTGCCGCCACGCCGGAAACACGTGCCAACGCTGCGAAGCAGCCGGTTGCTGGTGCGAGGTGGTGCGCTGTCTCCTTCGGGAACACGGGCTCCCGTTTCAGGCGTATGGAGACGTGACCTTTCGATCTGAGCCCTCCGGTTGACCAGGGATCCGGGTCCCTCGGCCCGCTCTGTCCCGGGCCCCTTGTCGTGCACTCGATCGGCCCGCGGAAGCGGTCCCGATCGAGAAGTACATGTATTACGTGTTCCTCATCTTGCAGAGGGGGGTTCGCCCCGTCAAGCCCTTCGGCTGTTTGGAGTACGCGCACCCCTCGCGCTCGATGCACCTACAGAGTGGCGTCGCGGGCGACGACACTCGACTTCGCACCTGTACGACCTGGGTCGTTCTTAGCTAGCGTGAAGTCGTACCAAGTCGTCCCTAGTTAACGGAGGTTGGGCGTGGCGAACGAGCGACTGCGCGGCGCGATAGTCGACTTGGGCTTGACCCTTGATGAGGTCGCCGAACGTCTCGGAGTCTCGGCCAAGACGGTGGAGCGCTGGATCAACGACCCCGAGCGCAAGCCGTACCGCCGCTTCCAGTACGCGACCGCATCACTTCTGAAATGCGAAGTCTCGTACCTCTGGCCGGACGAACGGACGTCGGCCGAAGTGACCGCGACGGGCAACGCCGAGTTGGTCAGGCTGTATCCGCATCGGTCCGTAGTGATGCAGACCCTTTGGACGAACCTGTACTCCAAGGCGACCCGGCAGTTTGACCTAATGGTGTACTCGGGGTTCTGGCTCACTGAGGATGCGACGTTTCACCGCATCGTGAAGGAGAAGGCGGCCGACGGAGTGCCCATCCGCTTCATCCTGGGAGAGCCCACGTCGCCGGCCGTGGCCGTTCGCGGCGGAGACGAAGGGATCGGCGCGGCGATGGCGGGCAAGATTCGAAACGCCCTCATCAACTACGGCCCGCTCTTCGGTCTCCCCGGTGTCGAGTTCCGCTTGCACGGCACCACGCTCTACAACTCGATCTACCGGGCCGATGACGAGATGCTGGCGAACGGCCACCTCTACGGGGTCGGCGCCTACATGGCCCCTGTGCTGCACCTGCGCCGCGTTCCGGGCGGTGAACTCTTCGACGCCTACGCTGAGAGTGTTGAGAAGGTGTGGGAGTCGGCCCGCCCGATCTCCTCACCCACCGATTGGGAAGGCACGCACTGATGAGCCGGATCGACTACTTCCGCGACCCGAACGCCCCAAAGGCCAACTCGGTGGTCCCCTCGGTGACGGCGGTGGTCCGCAACGATGCGGGACGCCTGTTGCTCATCCACAAGACGGACAACGACCTTTGGGCCCTGCCCGGTGGCGGCCATGACATCGGCGAACGCATCGCGGACACCGTCGTTCGTGAGGTCCGGGAAGAGACCGGCATTGACGTTGAGGTCGACAACGTCGTGGGGCTCTACACCGACCCTCAGCACGTGTTGGCGTACGAGGACGGCGAGGTCCGGCAACAGTTCTCCATCTGCTTCCGGGCCCACCCGGTCGGCGGTTTCCTACGCACAAGTAGCGAGTCGAAAGAGGTCCGCTGGATTGATCCAGCGGACCTTGACGGACTGGACATCCACCCTTCGATGATGCTGCGCATCAGGCACGGTCTCGATACCGCGCGGCAAGAGCCCTACATCGGCTGACCGCCAACAGAGGCTTCCGCCATCCGCGCCCCGACGCGCTTCGACGCTGCATGGATCTCGGGGGCCGCGCGCTGGATGAACCGCCCAACAATCGTGTCCGAGCCGTATCGCTGCACGATCTCATCCAGCCGCTCGGTCGGTGTCGTCTGCGTCCCGTCCGGCGTCGTCGTCATGTCGCAGTACAGCAAGGCGTCGACCAGGTCGGGACGCTCTAGCTCGAACTCACTCTCAAGATCCTGACGAAGTCCGCGTTCCTCCGCCTCCAGCAAGGCGCATGAGTGATGCGCCACGAGACGAACAACCCGTTCGTCTGCGCCTTCCTGATCCCTGAGGAACCGCGCGCCGTCCAAGGGGTGGAAGCCCGTGGCAGCAATGGCCGGCGAGTAGCCGATGTCATGCAGCACGGCCGCGGCTTCCAGTAGCTCCGCGTCCTCCCTCAGGATCGGGCTCAGGGAGCGAGCACGCTTGGCGACCCCTAGCGAGTGCTCCCACCGGCGCGGCAGCGATTCGGAAAGCAGCGATTCGGAGAGCGCGTATGCCCACTCAGTCAGTCCCATGGCGGCCAAGACTACGGCCGCTCGGGAGGTGCGGGGAGGGCGCGTACCGTGCGTCCCTTGCCGTGAACAGTGGCGAGCAGGCCGTTGCCCTCCATGAGCGCCAAGACTCGACGCACAGCCGTTCTGGACGCGCCGAACCGATCGCACAGTTTCGACTCTGAGGGGTAAGGGTCGCCGACCGAGAGCGCATCCTCCGTAATCACATCGATCATGCGTTCATCCAGGGATCGCCGATCGCCACTTCGAACGGGGCGCCAACCGATCCCCGGCGCGGACTCGACCACGCCGTCAGCTTCAAGGACCTTGAGTGCACGACGGATGGTGTTGCGCGAGACATCATGCGAGCGCATCAGCACCGCCTCCGAGGGCAAGGTATCGCTACCCCCTCTGATCTCTTTACGCAGAACTTCCGCAATAACTATGTAGGTTCCGCGCGGGCTGACTTCCGGCACCTCTGCTCCTCTCGCATCACTCCAACCTTTCGCCCCCAAGGGTCCCACAATCTACTCACGGATAAACAGATACCTCCAGCGCTCTGCCTCACGGAAGCACCCTGACTTATCGGGTGTTCCTCCGTTGGCGGGTGTTACGCGCCGCTTGACTAATAATTGCCGCGAAGGCAACCGCCGCATCGATCGAAACTTCACGGCTCAGTTCCAACAGGAGGCGGCCGACGGTTTCGTTATCCATGCCCGAAGCTCGCGCTTCGCGGATCGCCGACTCAACCGGCCTTTCTTGCTGTCGAACTTGGCTGACCCGAGGAGAATCAGAAAGATCCAGTAGAGCTTGCTGCTGATAGGAAGGCTTTCTCTCATCAGATGCCTTCCTAAGCCGTTCGGCGATCTCCTCGTCACCTCGGACTTCATTGTCTTCCATTCGAGGTGGCCGACCTAGACCAACATTCGTAGTTGGCAAGAGAGTACCGGCAATCCCAGGAATCACCTCCCTGGGATTTTCGCGCTGCTTGACGAGAACATTCTGACCAAATTCGAGGAGAAGCCACTGCCAGTTGAATCCTCCGCCGGCCTCGAAAACTGGCCCTTCAGACTCAACGTAACCAAGCCCAGTAAGAAACTTGCGACCTTGCGTCAAAAGTACCGAGTCAGCCTGCGTCTGAGGCGGCTGCCAGTGCAACAGGTCTGGATATTGAAAATTGGGACGTCTGTCAATTCCCGCAATCCGTGCGGCTTCCCTCACGATATAGCGGTCATCTTGAATTCGTCCCGGGAGTTCAGAAGGCCCGGAAATCAGAGCTCCCGCGATCCCCCCGTACACGGTCGCAATCGAATCCGTATCTGAATTGATCGCACCACAGGCGACCCTTATAGCCGTATCGAGATCTCCAGGGAATAGAAACAGTAGCGCCAAGGCAGCAAACAGGGTCCCCACTCCGCTACCGCGCTGTTCATCTTCAAACAGTCCCCACGTCCCCAAGAGTTTAAAATATTGATCGACCCTCTGTCCCTCATCGAGACCTGAAGACGATAGTTCCGCTAGCTGATCAACCCGCTGAATCATTTCCTTAATTACTTGATTCCATGAATCTCCAAAACTTTCGGCAGCCACGCCTTCCCAAGCTGGAATTGTGTAGCGCGCCAGCTCCAGGTCGTTCATCAAAAGTTCGGGAATTCTAGATGCATGCTCCACCGCATACTGGATATCTCGTAGTGCTACCTGGTCGCGGTCCTTGCGCAACACTTGCAAGAGCAGGTCAGCATATACGCATGCCGAAGCAAGGGCGCGCGGATGGCCGTGTGTACTCAACCCATTTTTCAGCACCTCAAGCATAACGTCATACGACGATCGCTTACTCTTAGCCCCCTCCCATGCATGGGGCTGCACTCGAATTACGACTCCGTTTCCGCCGGCGTCCGTCCAACCAGAATAAGTGTTAGCTAGCCACTTCCCCCCTCGGGCCAAGTTCCCAGCAGCATGCTTACTAGCCCTGCCTGCCCCGAGCGAATATGACAGCCATACAGGAAGTTCTACCTTCGCGAAGACCTCAGGATCGAAACCCTGACCTGCTCCTATCGCACGGCAGGTGGCCAGGCGTAGTTGAGTGTCATCAGAATATGTTCCAGCGGGCAGCGAGACGAAGGCTCCCTGCCGACCGCCGACTCGTCGCCGCCAGTCAACGGTGCGCTGTAGCGGCCAAGCCTCAACCGGCAGATCACCCCAAGGGATGGCCCCCTCGTCGCCGCCAAGATCGACGTTGCGCCCTAGGCGCCTCAGCAGTCCCCTAGCGTCAGTCAGCTCAGAGATGAACCCGAGGGCGTCCCCATAAGCGGCCCAACGGGCCGAATTGATGATGCGATACTCAAATTTTGATTTCACCGAAATGCCTCAGGATCGTATTTTATCTCCACGGATGGATGTCCAACGGCATCCATGGTCGCCGCCACCTTCTCCTCATGCTCGGGGAAGCGTACGTAGATGCGGAGCAGGTGCTCGGTGGACAGGCGTTGAGGATATAGGGCTTCAGCCCTAGCATCCGTCGGACACTCTTCGGGCTGATTGCTCCGCTTGATGATCACATTGGGGGGCGGGATGAACGGGCGGATCTCATCCGCAAAGAGTGCCTTGAGCGCCCCGACTCCTTCGCCGCGCTTGACATTTGAATAGATGTTATTTGTGGTGGTGAAGATTACTCCTGGGTGCGCAAGGACGGAAGCTTCAATTCCAAGCACTACCCACCAGACATCCGAACTGGCGTGCCATGAACCGCTGCAAACATTAAAGAAGTCGGCGTTGATTTTACTAATAGACAGACTGATGGTATCCAGATAGTGACGATCCTTCCTGGTGTCACAATTGGGTGTAAAAATATGTTCCAGGTATGACTCCTCAGGAAGCTGCTTCCGGGACAACAGCGATTGCGTTGCTAAAACACCGGCCAAGCCGCGGTTCGTAGTGAAATGCCGAATCTCACTGACTCCGCGTTGAACAAGATAACTATCTACGGTTTCTGGAGATTGAGTCACAGCCTTACCTCTTCATAGGTTCCCGACTGAAAGAACTGGAGCAAGTCAGACGCCTCTTCCGGCTTGTAGCCAAGGGTAAGTGTCTTTTTAGCACGCCCTACGCCCATTGCGAAGAGACGCCTAAGTGTTAGAACACTCTCGTGTTCCACGCCGTCACTGCTCGTCAGAAATTTTTCCCTCAGGCCAGGAATGATCACGTGATCGAATTCAAGGCCTTTGGCGGAATGAAAGGTAGTCAGGGCAATTGGCTCCGTGCCCAGAGGCCAGCTGCGGCGCTGCTGAAGTTCTGTGAACTTAAGCCCTGCTCGGGTTAGACGACTCCGAACATCGTCAAACCATCCGCCCCCATTGACCATGAGGAACCCAACATTTTCAGTCGCGAGATCCACCTCGCCAGACGAAAGGTAGTCCACGATCCAGTCCATCTGCTGGCTGAACCGACCAGCAAGAACAACAGGCTTCTTTCCACTGTGTCGCGCGGCTTCCGGATTCGGGAGTGAACCGTCCTCGTCGATTTGAAGGCCTGCCACCACGCCTTGCGCGAACGCGGCGATTTCCTTTGTATTCCGATAATTGCTTTTAAGGTGATGAGTTCTGCGAAAACGGGGGACGCCGGCTTCGGCAAAGTTGACATATCGCGGGTAGATGCGCTGGGCAGTATCGGTGACGAACGTCAACGAATATTCTTGCGCCAGATGAGACATGATGGCTCTGACCTGATTGTTGGAAAAGTCCTGGGCTTCATCGGCAATGACAACCTCGTAGCTCCTCCTAGGAGCAGTCATTGCAGCCAGGGAGAGGTCATTCCAGTCAAAGAGAGTGTTCTGATTTTTGTGGAGGGTATAAGGGCGAACGATCTCATCGAGTATGCGTTGCCTCATCTGGCTGTCGACACGCGGCCTCACGCCGCGCCCGGTCCTCTCGGCAGTCAAGTACTTATCGATGTCGAGCGGAAGGAAGCGGCCTAGAAGATAATCAACTTCACTGATCAGAAATCTCTCATCTAGCGGGATCCGTGACTGCCGAATAAGGCTCTTCAGGATCCGGTCTCGGTCGACATTTTCGAGGACTTCGCCTGTGAAGTTTGAGACGCTCTTCGCCCATGCTGCAACCGTAGAAATCTCAAGGTGGAGATTCTCGTCCTTGGGCACTTGGATGCGAGCTAGTTGCTCAACGTATCCTGCCAGGGTCCTGTTGAACGTGAGCACCAAAACCTGAACCGGAGTATTCAGCCCCAGACGCTTATTTCGCCGCATCCAATAACTGCTCAAATACGAGAGGCGGAGCAAAGCAGTCGAAGTTTTGCCGCTGCCAGCCGAACCGCGGATCAAAACTGCGCCTGGATCGTCGTCCGTGACGATGATCAGTTGCTCAGGTGTAGCTCTCGGGTTCCTCAGAGGCTGCACATTTCCCCCTCGATTTGACTCAGCCGGACGTGCGACCGGCCGCCCACCCCCCGGTGGCTGGTCTTAGTATGCGATGTCTCCTGTCGCTATGTCTCAAAGTGCACGAGATCTGCGAGGCCCCTGGGTCCTGTAGCGGAGCCGAGAGAGCTGCCGCTGCCTCGCTCGGCCCCCAGGACGTGGAAGTCCTTGGCAGTTCGGTATGCAGAGGGCCAGACGGAACGCACGTCGGCCGCCCTGTCTGTCCCAGTTTCCGTCTCGTTCGTCGTCGTACGCTGGCGTAGGACAGCGTTCAGGCCATCCGCCGAGTCTGCGTGCGCGTCCGGTCCTGAACCCACGTGAACGACACTCATTGTGCCCAGGCCCGGCACGACAAACCGGCAGACCGGGTTACGCAGGCGCGGTTTCCCAACGTCGCGCGGATACGCGCCTTCGGCAGCCGTCACGGCACGTGATGGGACCCAGCCGCTCCCGGAGGGCACAACGAGGGCACAACGGCTTCAGGCTGGTTCAACAGCAGCCAACGCCACCAAACACCATTTCGCCTGGTCAGCGACGTACCTTGACAGGCCCCGCACAGCATGCCCGAAGGGGCGGCACCCCCGCACAGGGTGTCGCCCCTTCTCTTTCGAACACCGGAGCCGCCGCCAATCGGTGAGGGTCGGGGACCAGCGGCGGCCCCGGATTCACGGGAGGATCAGCGGTGGTCGCTGCCCGCCGACTGGGTGGCGGCGCGGCCCGCTTCCAGCCGGGCCACCGGGATACGGAACGGGGAGCAGGAGACGTAGTCGAGCCCCACCTCGTGGAAGAAGTGGACCGACTCCGGGTCGCCGCCGTGCTCGCCGCAGACGCCGAGCTTGAGGTCGGGGCGGGTCTCACGGCCGGCCTTCACGGCGGACTTCACCAGGGAGCCGACACCGTCCCTGTCGATCGTCTCGAAGGGGCTGACGCCGAAGATGCCCTTCTCCAGGTACGCCGTGAAGAACGAGGCCTCCACGTCGTCCCGGCTGAAGCCCCACACCGTCTGGGTGAGGTCGTTCGTGCCGAAGGAGAAGAACTCCGCCGCCTCGGCGATCTGACCGGCGGTCAGCGCGGCCCGCGGCAGCTCGATCATGGTGCCGATGGCCAGCTTCAGCTCGGTGCCGGTGGCCGCCTGGACCTCGGCGATGACCTGGTCGGCCTCCTCGCGGACGATCTCCAGCTCCTGGACGGTGCCGACGAGCGGGATCATGATCTCGGCGCGCGGGTCGCCCTTGGCGTTCTTGCGCTCGGCGGCGGCCTCGGCGATGGCCCGTACCTGCATGGTGAACAGTCCGGGGATCACCAGGCCGAGGCGGACACCGCGCAGGCCCAGCATCGGGTTCTGCTCGTGCAGGCGGTGGACCGCCTGGAGCAGGCGCAGCTCGTTCTCGTGCGGGTCCTTGCGGGCCTCGGCGAGCGCCACGCGCACCGACAGCTCGGTGATGTCGGGCAGGAACTCGTGCAGCGGCGGGTCGAGCAGCCGGACCGTGACCGGGAGGCCGTCCATCGCCTCGAACAGCTCCACGAAGTCCTGCTTCTGGAGCGGGAGCAGCTCTTTGAGCGACTCCTCGCGCTCGGTCTCCGTGTCGGCCAGGATCAGCCGCTCCACCAGCTCGCGCCGGTCGCCGAGGAACATGTGCTCCGTACGGCACAGGCCGATGCCCTGGGCGCCGAAGCGGCGGGCGCGCAGCGCGTCCTCGGCGTTGTCGGCGTTGGCGCGCACGCGCAGCCGGCGCTTGCGGTCGGCGAACGCCATGATCCGGTGTACGGCCTCGACCAGTTCGTCGGCGTCGTCGGCGCCCGCGTGCATCCGGCCCTCGAAGTACTCCACGACCGGGGAGGGCACGACGGGCACCTCGCCGAGGTACACCTTGCCGCTCGACCCGTCGATGGAGATGACGTCGCCCTCCTCGACGACGTGCCCGCCGGGGACCGTCATCCGGCGGCGCTTGGTGTCGACCTCGAGCTCCTCGGCGCCGCAGACGCACGTCTTGCCCATGCCGCGCGCGACCACGGCCGCGTGGGAGGTCTTGCCGCCGCGCGAGGTCAGGATGCCCTCGGCCGCGATCATGCCGTCCAGGTCGTCGGGGTTGGTCTCACGGCGGACGAGGATGACCTTCTCACCCGAGCGGGACCACTTGACGGCCGTGTACGAGTCGAAGACCGCCTTGCCGACCGCCGCGCCGGGCGAGGCCGCGATGCCCCGGCCGACCTGCTCGGTCTTCGCCTGCTCGTCGAAGCGCGGGAACATCAGCTGGGCCAGCTGGGCGCCGGTGACGCGCTGAAGCGCCTCGGTCTCGTCGATGAGGCCCTGATCCACCAGCTGGGTGGCGATACGGAAGGCCGCGCCCGCCGTCCGCTTGCCGACGCGGGTCTGGAGCATCCACAGCTGACCGCGCTCGATGGTGAACTCGATGTCGCAGAGATCCTTGTAGTGGTTCTCCAGGGTCTCCATGATCTGCATCAGCTGGTCGTACGACTTCTTGTCGATCGTCTCCAGCTCGGCCAGCGGGACGGTGTTGCGGATGCCCGCGACCACGTCCTCGCCCTGGGCGTTCTGGAGGTAGTCGCCGTACACGCCCTGGTGGCCGGAGGCCGGGTCGCGGGTGAAGGCGACACCGGTGCCGGAGTCCGGGCCCAGGTTGCCGAAGACCATCGAGCAGACGTTGACGGCCGTGCCCAGGTCGTGCGGGATGCGCTCCTGGCGGCGGTAGAGCTTCGCGCGCTCGGTGTTCCAGGAGTCGAAGACCGCGTGGATGGCGAGGTCCATCTGCTCGCGCGGGTCCTGCGGGAAGTCCCGGCCGGCCTCGGTCTTGACGATCCGCTTGAACTTGGTGACCAGCTTCTTCAGGTCCGCGGCCTCCAGCTCGGTGTCGACCGTGACCTTCTTGGCGTCCTTGGCCTTGTCCAGGGCGTCCTCGAAGAGCTCGCCGTCGACGCCGAGGACGGTCTTGCCGAACATCTGGATGAGGCGGCGGTAGGAGTCCCAGGCGAACCGCTCGTCGCCGGCCTGCTGGGCGAGGCCTTGCACGGACTTGTCGGAGAGACCGATGTTCAGGACGGTATCCATCATGCCGGGCATGGAGAACTTGGCCCCGGAACGGACCGACACGAGGAGGGGGTTGTCGGCCTGGCCGAGCTTCTTGCCCATCGTCGCTTCGAGGGCGTCGAGGTGCGCACTCACCTCGTCACGCAGTGCCGCGGGCTCCTCGCCGCTGTCGAGGTAGGTCTTGCAGGCCTCGGTGGTGATCGTGAAGCCCGGGGGGACCGGAAGGCCCAGGTTGGTCATCTCGGCGAGGTTGGCGCCCTTGCCGCCGAGGAGGTCCTTGAGGTCCTTGTTGCCCTCGGTGAAGTCGTAGACGAACTTCACGTCCTCAACGCTGGTGCCGTGCTCGGCTACCTGGGGTTCTTTGTTTTCCGACACGGGTCTCGACTCCTCGAGGACGCGGTGGCTGCCCTGACGGCCAGGAACATACCCAGATCGAAGGCGTCTGGGTACGTCCACTCGTGCGTCATGCGCCTGTAACGCGACGTCCGCCAGGGGATCGAAAGTCAAAGCTTGGCAAGCGTCAGGCAGCTGATGTTTTCACTTGTTGAACGCATCAATGCGCACAGACCCCCAATAACGCTCATCTGAGCGACTCGGGGCACGTCTGATTTCGATCGATGAACGATCAAGGCATGGCACTCAGTGCCACTCCTTGGAGAAGTGCAATCGCTCAAGATCCGCTCATCTGAGCGGAACCCTTATCAAGGGTGGCGAGAATCACGCTTCCACAGGCGACCGGATTTCACCATCCGGACGTCCGCCCGGACCGGAAACACGCTCGTCATCCGCTTCACACACCGAGCGCGAGCAGTCGTTCCTCCACCCGCTCCGGCGCGTACAGGTACTCCACGACCATCGCACCGGCCCCCACCAGCCCGGCCCGCTCCCCGAGCCGCGAGGTCACCACATCGAGCCGGGCCGTGGAACGCGGCAGCGCCCGCTGGTACAGCAGCTCCCGCAGGCCGGTGAGGAAGGGAGTTCCGGCCAGATCTCCGGCGATCATCAGCACGCCGGGGTTGAGCAGGGTCACGACGGTCGCGAGAACGTCCCCGACCTGGCGCCCGGCCTCGCGCGCGAGCGCCGCCGCCTCCGGATGCCCGGCCGCGAGCAGGTCGCGCACGTCGGAGCCGGACGCCGCCGGCAGGCCGGCCTCGGCGAGCCGCCGGGCCACGGCGCCACCGCTGGCGACGGCGGCCAGACAGCCGTAGGAGCCGCACCGGCACAGCGCCTCGGCGCCCACCCGGATGTGCCCGATGTCACCCGCGCCGCCGTCGATCCCGCGGTAGACCGAGCCGTCCACCACGACGCCCGCGCCGATACCGGTCGACACCTTCACCAGCATGAACGCCGAGCAGTCCGGGTGTCCGGTGCGCTGTTCGCCGTACGCCATGAGGTTGGCGTCGTTGTCGACGAGGACCGGGACCGGCGGGGCGCCCGTGTGTTCGGTGAGAGCGCGGGCCAGCCGGCCCCTGATGTCGTAGCCGTCCCAGCCTGGCATGATCGGCGGCTGGACGACCCGGCCGGTCTCGCTGTCGACCGGGCCCGGCACCGCGAGCCCGACGCCGCAGACCTCACCCGCCGGATGCCCCGCCTTCTCCAGCAGTTCGGCGAACCACCGGCCCAGCTCGCCCAGCACGGCGTCCGGGCCGTCCTCGATGACCAGCGTGCCGGAGTGCTCGGCGAGGATCTCGCCGGTCAGCGTGAGGACGGCGGCGCGCGCGTGCCGGGTGTCGAGGTCGGCGACGAGGACGACCGCGTGGGCGTCGTCGAACTCCAGGGTGATGGAGGGGCGGCCGCCCAACGGGGAGTCCACGGGGCCGCCGGCGCCCTCGCGCAGCCAGCCCGCGCGGAAGAGGCGGTCCAGTCGCTGGCCGACGGTCGCGCGGGACAACCCGGTCACCCGTTGGAGCGCTCCGCGTGTGGTGGCGCGGCCTGTGCGCACCAGTTCGAGCAGCTCGCCGGCGCTCGCCTGGCTGCCCGTCCTGGTGGCCCTGCCGGTCCTGCCCGGCCGTCCGGTCATGCGCACCCCCTTGTGTTTCTCAACCCTGCATTACATATTGAGTTTTGCGTGTTAAATAGACGTAACCCTACGGTAGCCACTGCCGACCGGTCCGCCCTACGACGTCTTCGGGGAGCCCGAGTGGATCGCACCGCCCAGCTGACCGCCCGTCCCGCGGAGCGCGCCGTTGCATACGATCCGCCGTCCTCGGCGGGTTCGCTGCACCTCAGGGCCGCGCACGTGCTGGACGGGAACTGGACGGGAACGTCGACGGTGCCCTCGCACAGCCTGTACCCGCACCAGTGGTCCTGGGACTCGGCGTTCATTGCGATCGGCCTGCGGCACGTCTCGCCGCTGCGCGCCCAGACGGAGCTGGAGACGCTGTTCGCCGCCCAGTGGGGCGACGGGCGCATCCCGCACATCGTCTTCAACCCCTCCGTACCGCTCGACGCCTACTTCCCGAGCCCGGACTTCTGGCGCTCCTCGACCGCGGGGCGCGCTGCGGGCGCCCCGCGCACCGTACAGACCTCGGGCATCGTGCAGCCACCGGTGCACGCGCTGGCCGCGTGGCTGGTGCACTCCGCCGACCCCGGGCTGTCCCGGGCACGCGGCTTCCTGCCCAGGGTCTACCCGAGTCTCGCGGCCTGGCACCGCTACCTCCTGCACCGCCGGGACCTGGGTGGCGGCGGACTCGCGTCCGTCGTGCACCCCTGGGAGCAGGGGATGGACAACAGTCCCTGCTGGGACGCCCCCCTCTCCCGCGTCACCCCGGCCCCGGCCCGCTCCTTCCGCCGCGCCGACCTCGACCACGGCGCGGCCGAGGACCGGCCCACCGACCTGGACTACGGGCGGTACGTGCGGCTGGCGACGGACTACCGGGACGGGGGGTACGCGGACGGCGCAGGGGTGTTCGCCGTGGAGGACCCGGCGTTCAACGCCCTGCTGATCGCATCCGAGCACGCGCTGGCCCGGATCGCGCACGAACTGGGCGCGACCGGGACCGCCCGGCACGCCCGCGCGGAGCGGCTGACGGCGGCGCTGGTGGAGCGGCTGTGGGACCCGGCGGAGGGGATGTTCCTGTGCCGGGACGTCCGCGGGGCGCGGACGATCCCCGAGCGCGGCGTCTCCGGACTGGTCCCGCTCCTGCTGCCGGGCCTCCCCCGCGACATCGCCGCCGCCCTCGTCCGCACCGCCCGCGGACCCCACTTCGGCCTGGGCGACAGCACCCGTCTCGTGCCGAGCTACGACCTCCTCGGCGAGGCCTTCGACCCGCACCGCTACTGGCGGGGACCGGCCTGGTTCAACACCGGCTGGCTGCTGGAGCGCGGGCTGCGGCTGCACGGCGAACAGACGCGGGCCGACGCGCTGCGGACGGCGGCGCTGGACATCGCCGACGCCACCGGGTTCGCGGAGTACGTGGACCCGTACACCGGCGAGGCCTGCGGCGCGGCCGGTTTCAGCTGGACCGCGGCGCTCTCGCTCGACCTGCTCCACCGGCCCTCGGGGCACCGCGTGTCCACCACGGGCATCGGCACGTTCGACATGAGTGACAAGGGAGGGGACCGAGGATGACGGACCGGCTTCATCTGCTCGTGTACGGCGGCACGTTCGCCGCCGTGGGCGACGGAGGGGACATCAGCGGCGTGCGTGGCGGCTCCCCCGACGGGTTATTCGTGCGCGACGCCCGGCACCTCAGCCGCTGGCAGCTCACGGTCGACGGCGCGGTGCCGGAGGCGCTGTCGCCGGTCGCGGACGGGGACACGGCGCACTGTGTGCTCGTACCGCGCGGTGGGCGCGCCGAGCCGCCCGCCTACACGCTCTTCCGTGAACAGGCCGTCGGCGACGGTTCGTTCGTCGAGACGGTCCGGGTCACCAGCAACCGTCCGGTGCCCACCACCGTCCGCCTGGCAGTCAACGCGGACGCCGACTTCACCGACCAGTTCGAGCTGCGCTCCGACCACCGCACCTACGCCAAGTCCGGCGCCGTCCGCTCCCGCCAGATCCTCGACGACGGGGTGGAGTTCACCTACCGGCGCGGGGAATGGCGTTCCTGTACGACGGTGACGGCCGAGCCCGCGCCGGACGGCATCGAGGAGACCGGCACCGGCGCCCGCCGCCTGGTGTGGACGCTCGATCTCGCACCGCACGGCACGCAGGAGCTGACACTGCGGGTGATGGCCCGGCCGCACGGCGAGAAGCGGGCCCTGCGGGTGCCGCGCTCCCCGGCCGCCCTCAACGAGCAACTCCTCGCCCAGGAGGGGAGTTTCGTGGAGGGCGTGGCCTTCCCGACCGGCTGGCCGGAGCTGGCGGCGGCCTGCGCCCGGGGCCTCGCCGACCTCGCCACGCTCCAGGTCCCGGCGACCGGCCCGGACGGCGAGGAGCTGCGGGTTCCGGCGGCGGGAGCCCCGTGGTTCCTGACGCTGCTCGGCCGGGACGCCCTGCTGACCTCCCTCTTCGCCCTGCCCTACCGCCCGCGGCTGGCCGCAGACACGCTCCGGGCGCTCGCCGCGGCCCAGGCGACCGACACCGCCGTGGCGGCGGTCTCTCAGCCCGGCAAGATCGTGCACGAGCTGCGCCACGGCGAACTGGCCCACTTCGGCCAGGTGCCGTACGGGCGTTACTACGGCTCGGTCGACGCGACGCCGCTGTTCCTCGTCCTGCTCGGGGCGTACGTCGAGCACACCGGGGACGGCGCCCTGGCCCGCCGGCTGGAGCCGAACGCCCGCGCGGCGATCGGCTGGATGCTGGACCACGGCGGCCTGACGTCCCGCGGCTATCTGGTCTACCGCGCCGACCAGGGCGGCCTCGCGAACCAGAACTGGAAGGACTCCCCCGGGGCCATCTGCGCCGCCGACGGCACCCGCGCACGCGGCACGGTGACGGCGGCGGGGGCCCAGGGGTACGCCTACGACGCCCTGCGCCGTACGGCCTGGGTGGCCCGGACGGTCTGGGCGGACGAGGTCTACGCGGCCCTGCTCGAACAGGCGGCCGCCGACCTGCGCGACCGCTTCCAGCGGGACTTCTGGATGGCGCAGCGCACCTTCCCGGCGCTGGCGCTGGACGGTGAGGGCCGCCAGGTCGACGCGCTGGCCTCGGACGCCGGACATCTGCTGTGGTCGGGGCTGCTGGACAAGGAGTACGGGGAGGTCGTCGGCCGGCGTCTGCTCGAACCGGACTTCTTCTCCGGCTGGGGCGTCCGCACGCTCGCCTCCGGGCAGCCGGCGTACCACCCGCTGTCGTACCACCGGGGTTCCGTCTGGCCGCACGACAACGCGCTGATCACCCTGGGCCTGGCCCGCTACGGCCTGCACGACGAGGCTCGCACGGTCGCCCACGCCCTGGTGGAGGCGGCCACCGCGACGGGCCACAGGCTCCCCGAGGTCCTCGCGGGATACGGCCGGGACACGCACCCGGAGCCGGTTCCCTACCCGCACGCGTGCGTACGGGAGTCCCGGTCGGCGGCCGCCCCGCTCGCTCTGCTGACCGCCGTCGGGGGCGCGTAGGGTTCGGTCCTGCGGGGCCCGGCGGCAATATTGACGAGGCGTTTGCCGGGTGTTTGCCCTGTCTCGTGAACGGACCCCGAGGAGGGGCCGTACGGGATGGCGGCGGGCCCGGCATCCCCGAGCACGGCCCGCCACTCCGTCACGCGCCTCGCACGGAAGGACCTCCGTTGCCCCAGCACACGAGCATTCGCCAGGAACCGGACACGGCAGGGGTTGCCGCGGGCGAGCTCCCGACCCCGGACGCCGACGAGGGGTCGCCTGCGAGGACGGAGAGCGCGCCCGCGGTCCCGGAGGGGACCGAGGCCGCGGGCGACGGGTCCGGGACCGAGGCCGCGGGCGACGGGTCCGGGACCGAGGCCGAGGCCGAGGCGGAGACCGAGGCCGACACCAAGGCGGAGACAGCAGCCGAGGAAGGCCGACCGGCCGAGGACGAGAGCCCTGCGGGGGCCGAGGACGGCGGGTCCGAGACGGCGGAGACCGACAAGTCCGAGGCAGCCAGCACGGCGGCGGCAGCCGACACGTCCGACACCGCGTCAGCCGACGAGCCCCGCACGGCGACGACCGAGACGGACACGGACACGGCAGACCCGAACACAGCGGGCACAGCATCCATGACAGTCACGGCAGACACGGCAGACACGGCAGACACAGCAGCTGCGGACAAGGCGGCCACGGAAGAGGCAGCCACGTCCGCCGCCGAACCGGCCGAGACCAAGACCGAAGCCGGGCCCGAGACCGAGCCCGCGGCCGCCACCCCCGACGGCGAGACCGAGACCGAGACCGAGACCGAGGCCGCCGCCTCCGGCACCGAGACCGAGGCCGCCGCCTCCGACACCGACCCCACCCCCGATCACCCCACCCGCCCCGGAATCCGTGGCCGTTGGCGTGCCCGGCGGGCGAAGCACCCCCGTGTCTCCCGGGCGCTGTCCCTCACCGTCACCGTGCTCGCCGCGCTCCTCGTCCACCTCTGCCTCCAGATGCCGAGCACACTCGGGAACCTGAAGCCGGAGGAGTTCCTGCGGCTGCCCGCGGAGGCGGTGATGCTGGCCGTCGTGCTGCTCAGCCTGCCGCGCCGGCCGCGGCTGGTGGTGTCCGCGGCCGCCGGTGTGCTGCTCGGTGCCGTGACCGTCCTGAACATGCTGGACATGGGGTACAACGACTACCTCGGCCGGCGCTTCAACATCGTCCTCGACTGGGGCCTGCTCGACGACGCCCGGTCGTATCTGGCGGACTCGCTCGGCGGGACGGTCACCCTCCTGCTCACGGTCGGCGTCATCGCCGTCGTGGTGCTGCTGCTCGTCCTGGTCGCGCTCGCGATGGTCCGGCTGGGCAACCTGCTGGACCGACACCGTGCCGGGGCGACCCGGGCCACCCTCCTCGTCGGCACCGTCTGGATCACCTGCACCGCCCTCAGCCTCCAGGTCGGCGGCACCCCGATCGCGTCGCAGCACACGGCAGGCGTCTTCAAGTACCAGGCCCGCGCGGTGCAGGAGACCCTCCGCGACGAGGCGGCGTTCGCGAAGGAGGCCGGGCGGGACACCTTCGGCAACACCCCGGCCGACCAGCTCGTGCCCGATCTGCGCGGCAAGGACATGATCTTCACGTTCATCGAGAGCTACGGCCGCAGCGCGATCGAGGACCCGATCATGGCGCCCGGCGTCGACAAGACGCTCGCCACCAGCACCGAGGCGCTGGCGAAGGCCGGCTTCCACGCCAAGAGCGGCTGGCTGACCTCGGCGACGTACGGCGGCAGCAGCTGGCTCGGCCACTCCACCACCTTGTCCGGCCTGTGGATCGACAACCAGCAGCGCTACCGGACCGTCATGTCCAGCGACCACCTCAGCCTCACCGAGGCGTTCGGGAAGACCGGCGACTGGGACACGGTCGGGGTCATGCCCGGTGTGCAGAAGGCCTGGCCGGAGCAGAAGTACTACGGCCTCGACAAGGTCTACAACGCCTTCCAGATGGGCTACGAGGGACCGAAGTTCAGCTGGTCCACCATGCCCGACCAGTACGCGCTGGAGGCGTTCCAGCGGCTGGAGCACGGCAAGAAGCGCGACAAGTCACTGATGGCGGAGATCATCCTGACCTCCAGCCACCAGCCGTGGGCGCCCATCCCGAAGATGGTCGACTGGGGCACCCTCGGCGACGGTTCGGGCTTCGCGGGCATCGAGAAGACGGGCAACAAGGCGGCGGACGTCATCGCCGACGCCACCAAGTCCCGGCAGGAGTACGGCAAGTCCGTCCAGTACTCGGTGAGCGCCGTGACCCAGTGGCTGGAGCGCTACGGCACCGACGACACGGTCCTCGTCTTCCTCGGCGACCACCAGCCGATCTCCCGGGTCAGCGGTACCCACGCCAGCCGTGACGTGCCGATCTCGATCGTCGCCAAGGACCCGAAGGTGCTCGACAAGATCGCCGACTGGAACTGGTCGGACGGCCTGCGGCCCGCCCACGACGCGCCGGTGTGGAAGATGAGCGCGTTCCGCGACCGCTTCCTGACGGCGTACGGCTCGACCCCGCACCCCAGCGCGGACTGATCAGCCTCCGGACGTGTCCAGTTCCGCGTCCTCGCTGATGCCCGAGCAGTCGTACGGGTCCTCCAGCCAGCCGTCCGGCAGCACCACCCGGTTGTTGCCGGACGTACGGCCGCGGGGCCCGTCGGCGGCGCCGGTCGGCCAGGCCTGGTCGAGGTCCAGCTCGTCCAGGCCGGCCCTCAGCTCCGCCAGGGACGAGGTGATCGCGAGCCGCTTGCGCATCTCGGAGCCGACCGCGAAACCCTTCAGGTACCAGGCCACGTGCTTGCGGAAGTCGATGACCCCGCGCGCCTCGTCGCCGATCCACTCGCCGAGCAGGGTGGCGTGCCGGACCATGATGTCGGCGACCTCCCCGAGGCCCGGCCGCGCGATGTCCTGCACCCGGCCCTCGAAGGCGGCCACCAGGTCCCCGAACAGCCACGGACGGCCCAGGCAGCCACGGCCCACGACGACGCCGTCGCAGCCGGTCTCGCGGACCATGCGCAGCGCGTCCTCGGCCGACCAGATGTCGCCGTTGCCGAGCACCGGGATCTCCGGGACGTGCTCCTTCAGCCGGGCGATGGACTCCCAGTCGGCGGTGCCGCCGTAGTGCTGGGCGGCGGTGCGGCCGTGCAGGGCGATCGCGCTGACGCCCTCCTCGACGGCGATGCGGCCCGCGTCGAGGTAGGTCATGTGGTCGTCGTCGATGCCCTTGCGCATCTTCATCGTGACCGGCAGGTCCCCGGCCCCGTCGACCGCCTCGCGCAGGATCGCCCGCATCAGGTTGCGCTTGTAGGGCATGGCCGCGCCGCCGCCCTTGCGGGTCACCTTCGGGACCGGGCAGCCGAAGTTCAGGTCGATGTGGTCGGCGAGGCCCTCCTCCGCGATCATGCGGACGGCCTTGCCCACGGTCGCCGGGTCGACGCCGTACAGCTGGATCGACCGCGGGTCCTCGCTCGCGTCGAACTGGATCAACTGCATGGTCTTCTCGTTGCGTTCGACCAGCGCGCGGGTCGTGATCATCTCGCTGACGAACAGCCCCTTGCCGCCGCTGAACTCCCGGCACAGGGTGCGGAAGGGCGCGTTGGTGATCCCGGCCATGGGGGCCAGCACGACGGGCGGCCGGACGGTGTGCGGGCCGATCTGGAGGGGCGATGCGGGCGTGGGCATTCCCCCATTGTCCCGTACGCCCGCGGGTACTCGGACACCCGTCCGGCCGAGACCTCCCACTGATCATGTATCAACCATTAGTTAGTCGCACTATCGAAATGCGCGTACGATGGATCGCATGCCCGAGCTCAGCCATCGCCGACGTCAGCTCGTGCTCGCCATCTGCTGTATGAGCCTGCTGATCGTGAGCCTCGACAACACCGTTCTGAACGTCGCCCTGCCCTCCCTCCAGCGTGACTTCCACGCCTCCACGGCCGGGCTCCAGTGGACGATCGACGCGTACACGCTGGTGCTGGCCGCCCTGTTGATGCTGGCGGGCTCCACGGCCGACCGGATCGGCCGGAAAAAGGTCTTCATGGCGGGCCTGATCGTCTTCTCGGCCGGCTCGCTGCTGTGCTCCCTCGCCCCGAACCTGGACTCGCTGATCGCGTTCCGCATGGTGCAGGCGGTCGGCGGCTCGATGCTCAACCCGGTCGCCATGTCGATCATCACCAACACCTTCACGGACCCGCGCGAGCGCGCGCGGGCGATCGGCGCCTGGGGCGCGGTCGTCGGCATCTCGATGGCGGCAGGCCCGCTGGTGGGCGGCCTGCTGGTGGACTCGGTCGGCTGGCGGTCGATCTTCTGGATAAACCTGCCGGTCGGACTCACGGCCCTGGTGATGACCCTCCGCTATGTCCCCGAGTCCCGTGCGCCGAAGGCCCGCCGCCCCGACCCGCTCGGCCAGTTGCTGGTGATCGTGCTGTTCGGCTCGCTGACGTACGCGATCATCGAGGCGCCGAACGCGGGCCTCGCCTCGGTCGTCCCGTTCGCGGCGGTCGCCGCCGCGGCCCTGGCCGGGCTGCTGTGGTTCGAGCCCCGACGCCCGGAACCCCTCATCGACCTGCGCTTCTTCCGGTCGGCGCCGTTCAGCGGAGCCACGGTCGTCGCGGTCAGCGCGTTCGCCGCGCTGGGCGGCTTCCTGTTCCTGTCGACCCTGTACCTCCAGAACGTCCGCGGGCTCGACGCCCTGCACGCGGGCCTGTGGATGCTGCCGATGGCGATACCGACGTTCCTGTGCGCGCCGCTGTCCGGACGCTTGGTGGGCAGCCGGGGCCCGCGGCTGCCGTTGCTGATCGCCGGTCTCGCGATGACGGCGAGCGGGGTGCTGTTCGGGGCCTTCGAGGCGGAGACGTCGAACGCCACCCTGTTCCTCGGGTACGCCCTTTTCGGCGTCGGTTTCGGCTTCGTGAACGCGCCCATCACCAACACGGCGGTCTCGGGCATGCCGCGCAGCCAGGCCGGTGTCGCCGCGGCCGTCGCCTCCACCAGCCGGCAGCTCGGGCAGACGCTCGGTGTCGCGGTGATCGGTGCGGTGCTGGCCTCGGGCGTGGGAGCGTCGTCGTACGCGCAGTCGTTCGTGTCGGCGGCCCGGCCCGGCTGGTGGATCCTCACCGGGTGCGGCTTCTGCGTCCTGGTGCTCGGTGTGCTGACCAGCGGGCGGTGGGCACGCGGCACCGCCGAGCGGACGGCCGAGCGCCTGGAGTCCGTGGAGGCGCGGGACGTGGTGGGCGCGAGCGGCCGCGCCTAGGGCGCGTTTCGAAAGTGGCGTCGTCCGCCCGGAGGGCGGGGCCCGCGGCGTCCGGTGCGGTGCGTCGCAAGGCGGAGGGTCGTCCGCGTACCGGACGTACGCGGACGGTCCCGACAACGCGACAACGCGGTGAGGCGGCGTGCCAGGCGTCGCGGGCCGGACGGGACTTTCGACACACGCCCTGCGACTCTTCCGGTCCTGGTGCCGGACCTGGGCATGTGCGACGACCGGGTTGCCGACGCCGCCGACGGCGGCAGTGGTGCTGACCGGGCTGCTCGGCCTGCGGCTGCCCCGCACGATCGGCTGAGCGGGCCGGGTGCGGGGACCGCGGCGTGGGCACGGCTTGGCGAACTCACCGTGAAGAATCCCCTGTTGATGTTGGTCTTGCTGCACACTCCTTGCTGGCCGAGGTTTGCCCGGAGTGACCGTCGGAGGCGTCATGCCGATCAACGCGAGCAAGGTGTCCCGCTGGGACCAGCACGGGCGCGAGCACGTGGTCACGGTGCAGCGCGCGGGCGGTCGGCGCACGATCAGGTGCGAGACGTGCGGCTGGCGGCAGGGCGCGCAGTTCCTGCCCTGGCTGAAGGCGCAGGAGCACCTGGCGGAGGCCCACCAGGCCACGGTGGACCCGTCGGAGACGCAGGAGGCGTCGCGATAGCTTCCGCGGCGCGGGTCGATGACCTCCGGGAGTACGCGGGGCTGACGTTCCCGAGCGCGGGGCGATGACGCACTGGAACTCGGCGAGATGACTTTCCGCAGCGCGGGGAGTCTCATTCCGCACGATGCCCCCGCACGCACCGGAAGGTCTGCCATGAGCGCTCTGTACGACACCCTGCGACGGCACGTCGACGACGGCACGGTGCCCGGCGCCGTGGGCGTGCTGGCCCGCGGCGAGGACGTCGAGGTGGTGGCCGTCGGTGCCACCGACACCGAGGGTACCGCCCCGATGGCCCGGGACTCGATCTTCCGGATCGCCTCGATCACCAAGCCGGTCACGGCGGCGGCGGTGCTGATGCTGGTGGAGGACGGCCGCATCGACCTGGACTCCCCGGTCGAGCGGTGGCTGCCGGAACTGGCGAAGCCGATGGTCGTACGCACCCCGTCCAGCCCGGTGGACGACGTGGTGCCCGCGGCCCGTCCCGTCACGGTCGAGGACCTGCTGAGCTCCCGGGCGGGCTGGGGCTTCCCCTCGGACTTCGCCCTGCCCGCCGTCCAGGCCCTGCTCGAGGTCCACAAGGACGGTCTCGCCCCGCGGGCCCAACCGGACCCGGACACCTGGCTGGCCGCACTCGCCGAGGTGCCGTTGCTGTACCAGCCGGGCGAGGCCTGGCTGTACAACACCTGCTCCGACCTCCAGGGAGTGCTGGTGGCCCGGGCGTCGGGCGACACGCTCCCCGACTTCCTGGCGGAGCGGATCTTCGAGCCGCTGGGCATGCGCGACACGGCGTTCGAGGTACCGGCGGACAAGCGCGGCCGCTTCACGACGTCGTACCGCCCGGGTCCGGTGCCCGGCGCCCTGGAGCGGGCGGACACCCCGGACGGTGCCTGGAGCCGGGTCCCCGCGTTCCCGTCGGGCGCCGGCGGGCTGACCGCCACGGCCGACGACTGGCTGGCCTTCGCCCGGATGCTCCTGGCGGACGGTGAGGCGAACGGCCGCCGGCTGCTCTCCCCGGCCTCGGTGAGCCGGATGACCACCGACCATCTCACGCCCCGCCAGCGCGAACGGGGCGCCCTCTTCCTGGAGGGACAGGGCTGGGGCTACGGCGCCCAGGTCGACATCGCTCCCGTGGACCCCTGGAACGTCCCAGGCCGCTACGGCTGGGTCGGCGGCACGGGCACGACGGCCCACCTCGTCCCGGCCACGGGCTCGGTCGCGATCCTCCTCACGCAGGTCGCGATGGAGAATCCGACTCCGACTCCGCTGATGCGGGAGTTCTGGCGGTGCGCGGCGGACGGCTGAGCGGGCCCCGGACCGACCACGGCGGACGGCTGAGCGGGCCCCGGACCGACCCCTCAGGTGGTGCGCAGACCTCGTACCAGCAGGTCCACGACCGCCTCGAACTCCGTCTCGGCGCCCGGCTTCGCCCACTCGCGGGCGTAGCACGGGTCGTGGAAGCGGCCCGTGGCCTGGAAGACGGCGCCGGCGGCGGCCCCGGGATCAGGGGCGCTGAAGGTGCCCGCCGCGACACCCGCCTCGACGATCCGGGTCAGCTGGCCGGTCAGGTCGGTGACGTGCTCGCCGACCGCCTCGCCGTTCTCGTCGGTCAGCACCATGTAGGTGGCGAACAGTTCCGGGTCGTCGCCCGCCTTGCGGCGCTTGGCCTCGAACAGGGCCCGGAGCCAGGCGCGCAGCCGGTACTCGGGGTCACGGTCCTCGGACACGATCGCGGAGAGGGTCTCCGCGGTACGGTCCAGCCACCGCTTCGTCACGGCCTCGCGCAGCGCCGCCTTCGTACGGAAGTGGCGGTAGACACTGCCGTGGCTGACGCCGAGCGCGCGGGCCACGTCCACCACGGTGGCCTTCGCCGGGCCGTGGCGGCGGAGCACGTCCTCGGTGGCGGCGAGGATGCGCTCCGCGGTCAGGGTTTCGCTGGTGGGAGACATGACTCCGACCGTACCCGGCGGCCCGGACGCTACTTGCTGCCGAGGTGGCCCATCTGCGCGGCCGGGTAGCGGTCGCCCGCCGCCGCGTCCGCCGGGACGGCCTCCTCGATCGCCGCCAGGTCCGCCGCGTCCAGCGTCACGTCCAGCGCGCCCAGCGACTCGCTCAGCCGCTCCCGGGTGCGGGCGCCGACCAGCGGCACGATGTCCTCGCCCCGGGAGAGCACCCAGGCGATGGCGATCTGGGCGACGCTCGCGCCCTTCTGCTCGGCGATCTTCCGCAGCGCGTCGACGAGGTTCAGGTTGTGCTGGAGGTTCTCGCCCTGGAAGCGGGGCGAGTGCGCCCGGAAGTCGTTCGCGGCGAGCTGCCGGTCGCGGGTGAAGTGGCCGGAGATCAGACCGCGGGAGAGCACGCCGTACGCCGTGATGCCGATGCCCAGCTCACGGGTGGTGGGCAGGACCGACTCCTCGATGCCCCGGGAGACGAGCGAGTACTCGATCTGAAGGTCGGAGATGGGGGCGGTGGCGGCGGCCCGGCGGATGGTCTCGGCCCCGACCTCGCTCAGCCCGATGTGCCTGACGTACCCCTTCTCGACGAGTTCCGCGATCGCGCCGACGGTCTCCTCGATCGGTACGGCGGGGTCGAGCCGGGCGATCCGGTAGACGTCGATGTGGTCCACGCCGAGGCGCTGGAGGGAGTAGGCGGCGAAGTTCCGTACGGCGGCCGGACGCCCGTCGTAGCCGGACCAGTTGCCGTCCGGGCCGCGGAGCGCGCCGAACTTCACGCTGACCAGGGCCTGTTCGCGCCGGGCCGCGGGAGCGGCGCGCAGGGCCTCGCCGACCAGCATCTCGTTGTGGCCCATGGCGTAGAAGTCGCCGGTGTCGAGCAGGGTCACGCCCGCTTCCAGGGCGGCGTGGACGGTGGCGATGGACTCGCCCCGGTCCGCGTCTCCGTACAGCGCGGACATGCCCATGCAGCCGAGGCCGAGGGCGAAGACCTGGGGGCCGGTGGTTCCGAGGGTTCGAATGTGCGTCGTCATGTCCTCCACCTTGCCATGACAGCTGACAGATTTCAATATCTGTTACCTGTCACCTGATACTCCGCCCGGTACCGACGACCCCTCGTTCTGGTCCAGACCCATTGACGAGAGGTCTGGACCACGAGCACTGTCATGTCTACGACACCTCACCGACCCCCCACCGGGAGGCCCCGCATGCTCCGCCGCACGCTGCGCCTGTTCGCCGCCGCGCTGACCACGGCCGTCCTCGTCCCCCTCTCGATCGCCACCGCCCCCACCGCGTCCGCGGCCGACACCTGCGCGGTCAAGTCCCGCCCGGCCGGCAAGGTTCTCCAGGGCTACTGGGAGAACTGGGACGGCGCCGCCAACGGCGTCCACCCGCCCTTCGGCTGGACCCCGATCACCGACTCCCGGATCGCCGCGCACGGCTACAACGTGATCAACGCGGCCTTCCCGGTCATCCGCTCCGACGGCACGGCGCTGTGGGAGGACGGCATGGACGCGGGGGTCAAGGTGGCCACGCCCGCGGAGATGTGCGCGGCGAAGGCCTCCGGCCGGACGATCCTGCTCTCCATCGGCGGGGCGGCGGCCGGCATCGACCTGAGTTCGTCCACGGTCGCGGACCGTTTCGTCGCGACGATCGTGCCGATCCTCAAGAAGTACAACTTCGACGGCATCGACATCGACATCGAGACCGGCCTGGTCGGCAGCGGCACCATCAGCCGCCTCTCCACGTCCCAGGCCAACCTGATCCGCATCATCGACGGCGTGCTGGCGCAGATGCCGTCGAACTTCGGGCTCACCATGGCCCCGGAGACGGCGTACGTCACCGGCGGCAGCATCACGTACGGCTCGATCTGGGGCGCCTACCTGCCGATCGTCAAGAAGTACGCCGACAACGGCCGCCTGTGGTGGCTGAACATGCAGTACTACAACGGCAGCATGTACGGCTGCTCCGGCGACTCGTACTCCGCGGGCACCGTCGAGGGCTTCGCCGCCCAGACCGACTGCCTGAACAAGGGACTGGTCGTACAGGGAACCACCGTCAAGGTGCCCTACGACAAGCAGGTCCCGGGGCTGCCCGCCCAGTCGGGCGCGGGCGGCGGATACATGTCACCGAGTCTGGTGTCGCAGGCGTGGCGGCACTACGGCACCTCGCTCAAGGGCCTGATGACCTGGTCGATCAACTGGGACGGCTCGAAGAACTGGACGTTCGGCGACAACGTCAGGTCCCTTCAAGGCCGTTGACGCAGGCGGCCGGGCCGGCCCCCGCGGCCCGTGAACGCACCGGTGCCGGGCCCCGAACGGGACCCGGCACCGGTGATGGCGTCGCGCGGCGTCAGGCGCCGATCAGACGGCTCGCCAGGTAGCCCTCGATCTGGTCCAGCGACACGCGCTCCTGCTTCATCGAGTCGCGCTCACGGACCGTCACGGCGTTGTCGTCCAGCGTGTCGAAGTCGACGGTCACGCAGTACGGGGTGCCGATCTCGTCCTGACGGCGGTAGCGGCGGCCGATGGCGCCGGCGTCGTCGAACTCGATGTTCCAGTTCTGCCGCAGGGCCGTGGCGAGGGCCTTGGCCTTCGGCGACAGCTCCGGGTTACGGGAGAGCGGCAGGACCGCGACCTTCACCGGGGCCAGACGGTGGTCGAGGCGCAGCACCGTGCGCTTCTCCAGCTTGCCCTTGGCGTTCGGGGCCTCGTCCTCGATGTAGGCGTCGAGGAGGAAGGCGAGCATCGCGCGGCCCACACCGGCGGCGGGCTCGATGACGTAGGGGGTCCAGCGCTCGCCGGCCTCCTGGTCGAAGTAGGAGAGGTCCTGGCCGGAGGCCTTGGAGTGGGCGCCCAGGTCGTAGTCCGTGCGGTTGGCGACGCCCTCCAGCTCACCCCACTCGTTGCCGCCGAACTGGAAGCGGTACTCGATGTCGGCGGTGCGCTTGGAGTAGTGGGAGAGCTTCTCCTTCGGGTGGTCGTACCACCGCATGTTCTCCTCGCGCAGGCCCAGGCCGGTGTACCAGTTCCAGCGCTGCTCCATCCAGTACTCCTGCCACTTCTCGTCCTCGCCCGGCTTGACGAAGAACTCCATCTCCATCTGCTCGAACTCGCGGGTGCGGAAGATGAAGTTGCCGGGCGTGATCTCGTTGCGGAAGGACTTGCCCATCTGGGCGATGCCGAACGGCGGCTTGCGGCGCGAGGTGGTCTGCACCTGGGCGAAGTTGGTGAAGATGCCCTGGGCGGTCTCGGGGCGCAGGTACGCGACGGAGCCGCTGTCCTGGGTCGGGCCCAGGTGGGTGGAGAGCAGGCCCGAGAACTGCTTGGGCTCGGTGAACTGGCCCTTGTTGCCGCAGTTGGGGCAGTTCACGTCCGCCAGGCCGTTCTCCGGCAGGCGGTGGTGCTTGGCCTCGTAGGCCTCTTCCAGGTGGTCGGCACGGAACCGCTTGTGGCACGAGGTGCACTCGGTCAGCGGGTCCGTGAAGGTGGCGACGTGGCCGGAGGCGACCCAGACCTCGGGGGCCAGGATCACGGACGAGTCGATACCGACCACGTCCTCGCGCGACGTCACCATGTAGCGCCACCACTGGCGCTTCAGGTTCTCCTTGAGCTCGACACCCAGTGGTCCGTAGTCCCAGGCGGCCTTCTGGCCGCCGTAGATCTCACTGCAGGGGAATACGAAGCCACGGCGCTTGCTCAGGCTGACGATGGTGTCGATCTTGTCGGCGGCCACGGTGCTCTCTTCATAACGACGACGGGCGACGAAGCGAGATGCTTCCAGCGAATGCTTCAGCGTACCGGCGCAGGCTCCCCCTCAATCAAATCGGGCCAGGGTCTGGACGTCCGCCGGACCTCCGCGAGCCGTTACCGAGATGCTTGTTGACAACGGTTTCCATATTTGTTGAAAATGACTGTCATGAACGTACGACGACAGCACATATCCGGGGTCGCGGTCGCGGCGGCCACCGCCCTCGGCCTCGGGGTCCTCTCCGCCTGCTCCACCGACAGCGTGGCCGTGGGCAGCACGGACAAGTTCGACGTCGTCGCGTCGTTCTACCCCATGGCCTTCCTCGCCGAGCGGATCGGCGGGAACCATGTGCACGTCACCAGCCTCACCAAGCCCGGCCAGGAGCCGCACGACCTGGAGGTCAGTGTCCGGCAGCGGGTGGGGCTGGAGGCCGCCGACGCGGTGCTCTACCTCAAGAACCTCCAGCCCGCCGTGGACGACGCCGTCGCCCAGTCCGAGGCGAGAACGAAGATCGACGCCGCCGCCCTGACCAAGCTGGAGGGGCACGGCAACGAGGTCGGCGGCCACGCGGCCGAGCACGACACCCACGAGGGCGAGGAGTCGGCCGGCCTGGATCCCCACATCTGGCTCGACCCGGTCAAGTACGCCGAGGTCGCCAAGGGAGTCGGGGCCGCCTTCGAGAAGGCCGACCCCGGCCACGCGGCGGACTACCGGAAGAACACCGCCGCCCTGGTCGACAGGCTCGACGAGCTCAACACCCGGTTCAAGGACGGCCTGGCCCACACCGACTCCAAGGTCTTCATCACCACGCACGCCGCCTTCGGCTACCTCGCCGAGCGCTACGGCCTGACCGAGGAGGCCATCAACGGCCTGGACCCCGAGTCGGAGCCGAGCGTGAACCGCGTGAAGGACCTTGAGAGGATGGCGAAGGCCGACGGCGTCACGACCGTGTTCTACGAGACGCTCGTCAGCGACAAGACCGCCAGGACCGTCGCCCAGGACGCGGGCCTGAAGACGGACGTCCTCGACCCGATCGAGGGCATCACGGACAAGTCCCGGGGCACCGACTACTTCTCGGTCCAGGAAGCCAACCTCAAGGCGCTGCGCACCGCCCTGGGCGCCAAGTGATCTCCACGGAGGGAGCGGGCATGAGCGAGCCCGTCATATCGCTGCGCGGCGTCCGCGCCGAGCTGGGTGCGCGGCCCGTCCTGCGCGGGATCGACCTGACCGTGCGCCGCGGTGAGGTCGTCGCGCTGCTCGGCGCGAACGGCTCGGGCAAGTCGACGGCCGTGCGCAGCGTCATCGGCCAGGTACCGGTCAGCGCCGGCGAGATCGAGCTGTTCGGCACCCCGCGCGCCCGCTTCCGCGACTGGCGGCGAGTGGGCTACGTACCGCAGCGCACCACGGCCGCGGGCGGGGTGCCCGCGACGGTGACCGAGATCGTCGCCTCCGGGCGGCTGTCCCGGGCCCGCTTCGGCATGCTCCGCAAGGCCGACCACCAGGCCGTCCGGCGGGCCCTGGAGCTGGTCGGCCTGGCGAACCGGGCGAAGGACTCGGTCAACGCCCTGTCCGGCGGCCAGCACCAGCGGGTGCTCATCGCCCGCGCCCTCGCCGCCGAACCCGAACTGCTGATCATGGACGAGCCGATGGCGGGTGTCGACCTGGTCAGCCAGGAGGTGCTCGCGCACACGCTCGCCGAGCAGGTATCCCGGGGTACGACGGTCCTGCTGGTCCTGCACGAACTGGGCCCCGTGGAGCCCCTGATCGACCGGGCGGTCGTGCTGCGCGACGGCTGCGTCCTGCACGACGGGCCGCCTCCGCAGGCGGTCGGCCAGCACGCGCTGCCCGGCCACGACCACGTACACCCGCACGCACCGGCGGGCGCCGAACCGATCCGCACGGGACTGCTGAGCTGATGGAACTCCTCGACTACGCCCTCGTCCAGCGAGCCCTGCTCGCCGCCGTCCTGGTCGGCCTCACCGCCCCCGCCGTCGGCATCTATCTCGTCCAGCGCCGCCAGGCCCTCATGGGCGACGGTCTGGGCCATGTCGCGATGACGGGCGTCGGCCTCGGCGTGCTGCTGAACACCTCACCGGTGTGGATGGCGACGGCGGTCTCCGTCCTCGGTGCGATCCTGATGGAACTGATCCGCTGGTACGGCAGGACCCGTGGCGACATCGCCCTCGCGATGCTCTTCTACGGCGGTATGGCCTGCGGCGTGATGTTCATCAACCTCGCGCCGACGGGCTCGAACGCCAACCTGACCTCGTACCTCTTCGGCTCGCTCTCGACGGTGTCCGAGTCCGAGGTGACGGCGATCTGCGTGCTCGCCGCCTTCGTCCTGCTGGTCACCCTGGGGCTGCGCCGCCAGCTCTTCGCGGTCAGCCAGGACGAGGAGTTCGCCCGGGTGACGGGCCTGCCGGTGCGCGCCCTGAACCTGCTGACGGCGGTCACGGCGGCGGTGACGGTGACGGTCGCGATGCGCGTGGTCGGCCTGCTGCTGGTGTCCGCCCTGATGGTGGTCCCGGTCGCGGCGGCCCAGCAGCTCACCCGCAGTTTCGCGGCGACCTTCGCGATCGCCGTCGCCATCGGCGTGACGGTGACGATCGGCGGCACGGTCACCTCGTACTACCAGGACGTGCCGCCCGGCGCGACGATCGTGCTGCTGACCATCGGGGCCTTCGTGGCGCTGACCGCGCTGGCCGCTCCGCTGGCCCGGCGGCGCGCCCGGGCGCTGGCCGCCGCACAGCCCGCCGGGGACCCGGCAGAGTGTGCGATTCCGGCCGGCCGGGGGGCCGACGGCACGGTCGGCGTCTGACCGGTGACACGCCGGACTGGCACAATGGCCCGGCAGGCGCAGACGTGAGGAGGCAACCCGTGACGACCGCTGGACCGCCCGTGAAGGGCCGCTCCACCCGGCAGCGTGCCGCCGTGGCGGCGGCGCTCGACGAGGTCGACGAGTTCCGCAGCGCGCAGGACCTGCACGACATGCTCAAGCACAAGGGCGACTCGGTCGGCCTGACCACGGTCTACCGCACGCTCCAGTCCCTCGCCGACGCCGGCGAGGTCGACGTCCTGCGCACCTCCGACGGCGAGTCGGTGTACCGCCGCTGCTCCTCGGGGGACCACCACCATCACCTGGTCTGCCGTGTGTGCGGCAAGGCGGTGGAGGTGGAGGGCCCGGCCGTGGAGAAGTGGGCGGAGGCCATCGCGGCGGAACACGGCTACGTCAACGTGGCCCACACCGTGGAGATCTTCGGCACGTGCGCGGACTGCGCGGAGTGCGCGACGGCCCGGCAGGACTGAACCGCCCCGCCCGTGGCATCCCGCCCCATGCCCCTGTCCGGGACCATGGGGCGGGGTCGTGCAGAGGGCGGGCAGGTGTTGGTCACGCGCGGCCGAAGCAGCGCTCCAGCTCGTCCAGGTCGTAGAACTTGCTGCCCTTCGACACCGGGTGGCAGTCGGCCCTGAACGCGGTCTCCTTCTCGTTGTAGAGCATCCGGACCAGGTACCGACCGCCCTTGCGGAAGACGTCCCACTGGATGTTCCCGCCCAGCGGGGCCACGGACGCGCCCCGCCAGGGGTTGCCGCCGCGGGTGTACGGCCGGTCGGCGGTGACCGGCTGCGTGCTGCCCGGCAGGCCCATCAGCGCGGCCAGCGGGATGATCTCCTCGGCGTGGGTGAAGCGGAGTTCGGCGCCCAGCGTGCCGGTGCCGTCCCGCTTGGCCTCCACCTGCGCGAAGAAGTCGTCGAGCAGCACGTCGGCCATCCGGTACGTGATGTCGCTGTCCGCGAAGCCGGGACCCTTCTCGTAGAAGTCCTCGGCATCGCCCAGGTACCCGAACCAGGCCGCGTCCGAGGCCGAGATGTACCGCTGCATCCCCCAGCCGTCCCCGCCCGGGCTCTCCTCGCTCATCGCGGGCGCGATCGCGTACAGGTTGTGGACGGCCTGGGCCGCGGCGACCCGGTCGGCGTCGGGGAGCTGCTCGACGAACGCGTCCTTGAAGATCTTCCGGAGCACCCTGCGGGCGGCCGTGTGGGTCTTCGGCTGGTCGATGATGCCCGCCAGCGTGCTCGCCAGGCGCTGGTCGTTCTCGATGTAGTCGCGGTAGGCCGCGCCCCCGTCGGCCTTGTGGAAGTAGAGCAGGTCCTTGTCGGTGCGGGTCGGGCCGATGAGCGGCTTCAGGGCCGGGTCGGTGCCGGCGAGGGCGGCGGCGAACAGGTTGCCGCTGTCGACCGCGCGGCCCTGCCCCGAGCTGACGACGTCGATCTTCTCGCCGTCCGCCACGATCTTCGTGAAGAGGGACGGCAGACGCTCGGCCGTGCGGACGGCCGTGTCCTGGATCTCCCGCTTGCCGCGGGCGCTGAGGTTGCCGTATCCGACCCTCGCCATCTCGGCGAGCAGAGCCCGCACCTTCGGCCCGAACTCCGCTCCCCTACGGGTGAGTTGACCGGAGCCCTGCGCCTTGTCCCACAGCGCGAGGATCAGGTCGCCGTCCTCGCTGTCGGTGGCGGCGCGGGAGCCGTGGCGGGAGACGTTCTCCGTGAAGACGGGGGTGAACCCCGCCGGGGGCCGCTGGTAGGAGCGCGGGCTCTGCTGCGGGGTGTAGGGCGCCTTGGTGCCGTAGCTGTCGAGGTGCGCCGGCTGCCGGTCCGCGGCCCGCGCGGGCAGGGCCGTGACCAGCAGGGCGCACACGGCGAGCGTGAGGGTGGGAGTGACGCGTCTCATGAGTGGATCGTCGATGGTCCGCGTGAACCCCCGGTGGCCGCGAGGTGGCCGCCGCCGACGCTACTCGGGGCCCGACTCACCTTCCATCGCCAGCAGTTGCTCGTTCGGGATCGCGCCGCCGAAGCGGCGGTCCCGGGAGGCGAACTCGATACAGGCCCGCCACAGGTCACGCCGGTCGAAGTCGGGCCACAGCACGTCCTGGAAGACCATCTCGGCGTACGCGCTCTGCCAGAGCAGGTAGTTGGAGGTGCGCTGCTCGCCGCTCGGGCGCAGGAACAGGTCCACGTCCGGCATGTCCGGGAAGTACATGTACTTCGAGAGGGTCTTCTCGTTGACCTTCGACGGGTCGAGCCGGCCCGCCTTCACGTCCTCCGCGAGGGCCTGCGCCGCGTCGGCGATCTCGGCGCGACCTCCGTAGTTCATGCAGAAGTACAGGGTGAGCTTGTTGTTGTCCTTGGTCTGCTCCTGGGCGACCTGGAGTTCCTTGGCCACCGACTTCCACAGCTTGGGCATCCGGCCCACCCAGCGCACCCGGATGCCGAGTTCGTCGAGCGTGTCACGGGTCTTGCGGATGAAGTCGCGGTTGAAGTTCATCAGGAAGCGCACCTCGTCGGGCGAGCGCTTCCAGTTCTCGGTGGAGAAGGCGTAGAGGGAGATGCTGCCGACGCCGATCTCGACCGCGCCCTGGAGCACGTCCAGCACGCGCTCGGCGCCGACCTTGTGCCCCTCGGTGCGCGGCAGCCCGCGCTCCTTGGCCCAGCGGCCGTTCCCGTCCATGACGATCGCCACGTGCTTCGGGACCAGCTCACCGGGGAGCTTCGGCGCGCGGGCGCCGGACGGGTGCGGCTCCGGCGTCCTGTACTCGCGGCGCTGGCGGCCCAGGATCCCGCGTACGACCATGTGCTTCTCGTCTCCTCTGACGGGTTACGGCTTCATTCTGCACGCACCGGGCGAGCGGCCTACTTCTCCACGTACCGGAGCGAGCGCAGTCCGCGCTCCAGGTGCCAGTGCAGGTAGGCGGACACCAGCCCGCTGCCCTCCCGGACGTGCCGCGGCTCGCAGGCGTCCGCGGTCTCCCAGTCTCCCGTAAGCAGCGCGCCGAGCAGTTCGAGGGTCGCCGGCGAGGGTACGACACTGCCCGGCACCCGGCAGTCCACGCACAGGGAGCCTCCGGACGCCACCGAGAAGAAACGGTTCGGACCGGGCATCCCGCACTTCGCGCAGTCGCCGAAACTCGGCGCGTAGCCGTTGACGGCGAGGGAGCGCAGCAGGAAGGCGTCCAGCACGAGGTGCGATGCGTGCTCGCCGCGGGCGAGGGTGCGCAAGGCGCCGACGAGCAGCATGTACTGCTGGACGGCGGGCTCACCCTCGTGGTCGGTGAACCGCTCGGCGGTCTCCAGCATGGCGGTCCCGGCGGTGTACCGGGCGTAGTCGGTGACGATCCCGCCACCGTACGGAGCGATGGTCTCGCTCTGCGTGCACAGCGGCAGCCCGCGCCCGATCAGTTCGCTGCCCCGCGCGAAGAACTGCACGTCCACGTGGGAGAAGGGTTCGAGGCGGGCCCCGAACTTCGACTTCGTCCGCCGCACGCCACGGGCCACCGCCCGCACCCGGCCGTGACCGCGGGTGAGCAGCGTGATGATCCGGTCCGCCTCACCCAGCTTCTGGGTGCGCAGCACGATGCCGTCGTCGCGGAACAGACTCATGCGGCCCATTCTCTCGTACGTCCGGAGCGGGCGTGCCATGTCCCGGACCGACCCCGACGCGAGTACCCGGGTCGGGGGTACCCCGAGGGCCGGGACGGAGGTGAACCCCTGAGGATCGGGCTGTTGCCGGATGGGGCGGACCGGACCACGGGGCGTCCGACGTGCTGCTCGCGCAGAACGAGCGCGATGTCGCCACCCCGCTGAGCGGCGCCCGCGGACTGCGCGCGGCCTTCGGCGCGCGGGCCGTCATGGTGACCGTGAACGCGACCGGCCACGACTCCTGCTTCGCCGACGGCAACGCCTGTGGCGACCGTACGGTCTCCCGCTTCCTGACGACCGGGCGGCGGCCCGAGGAGGACGTGTACTGCCCCCGCGCGACTGTCGCGCCCGCAACCGGGGCAGGAGACTTTGCGTCTGTGACGGAAGGAACGTTCACCGAGCCCGGACCGGCGTTCGGTGAGCCCGATCGAAGGAGAGCAAGATTTTTGGCCCCGAGAGATTACCGATGACCGCCCGGCGCACCGTCCTCACCGCCGGTGCCGCCACCGCGCTGCTGGCCGCCGCGCCGGCCCGCGCGGCCGAGGACGACGTCACCGCCCGGCTGCGCGCCGTCGAGGAGGCGCACGGCGCACGCCTCGGCGTGTTCGGTTACAACGTGCGCACCGGCCGGTCCGTCCGCCACCGCGCCGACGAGCGCTTCCCGATGTGCTCCCTGTTCAAGACGCTGGCCGCGGCGGCCGTGCTGCGGGACCTGGACCGGCACGGCGAGGTTCTCGACCGCCGCGTGCACTACACGGCCGACGACCTGGTGGACGGCTCCGACCACACCCGGGAGAAGCTGGCCGAGGGCATGACGGTGGCCGAGCTCGCCGACGTGGCCATCCGCTACAGCGACAACACCGCGGGCAACCTGCTGCTGCGCGAACTGGGCGGGCCCACCGCGATCACCCGCTTCGCCCGCTCCATCGGCGACCGGGTGACCCGGCTCGACCGCTGGGAGACGGTACTGAACTCGGCCGAGCCGTGGCGGCGGACCGACACGACGAGCCCGTACGCGATCGGGCGCTCGTACGGCCGTCTCGTCCTCGGCGATGTCCTGTCCCGCCCGGACCGCGGGATTCTGACGGACTGGCTGCTGCGCAACACGACCAGCGTCAACCGGTTCCGCCTCGCGCTGCCGACGACATGGTCGATCGCCGACAAGACGGGCACCGGCTCCTACGGCACGAACAACAACGTGGGCGTGGCCTGGACCGATGACGGCACCCCGCTGGTCCTGTCGGTGCTGACGACGAAGCCGGCGCAGGACGCAGCCGCCGACAACGACCTGGTGGTGAAGACGGCCGAGCTGCTCGCGGAGGTCATGACCGAGGACAGCTAGTGCCGTGGCAGGCACGTTCGCCCGTGAAGGAGCGGGGTCCGGTGCCTGCTCCCGGCGTGCCGGCCGGAAGTCCTCGTACCGGGCGTACTCGGGCTTTCGGCCGGTGCGGCGGGAGTGCGTGCCGGGCGTCGCGACGGGGCGAACGTTGCCCGTTGCGGCACTAGCTCCGCGGCGCAGCGACGGGGAGTGCGGGCCGGGGCGCGGCTCGTCGAGGAGCCGCGCCCCGGCGGGCGCTCGTCGGCCGGGGGCCGGGCTCGCCCGGCGGCGTGACGGTGATGCGGGTGTCAGGACTCACCCGGCTCGGGCGGGGTCGTCGCCGTCCGGACGGAGGCCGGTAATCCGTTCGGACTGATGCTCCACAGTTCGGCGAAGCGCTTGACCCGCTCCTGCACTTCCTTCTCCGTCGCGTCCACCGTCGTCCACGAGGGCACGCCCATCTGGTCCGCGGTGATCTCGTAGGACAGTGCCCCGTCGAAGATGATGAAGTCGATCATCTTGCCCCGCTGTGCGTTGATCGGGAGCTGCGGCAGGGCCACGACCCTCACCTCGATGCCGATGCTCCGCTGCTCCTCGCAGAGTTCGTCGAGCGACGCGATGTCCTCCGGCTGCTTCACGACGAACAGGCGCCGCACCTTTACCCTGCGCTGCGGGTCGTCGATCGCCACGCGCTGTGCCTCCAGGTAGCGGCCTGCGGGCTCGCTGTTCCAGAAGTCGCCGTCGACGGGCGAGGTGCTGATGGCGTCGATGGAGGTCGTGGCGCACTTGGTGAGAGTCAGCAGCCAGTCGTGGTTCTCGCCCGGGGACTTGGCGTTGAGGTTGGCGAAGTTGTACATGTACCCGGCGAGGCGCTCGATCTCCTGGCCCGCGAAGTCGTGCAGGATCTTGGGCCCGTTGGCGACCACTTTCGTGGCGTACTCGGCCAGTCGGGGCACCCCGTCGCCCCGCAGCTGTTCCACCTCGTTGAAGAGCTTGGTCGCCTCACCGATGTCGACGAAGCGCTGCTCGACCACACCTCTGAGCTCGCCCAGCTGCTGCGCGAAGGTGATCATGAACTGGACGATCAGGATCGCCCCGCCGAAGAGGACGGACAGGACCACCCGCCACAGGTCGTCCGGACCCGGTGAGATGACGTTGGTGAGCACATACGCCCCACCACCGGTCGCCACGGTGATCAGCAGCTTCCGCAGCAGCGACCGCGCGTTGTCGTCGTGGCCCCGGTCCCCCCGGCCGGTCGTTCCGCCGTTGTTTCGCGTCGATATCGGAGCGTTCATCTCGTATCTCCCCCGTCGGGATCGAGCTGTGCGCGTTCAGGGCGTCGCAAGGGACTCTCGCCGCACCGCGGTCCCCCATAGGGCGAGTTGGTCACGGACGCGCTGAACCTGGGTGTGCCACTGCCGGCTGTACCCGGAGCCGTCTTCGAGTACGTCCCACAGGGCGGCGAGCCGTCGGTCCATCCGCGCTCCCGGCATCCACAGGTGCAGCAGATGCTCGACGAGCGGGCCCAGCACCTTCAACGCGGCTGTCTCGTCCGCGGATCCGAGCCGGATACCGTCGAGTTTGTCAATGACTGTCGTCAACAGCCAGTCATGGAGGGCGAAATCCTCGGCAAGGCGGGCCACGGCGGTGGTTTCGATGTCGTCCGGAACCCGCAACTCGACCAGCCGCAGGCTTCCCTCGGTGACCGTGAAGCGCTTCAGCGACACGCCCGCGCCCGCCGCCGCGGGCAGTGCGGCCCAGCGCAGGCTGGTGGTGCGGGAGGTGAGCGGGACGTCGTAGTCGACGAGCAGGCGGTTGCGGGAGACCGTGCCGAGGAGGCTCTCGGCGACGGAGCCGACATCGAGTTCGTCGCCGCCACCCGTCTGATCCTGCATCAGGAAGCCGTCGCCGACGGCAGTGGCGGAAAGGGTGCCGACGGGGACCAGTACCCCAGGTCGGACCAGGTAGTAGCCCCACGGCCGGCGTCGGTCCGGGCCCGCCGCCGGAGCCGAGAAGTACGCCGACGCCTGGAGGACGCGGCCGTCGGTGAGGCTCGCGCGGGCCGCGACCGTGCCGACCGCGCGGACCTTGGCCTTGTTGGCGGTGGGCAGCCGGCAGTCGACGCCGGTGAGCACCTCGGGAGACACCACGTACAGGTTGGGGTGTTTCGACGTGCTGACCTGTTCGTCGGCGCGCAGCCGCAGGAGCCGTTCGGCGACCGCCGCGCTCACCGCGTCGCGGCACGGCAGCAGACAGGTGCGCACCTCGCCGCAGGCGAGGACCGGGCGCGGCGTCTCCCCCGTCGCACCCATGTCACAGCCCCGGCGGGAACATGTAGGAGGTGCGCTCCACGACACCCTCCGGCACGGTGAACCGCTCGGCGGCGGCACGCGCGACCACCTGGGCCTGCGCGCCGGCGTCCACGTGGGTCTGTTCGAGTACGACCCGGACCGCGTGCTCGACGGGCAGGAAGCGGGACGGCAGCACACTGCACGTGTAGTACGCCGTGAAGGGCGCCGCCGACGGGTTGAGCCGGAGCAGGAACGGCAGGGCGTCCCAGTCCTCGGGGAAGGCGGCCGCGCCCCAGGTGGTGGGGGCGAGGACGACACTGCCCTTGTCGCGGAGCAGCCCCAGGCGGGCCAGCTGCCATACGGCGGCCAGGAAGGCGCAGGACCAGACGCGGCTGCCGGTGTGCTCGTCCCACAGCTCGACGTCGACGAAGACGGAGTGTCCGCGGGCGCCGGTCTCGCTGGGCGGCTGCCAGACGGCGGCGGCGCTGAGGGCGGCCGTGGTGCGGCGGTCGGGGGCGCGGCGGCCGTTGCTGAGCCAGCCGGTCTGCTCCAGGGGCGGGCGGAAGCCCCTGCTGCCGGGCGGAGGTGTCTCGACGAGCCGGCTCAGGACGGCGTCGGCGAGTCCGCCGCGCTCGGGCCGCTTCGGGTCGGTGCGGGCGCAGCCGGACTCGCGGGCCAGATAGTCGATGGTCAGTCCGGCCCGCTCGGCGGCCTTCAGCAGGGGCGGCAGGAGCTCGGCGGGGGTGGCGAGGCGGCTGAAGTAGTCGTCGATCAGGAAGCAGGTGCTGACCCGGGGCGGCTTGCCGTCCGCGAGCGCGGTCACCGAGGCGCGCGCCGCCTCCACCCAGGGTCGTACGGCGGAGAAGTGGTGGTACAGCCGCTCGGGGCCCTCCGCGAAGTCCTCCATGTACAAGTGGCCGAGTTCCAGGGAGAGATGGGAGAAGGGCACGGCCTCGGTGCGTGGCTGGGCGCTGGTCTCCTGGAAGACGGCTCCGGTTCCGCTCACAGCTGCCCCCAGTACTTGTCGTCGGCCAGCCGCTCGGCGAGGACACCCATCGCCTGCCAGGTCTCGATGTTGGCGATCCGGCTGTCGAGCACGTCCTGGTCGGTGATGAGCTGTTCCCGCAATTGCAGGACGGGTTCCAGCGGCACCGATCCCAGAACTCTGCTCCTGCCGATACCCAGGTCCGCGGCAATGGTCTCCAGCTGTTTGTTGTACTGGCGCATCCACGCCGACTGGGCGGGCGGCAGCTGGGACCACAGCGGCGATTCGAGATCGGGCACGGCGGCCCGTACGAAACGGATGGCGCCGAGCAGCGCCTGCCGGTCGTGCCCCAATTCCTCGCCGGCGCTCACGATGCCCTGTTTGCCGCCGACGAGTTCGGCGGCGGCCATCACGTGCTGGCGGGTCCAGCGGTGGTAGATGAGCCAGCGGGCTTTGATGCGCCGTAACTCCTCCCCGGCGGTGGCGGCGAGTGCCAGGTCCATCGCGTAACTGCGGCCGGCGCTCAGGTCCACGACGATCACATTGAATTCGCGCTTCAGCCGCAGGATCAGGTCCACGCAGCGGTGGAGGTTCTCCGTGTCGGTGACGAATTCGCCGCCGCTGCGGTCCCCGGGCAGCAGAACGAGCCGTCCGGAGCGGTCGGGTTTGTCGCGCAGGACGTAATGCTCCGTGCGGGCCCAGACGTCGACGCGCAGGGGTTCGCCGGTTTCGCCTTTCAGATACGAGTGCAGGCCGCGCCCTTCGGCTTCCTTGAGGACGTCGGGCAGGTCGAAGACGGCCGGGGCGGTGGGCGAGCCGAAGTCGAAGTCGAGATAACAGACGTCGTCCCCGTCGAGGGCTCTGCGGTAGGCGAGGTTGGCGCTCGTGACCGAGCGACCGGTGCCTCCCTTGTCGGAGGCGGCGAAGACGAGCACGGTTCACACCCCCGAACCGGTGTCCCTGGCCCGGGCCAGGATGTCGAGCCTGCGCAGCACTCCGTAGGCGAGGGCGCAGGCGGTGCCCGGCTGGTTGTCGAGGACCAGGCGGGCGCGGCGCAGGTCCGCCGCGACGCTCTGCAGCTCCTCGCCGCCACGGCTCTTGGCCGGCGGGGCGGGCTTCATCTGTTCCTTGCCCAGGAGGTGGGTGGCCTCGCTGAGCAGGGCCCGGGCCAGGGCGCTCAGTTCGGCGCTGCGGATCGGGGCCTGGTTGTAGAGCTGGGAGGCGGCGACCATGCACTCGGTGACGCGCTCGGTGATGCTCCAGGACAGCGGGCCGGTGCGCTCCTCCGAACTGGGGTAGACCGCGTGGACGTTGTCCCACAGTCCGCTGCCCTCACCCTCGCTGACGCGCCGCAGCCACAGGTGGCCGAGGATGTCCTCGGCGAGCTGGAGCAGCCGGTCGCGGGAGGAGAGGTTGCGGGACAGGGAGCACAGCTGGATGGTCCGCTTGAGCAGCTGCGCCGAGAAGTCGGTCATGGCCCACTGCATGGCCGGGCCCTGGCGGTCGCTGCCGAGCAGGGGCAGGAAGACGCCCGGGTTGTGCAGGCGGACCGCCGGATCGCCGTCGGTGGCCCGGCTGGTGATGCGGCCGCGTTCGGCGAGGCGCTCCATGACGTCGACGGTGCGGGCGAGGTCGTCGTCGGTGGCCCGGCGGCGGACCAGGTCGTGGACGAGGATGGAGGCCACGCAGAGCGAGAAGTACTCCGACTCCAGCTGCTGGCCCGTGGTCCGCCAGGGGATGTCCTCCAGGGGCCATCGGTCGTCCCCGAAGCGGGCGATGCCCGACCAGTACTGCTGGGTGATCTCCCACCGCAGTCGCAACGCCTCGGCCAGCCGCTGCTGTTCGGGGTTGAGCAGGGCGAGGGTGAGCGTGCGGTCGGAGAACAGGTCCTGGATACCGTCGAGCGCGACGACGGTGAAGTACAGGTAGGGGACGGCGTCCGCCGCGCCATCGGGCTGCCCGCCGATGTCGTCGGTGGTCTCCACCTCGGGTGCGTCCTTGACCAGGCTCCAGGCCCAGCCGCACTCGAACAGGCGGTTGTCGTTGCGGAGTTGCTCCTCGACCTCGACACCGAGGGTCAGGCTCTCGCCGATGACGGCGCGCAGGGCCTTGAAGCGCTCCTGGAACCGCTGGAGGACGACCCGTTCGGACACCCGCCCACGGCCGAGGAGGCGGCTCATGGCCTGCCCCTGGGAGGACTCGACGTCGAAGACGTTGACGGTGAAGGAGCGCAGAAGGCTCACCATGGCGGAGGTGAGCCGCTGGCTGGTCGTGTCCCAGAGCCCCTGGATCAGTTTCTGCGTCTCGGGGCGGGTCGTTCTCGTCCGGTAGACCCGGAGGAATCCGAGGGTGGCGAGGCACAGGGTGACGGACATCGAGAAGGAGTCGACGACCCCGAATTCCCGCTGTTCCTTGGTGAGTTCCTGCTCGGGGTCCTCCGGCAGGAAGTAGTAGCCGCCGGCGAACGTGGGACCCAGGTCGCCACCGTGGTGCTTCGCCATGAACTCATTGAGCACCCGGACCAGGTTCCCGGGAATCTCCGTGGCGTCCCCCACCTCTTTGAGGGCCTTCTCCACGTCCTCCTGGGTGATGTCGGGGTTGTCCAGGCCGAATTCCGGGATCTCGGTGGCGGGATACATGAGGCAGAGCAGGCGTTCGGCATCGGCGACGCTGCTGCGCCCGCCCCATTCACCCCAGCTCCATTCGCCACTCCTGAAGGAATGGCCGGCGATGGCCTGCCATACGTCGAGAAGCTGCAGGCGCGGTTTGATCTGCATTCCCCATGCCCCCTCACACAGGTACGAAAAGCGACCGCGGTCAGTCGTTCCGGTGACCGCAGGCCAGGATCATTCCCGTGTAGCCGTCGCGGAGATCGTCCGGTTTACCGATGTGCAGGGGATCGACATCACTCGCGAAGTCCTTCAGCTGGTTCCGGATCTCCACGGCGCCGACATAACTGGCCGGGAAGTCCCGCCCGCCCACAGGGTATCCGCGGGAATTCTCCATGAATGCGGCAGCGAACGGAGCGCCCGGTTCCAGCGCGTTCATGAAGCAGGCGACGCCGCGCGCGAACTCCTCGCGCGACTCGGTGATCGACTCCGCGACGAAGAACATCGTGCCCATCGCCCAGCGTTCCGGTTGGCCGTCGGCGCCCGGGCCGCCGAGGTCGTACAGGTTCCCCGGCCTGACGGTGACGACGTCCCTGAACCGCTCCCTGGGGCTCGGGCCGAGCGCGGCGTACCCCTCGCCGCCCTCGCCCTCGCACAGGACGTCCCAGAACGGGTCCCAGGTGGGGGCGTAGTCGAGGCGCTGCTCCCGCAGATGCTCCACGTTGGCGGCCGACCACTCGTACTGGGTGATGGCGTCGCACCAGGGAAGCATGGTGAAGGCGGGGTAGAGGTTCGGCCCCGCACCCGCGTCGATACCGGAGGGGACGCGACCCGGATTCCTCCGGAAATGATCACTGAAGTGGGCGCGGACGATCGACAGGATCAGCTTGTCATCGGGATGAAGCGCGAGGTAGTTGCGGCTGATGTATTCCTGTGGGTCAAATTTGTCCCAGTCGACATCAGCGTTCATCTTATCCGCGTCAGTTAGCGATCCCGAGGTCATTGGCTCAATGTAGCGCACCACGCACGCGAACCGGCCCAGCCAATCACGTCAAGTCCAGTTCTTGCCTTGAATGACCAGAAGAGGTCGGGCAAAGATAGGGAATCATGCGCGCCCATCCCAGTCGGTATGCATATCGCATCATTGGTATGCATCTTCGAATCCTCCACAAAGGGACGACATGCCTCCTCTTCTGCAGATCAGAGCGGTCACCGAAGCGGATCTGCCGGAACTGGTCCGCCTGGACACGGAGGCCTTCCCCTCCGGGCCGTACCCCTACTTCGTGCTGCGCCAGTTCTTCGACGCGTACGGCGACCACATGCTCGTCCTGGACGACGGCGCGAGCATCCTCGGCTACGTGCTCGCCACCGCGCCGAACCGCGACCTCAGCTGGATACTCAGCCTCGCCATCACCCCGGGCCTCCAGCGCCAGGGGCTGGGCCGCAAGATGATGGCCGGAATCCTCGACCACCTGCGCTCCGAGGGGGTGAAGGAGGTCCGGCTCACCGTCGAGCCCGGCAACGACTCGGCCGTTGTGCTCTACCGCTCACTGGGCTTCACACCGGAAGGCGCGCCCCGCAAGGACTACTTCGGCCTGAATCAGCACCGCCTGCTCATGATGCTCTTCCTCTGAGCCCCCGTCCACGACTCCGACCGGGGCAAGTACCACCCGAAGACCCTGCCCTAGGGTCCCACCCGCGGGCGCGCGGTCGGGCCCTGCTCGCGGTCGTTCGGGCGGCCCGCCCGGGCCTCGATGCCGTGGAAGTGGACGGCCATCGCGCGTTGCGCGCCCTCCACGTCGTGGGCGCGCAACGCGGTCACGATGTCGCGGTGGCGGCGCACGGTGAGGCCGGGGGCGGGGTCGTCGGGGCGCCCGCGGGCGCCGGAGACGCGCCGGAACACCGTCCAGAACGCGCCGAGCAGCTGCGACACGAGCGCGTTGCCGAGCGAGGTGTAGAGCAACTCATGGAACTCGCGGTCGAGTTGGGGGAAGGGGCGGCCGGCCCGGCCCGCCTCCTCCATCCGGGCCACCACCGCCTCCAACCGGTCCAGCTCCGGTTCGGAGAGCGTGGCCGCCACCCGGCGGATCAGCCCCTCCTCCAGCACCTCGCGCACCTGGAGGATCTCGGCGAGGGCGCCCGCGTCGTCGTCGTGCCGGGCGAGCGTGCGGAAGGTCAGCCCGTCGACCAGCGGGGTCAGCGAGGCCTGCCCGACATAGGTGCCGTAGCCGTGCCTGATCTCGACGATGTCGAGCGCCTGGAGCGCCTTGAGGGCCTCGCGCACGGAGTTGCGGCTGACCCCGAGATCCTCCATCAGCTCCGCCTCGGTGGGCAGCGCCGCACCGGGCCGGAGCTTGCGGTCCAGGATCAGCTGGACGACCTCGCGCCGGATCCGACTGTTCCTGGGCTCCCCGGGCATGCGCCGCATCGTACGGCCATCGGACGTCCCACGTCCCACGTCCGGCGGTATCCAGCGTGCCGAAGAGCCTGATAGAGCATCAACTCCAGCCATTTCACAGTGCCATTGGTCGGACCTCTGACGGATACCGCCATTCGTGTGCGATCCCTTGACCACCCCCACGGCCCCTCCTATGGTCGCGCTGACCGACAGGACGTAGGACGTCGTATCTCCTCGGCAGCCCACCCTTCTCGCCCTGCCTTCCCACCCCGTTCCCCTCCTTCCTCGCTCCCCGAACTCCTTCGCTGGAGGAACCGTGCGCGACGTGACCAACGACGTTCCGGCGCTGCACCGCCGGTCGTTCCTGAAGTACACCGGCGCGCTGGGCGCGGCCGCGGCGCTCTCGTCGTCGCTGTCGGCCTGCTCGTCCGGGCCGGAGTCCACCAACGACACCGGCGGCGGGGGCAGCGGCGCGAGCCGCACGCTGACCGCGGTCATCGGCTACGGCAACGACGGCAGCTGGGACCCGACGCAGACGGCGTCCGCCTTCGCCATGGCCGCCAACGCCCACATCTACGAGGGACTGCTCGACACCGACCCGATCTCCCGCGAGCCGTACGCGGCGCTGGCGACCCAGGTGCCGGCGGACCTGTCCGGCACCTCGTGGAAGTTCACGCTGCGCGAGGGCGCGACGTTCCACGACGGGAAGCCGGTCACCGCCGACGACGTCGTGTTCGTCTTCGAGCGGATCCTCGACCCGAACACCCAGACCCTCGCCAAGGGGTTCTTCGCGAGCTGGCTGAAGGAAGTCCGCAAGGTCGACGCGCAGAACGTCGAGCTGGTGCTGAAGTTCCCCTTCCCGGAGGGGGTCTCCCGGCTCACCCTCGCCAAGATCATGCCGAAACACGTCTTCTCGCAGCCCGGCGCCTGGGACGACGCGATCAAGGGCAAGGCGGTGGGCTCGGGGCCGTACCGGCAGAGCGCGCACCACCCCAAGTCCAACACCACCTTCGAGGCGTTCGCCGAATACAACGGCCCGCGCAAGGCCGCCTTCAAGAAGATGAACTGGCTCACGATCGTGGACGCCGCCTCGCGCGTCGCCCGGATCTCCGGGACGAGCGCGGGGGCGCAGATCTCCGACAACATCCCGTACGCCAACATCCGGCAACTGGAGAAGGGCGGCCTGTCGGTGGCCGGCGGGGCCGGGATGAACAACCTGTTCCTGATGTTCAACACCCAGCACAAGCCGTTCGACGACGTGCGGGTCCGCCAGGCGCTGCACTACGCCATCGACACCGGGAAGATGGTCGAGGTCGCCCTCAAGGGCCACGGCAAGCCGTCCTCGTCCTTCCTCAACGAGGGCAACCCGTCCTACCGGCGGGCGAAGACGGTCTACGACTACGACCCCGAGAAGGCGAAGGCGCTGCTGAAGGCGGCCGGGGTGAGCGGACTGGAGATCGACATCCTCGCGGTGAACGTGAGCTGGATCGTCGACTGCCTGCCGACCATCAAGGCCTCCTGGGACGCGATCGGCGTGCGGACCACGCTCTCCCCGCAGGAGACCACGGCCGTCTTCACCAAGATGGACCAGAAGCAGGACTACCAGGTCGTCGCGGCCGCCTCGAACCCCAACCAGTTCGGTCTCGACGCCGACCTGATCATGCACTACAACTACGGGCCCCAGAACCTCTGGATGCAGTACGCCCGCTGGGCCGGGAACCCCGTCGCCAAGCAGCTCTTCAAGGACATGGACCGGGCCACCCAGGAGCCGGACGCCGACCGGAAGAAGGCGGTGATCCAGGACTACGTCGACGTCGTCGCCGAGCAGGCCGTGCTCTACCCGGTCGTCCACAACGAGCTGATGACCGCCTGGGACCCCAGCAGGCTCAGCGGCATAAGGGCCCAGCCGTACCCCGGCGTGAACCTTCTCCAGGCCAAGTGGGCCTAGGGCCCGGGGAGTCGTCTCCGTGATCGCCGTCGCCAGGATCCTGGCCCGCCGTGTCGCCCTGCTCGTCCCGCTGATGCTGGGCATCGTGCTGTTCGTGTTCCTGGTGATGCGCTTCTCGGACGTCGACCCGGCGTCCGCGTTCTTCCAGGGCGCCAACCCGACCCCGCAGCAACTGCACGACTTCCGCGAGCGCAACGGCCTGCTGGACCCGCTGCCCGTCCGTTACGTCGACTTCATCGGCGACCTGCTCCACGGCGACCTGGGCACCAGCGCCCTGACCCGGGCCCCGGTCGTCGAGCAGGTCACCACCGCGCTGCCGCTCACCCTCCAGCTGACCTTCCTGGGGCTCGGCATCGCGGTGGTGCTGTCGCTGGCCGGCGGGGTGACCGCCGCGATCTACCGGGACCGGCTGCCCGACCAGATCATCCGGGTCGTCTCCCTCACCGGGGTCGCCGCGCCCGCCTTCTGGCTGGCACTGCTGATGATCCAGTACCTGGCGGTCGACCAGGGCTGGTTCCCGGCCGGCGGCTACATCAACCCGGCCGACTCCTTCACCGGCTGGCTGAAGACGATGACGCTCCCGGCCCTCGCGCTGTCCCTGCCGGTGGCGGCGCAGCTCACCCGCATCGTACGGACGGCCGTGGTGGAGGAGCTGGACAAGGACTACGTACGGACGGCGATCGGCAGCGGGCTGCCGCCTCGGGTCGTGGTGGGCCGCAATGTGCTCAGGAACGCGCTCATCAACCCGCTGACCGTGCTCGGACTGCGCGTCGGCTATCTGCTGGGCGGCGCCGTCGTCATCGAGACCATCTTCTCGCTGCCCGGCATGGGCAAGCTGATGATCGACGCCGTGCAGAACGGCGACCCGGCCGTCGTCCAGGGCGTGGTCCTGACCACCGCGACCGGCTTCGTCGTCGTCAACCTCGTCATCGACGTCCTTTATCTGCTGGTCAACCCGCGTCTGAGGGAGGCCGCATGACCTTCACCCGCAAGAGCCTCACCCAGGCCCTCGCCCGGCCCGGTGTCCGGCTGCGCGGCTGGCGCCGGCTGCCGCCGCTGTCGAGGGTCGCCGTATGCTTCCTGGCCGTGGTGGTGCTGACGGCGCTCCTCGCACCGCTGCTCGCACCGCACGACCCGCTCGACCAGCAGCCTCCCGTCGACGGCACCGGACATCCCTCGGTCCACCACTGGATGGGCCAGGACAGCCTCGGCCGGGACATCCTCAGCCGGCTGATGTACGGCGCCCGCTGGTCCCTGGCGATCGGGCTGGGCGCGACCGCGCTCGCCCTGGCCGTCGGCGCCCTGCTCGGCGCGGTCGCCGCCACCTCGCGCAAGGCGGTCGACGAGACGCTGATGCGCTGCCTGGACGTGGTGATGGCGTTCCCCGGCATCGCGCTGGCGGCCGTGCTGGTCGCGGTCTTCGACGGCGGCATCACCGTACTGATCTGCGCGATCGCGTTCCTGTTCACACCGCCGGTGGCCCGGGTCGTCCGCGCGAACGTGCTCGACCAGTACGGCGAGGACTACGTGACGGCGGAACGGGTCATCGGCGCCCGCACCGCGCACATCGTGCTGCGCCATGTCGCCGTCAACTGCGCCGCGCCGGTGCTGGTGTACTGCACCGTCCAGGTCGCCGAGGCGATCGTCTTCGAGGCGTCGCTGTCGTTCATCGGCGCGGGCGTTCGGCCGCCCGACCCGTCGTGGGGCAGTGTGATCGCGGACGGCAAGAACATGGTGCTGACCGGCGGCTGGTGGGCGACGGTCTTCCCCGGTCTGCTGATCCTGGTCACCGTCCTGTCCCTGAACATCCTCTCCGAGGGCGTCTCCGACGCGTGGGCGGCTCCGGCGGCGCGCGAGGTGGCGCCGGACGCGCGCGAGGACCGGCTGGAGAAGCCCGAGCCGGGCAGCGGCGAGATCCTGCCGCTGCCCTCCCTCGCCGAGGCCGCCGAGCGGCTGCGCGCCCGCGCCCGCCCGCTGCCCGAGGGGCCGCCGGTGCTCGCGGTGGAGAACCTCGCCATCGGCTTCGCGGACCGTCACCGGGGCGTGGACATCGTCGACGGCATCAGCTTCGAGGTGCAGGCCGGCGAGGTCCTCGGCCTGGTCGGCGAGTCGGGCTGCGGCAAGTCGCTCACCGCGCTCGCCGTCATGGGGCTCCAGCCGAAGGGCGCCCGGGTGCGCGGCCAGGTCCGCTTCGACCAGCGCGACCTGCTGGCCGAACCGATGCGGGTGCGCCGCAGGCTCCTCGGCCACGAGATGGCGATGATCTACCAGGACGCGCTGTCGTCGCTCAACCCGGCGATGACGATCCGCGCCCAGCTGAAGCAGGTCGTCCGGCGCGGTGGCCGGCGCGGCCCCGCCGAACTCCTGGGGCTGGTCGGCCTGGACCCCGGCCGCACGCTGCGCAGCTACCCCCACGAACTCTCCGGCGGCCAGCGCCAGCGGGTCCTGATCGCCATGGCCCTCTCCCGCGAGCCGAAGCTGATCGTCGCCGACGAGCCGACGACCGCCCTGGACGTGACCGTGCAGGCGCAGGTCATAGAGCTGCTGCTGCGGCTGCGGGCGGAACTGGGGTTCGCGCTGATCCTCGTCTCGCACGACCTGGCGCTGGTCGCCGACGTCACGGACCGGGTCGTGGTGATGTACGGCGGACAGATCGTCGAGACGGGTGTGACCGCCGACCTGGTGGAGGCTCCCGCCCACCACTACACGCGCGGGCTGCTCGGCAGCGTGCTGTCCCTGGAGTCGGCGGCCGAACGCATGACGCAGATCAGAGGCGTCGTCCCCTCCCCCGCCGACTTCCCGCCCGGCTGCCGCTTCGCCGACCGCTGCCCCCTTGCCGACGACGTCTGCCGGACGACGGCACCGGACCTGGTGGGTCCGCGCACCCACACGGCGGCCTGCCACCACCCGGCGGTGGACCTGGTGACCACGGAGAACCCGGCCGACTCGGATGACTCGGCCGACTCCGACACCTCCGACACCTCGGACACCTCGGACACCTCGGAGAGCGAGCCGGTGACATGACAGCCCTGGTGGAACTGTCCGACGTGCACGTCGTGCACAAGGCCCGCAGTGGCGGCCTGTTCACCCGGGACCGGGTGTACGCCCTGACCGGCGCCGGACTCACCATCGCGCCCGGCGAGACGGTCGGCGTGGTCGGCGAGTCCGGCTGCGGCAAGTCGACCCTGGCGAAGGTGCTGGTGGGCGTCCAGCGGCCGACCGCCGGCACGGTGTCCTTCCGCGACCGCGACCTGTGGGCCATGCCGCCCGCCGAACGCCGGACGGCCGTCGGGGCGGGCACCGGCATGATCTTCCAGGACCCGTCCACCGCGCTCAACCGCCGGCTGACGGTACGCCGGATCCTGCGCGACCCGCTGGACGTGCACGGCCGGGGCACCGCGGCGCAGCGCGAGGAACGGGTACGGGAGCTGATGTCCCTGGTCGGTCTGCCCCGGGCGCTGGCCGACGGCCTGCCCGGACAGCTCTCCGGCGGCCAGCGGCAGCGCGTGGCCATCGCCCGCGCCCTGGCCCTCGAACCCGACTTGGTGGTGGCCGACGAGCCGACCAGCGCACTGGACGTGTCGGTCCGCGCGCAGATCCTCAACCTGCTGCTGGACCTGAAGGAACGCCTGGGCCTGGCCATGGTCTTCGTGTCGCACGACATCCAGACGGTACGCCGGATGAGCGACCGGGTGATCACCATGTACCTGGGCCGGATCGTCGAGGAGTGCCCGGCAGACCGGGTCACCGACGGCGCCCGGCACCCGTACACCCGCGCCCTGTTCTCCGCCACCCCCGGCCTGCTGGACCCCATCGACCCGATCCCGCTCACCGGCCCGGTCCCGTCGGCGACCCGGCCGCCGAGCGGCTGCCCTTTCCGCACCCGCTGCTGGAAGGCGGACGAGGTGTGCGCGTCCGACATGCCGGACTTCTCGGCCGCGTCGAGCCCCGCGCACCGCTTCCGCTGCCACCATCCTGTGGAGGAGGACCGGCCCACCCGCGACCTCGTCCATCAGAGCCAGCACCCCAGGGAGCCTTCATGACGATCCCCACCCCGCTCACCGGTGTCGTCCCGCCCGTCTGCACCCCCCTGACACCGGACCGCGAGGTGGACGTCCGCTCGCTCCGCAGACTCGTCGACCACCTGGTGGACGGCGGAGTGCACGGACTGTTCGTGCTCGGCTCGACATCGGAGGCCGCCTATCTGACGGACCGGCAGCGGCGGCTGGTCGTGGAGACGGTGGCCGCGCACGTAGGCGGCCGGCTGCCCGTGCTGGCGGGGACGATCGACATGACGACGCCACGGGTCCTGGACCACGTGCGGTCTGTGACGGAGGCCGGGGCGGACGCCGTCGTGGTGGCCGCCCCCTTCTACACCCGCACCCATCCGGCGGAGATCGCCCGCCACTTCCGCCTCGTCGCGGCCGTCGGCTCCCTCCCCGTCATCGCCTACGACATCCCCTCCGCCGTCCACACCAAGCTCCCCGCCGCCCTCGTCCTGGAGCTGGCGGCGGACGGCGTGCTGGCCGGCCTCAAGGACTCCAGCGGCGACCTCGCCGCCTTCCGCGAGGTCGTCACCGGTGCCCGCGCCCACCCCGGCATCACCGGATTCAGCGCCCTGACCGGCTCCGAACTCGTCGTCGACGCCGCGCTCGCGCTGGGCGCGGACGGGGCGGTGCCCGGGCTCGCCAACGTCGACCCGCACGGCTACGTCCGCCTCGACCGGCTCTGCCGCGGCGGCGACTGGCCGCTGGCGCGGGCCGAGCAGGAACGGCTGTGCGCGCTGTTCGGCATGGTGGGCGTGGGCGATCCCGCGCGGATGGGCGGCAGCTCGTCGGCGCTGGGGGCGTTCAAGGCGGCACTGCACCTGCGGGGCGTCATCGACTGTCCGCTGACGGCGGAGCCGCAGGTGCGGCTGTCGGCGGAGGAGGTGGAGCGGGTAGGCAAGTTCCTGGCCACGGCGGGGCTGCTGTAGCCGGTTTCCTCGCCCCCGCCGCCCCTACCCGCCCCGTTCCGGGGGCGCTGCCCCAGGACCCCCGCTCCTCAGAGGCCGGAGGGGCCGAGGACGCGGAACTCGATCCGCTCGTACGGCCCCGTCACCCCCGTCTCGTACAGGATCCCCGCCGTCCCGTGGCCGACCTGCACCAGGTCCGAATACGCCGCCCAGTCCGCCGACAACGTCATCGCCCTGGTGAAGCTCGCCCCGCCGTCCGCGCTGCGCCAGATCGCCATGGACCGGCGGGCGGTCGGCACGGACGGGCCGGAGAACAGCAACGGGGCGCCGGTGCCGCGGAGTTGCAGGACGCTGCCTTCGACCACCGGCACGTCGTTCAGCGTGGGCTGCACGGCGTAGGGCCGGGACAGGGCCCGCGCACCGTCGGCGGAGTAGCTGTCGAGGCGGTTGCCGGGGCTCGTGCCGTTCTGGTCCCGGGAGCTGAAGTACAGCCGGCCGTCCGGGAGCTGCGTCGCGCTGGACTCGTTGGAGTTGTTCACGCCGTCGTAGGAGTCGTCCACGAAGCCGAGCCGCCAGCTGCGCCCGCCGTCGTCGCTGTAGAGCGCGTGCGCCCCGTAGTACCTGGCCTCCTGCCCCGTGTCCGCCGACCCGGCGGGCGGCGCGGCCGAGTGGTTGGCGGGCACGACCAGCCGGCCCGCGTGCCGGCCCCGGGTGAGGGCGACCGCGTGCCCGGGCCCGGTCGCGTACCAGCGCCAGCCCGCCGGCTTCACCGCGGCGGTGATGTCGCGCGGGGGCGTGAAGTGCCCCCCGTCGTCCCAGCTGCGCTGCACGAACACCCGGCGGCTCTGCTCGGGTGTGACCTCCCCGCGCATGATCTGCGCCTCGGTCACGGCACCGCTGTTGTACGAGGTGACCAGCACGACCGCACCCGTGCGCGGATCGACCACCGGCGCCGGGTTGCCCCGGGTGTCCCCGTCCCCGGCGGCGACGACGGCCATCGGGCCCCAGGTGCAGCCGCCGTCGGCGGAGCGGCGCAGCACGACATCGATGTCGCCGGTGTCGGCGGCGCCGGTGTGCCGGCCCTCGGCGAAGGCGAGGAGCGTGCCCCGGCGGGTGGTGACGGCGGCGGGGATGCGGTACGTGTCGTAGCCGCCCTCGCCCGAGACGTACGGCACGGAGGAGGCGCAGCCGGTGGCGGCGGAGGCGGTCTGGGTCGTGACGGCGAGCGGGGCGAGGAGTACGGCGGCGGTCAGGAGTGTGCGGGTGAGGCGGGTCATCGCTCTCCCTTTACGGAGGTGTCGTCCCCTGCGGGACACCGACCTGTCCGTCACATGCTCCCCGGAGTCACCATCCCTGACTCGTACGCCACGATGACCAACTGTGCCCGGTCCCGCGCCGCCAGCTTCCCCATGATCCGGCTCACGTGGGTCTTCGCGGTCAGCGGGCTCAGCCCCAACGCCTCCGCGACCTCGGTGTTGTTGAGTCCGCGCGCGACGAGGGCGAGCACCTCGCGCTCCCGGTCGGACAGGCACTCGGGGCCGCCCGCCGCGACCGGCACCGAGGGGCCGCGCAGGAACCGCGCGATCAGCCGGGCGGTCGGCCCCGGCGAGAGCAGTGCCTCGCCGGCCGCCACCGTGCGGATGCCGTCGAGGAGTTCGGCCGGCCGGGTGTCCTTCACCAGGAAGCCGGAGGCGCCGGCCCGCAGGGCCTCGACGATGTTCTCGTCGGTGTCGTACGTGGTCAGGACCAGCACGCGCACGCCCGCCAGGTCCTCGTCCGCCGCGATCAGGCGGGTGGCCTCGATGCCGTCCAGGTCGGGCATGCGGATGTCCATCACGACCAGGTCCGCGCGCCGGGTGCGGGCCAGCGCGACGGCCTCCCGTCCGGTGGCCGCCTGTCCGACCACCTCCATGTCCCGCGCCGACTCGACGAGCATCGCGAACGCGGCCCGTACCAGGGTCTGGTCGTCGGCGAGCAGTACGCGGATCGTCATTCGGTCCCTCCCAGCGGCAGCAGTGCCGTCACCTCGAAGCCGCCGTCGGCGCCGGGTCCTGCGGCCATCGTGCCGCCCACGCTGCGGGCCCGTTCGCGCATCCCGACGAGCCCGAAGCCGGGCGGTCCGGCGCCGGCGCCGGCCCCGTCGTCGGTGACGTTCACCCGGAGGGCGTCCGCACCGCCGGCCACGCTGACCCGCACGGTGAGGTCGTCCCGGCCGCCGTGGCGCACGGCGTTGGTCAGCGCCTCCTGCACGATCCGGTAGGCGGCGGCCCCGACCGCGGGCGGGGCCGCGTCGGCCGTCACGGACAGTTCGACCCGTGCCCCGGCCGTCCGGGCGGCCGCCGCGAGGTCGGCCAGGCCGTGCAGGCCGGGCAACGGGCCGCCCACCTCCGGCGAGTCGTGCTCGCGGAGCACCTCGAGGGTGGTCCGCAGTTCGCCGCGCGCCGACCGGCAGGTCTCGGCGATGTCGTCGAGGGCCTGGGCGACGGCCGTGCGGTCGAGCCGTTCGGGGTCGGCGGCGAGGACGTGCGCGGCCACCGACGTCTGGACGCCGATCAGGGTGATGCTGTGCGCCAGCAGGTCGTGCAGGTCGCGGGCGATCCGCAGCCGTTCCTCCGCGACGCGCCGGCGGGCCTCCTCCTCGCGGGTGCGTTCGGCGCGCACGGCACGGTCGACGATCGAGGCGACGTACTGGCGGTAGTAGCGGACGTCGACGCCGAGGAAGAGCACCGCGATCACCCAGCCGGACACCCGCAGCAGTTCGACGGCCTGGTGGGTGTCGACCTCGAGCATCACGCTGACGGAGACGGCGAGGACGGCCAGGCCCGTCAGCACGGTGCGCAGCGGGCGGCCGGTGACGGCGACGGTGTAGAGCGCGGTGTACTCGGCCGGGGTCGGGGCCGCGTGGTTGTTGTCGAGGGCGTGGTAGGGCACGACGAGGGCCACGACCAGGGCCAGCACGAGCAGCGGGCGGCGCCGCCGCCACACCAGTGGCACGGGGAGGGCGAGCAGCAGGGCCCAGCCGAGCGCGTCGGGCCGCTGCCCCGCGCCGGTGGTCAGGGCGATCACCGCGCAGAGCACGGCGACCGCCGCCGCCAGCCACGCGTCGTTGCGGGTGGCGTGCGGGGCGGTGCGGGGGTCGCGGTTGACCGCCGCCATGATGCGTTCGCTGCGGCGGGGCGGCACGGTGGTGGGCTGCACGGGTTCATCTTCCGGTAGGAGGGCGCCCCTGCGGCAGACAGGGGCGCCCGGCGGTCACACGGGTTCCGGCTGCCGCTTCGGCCGCAGCGGGCCGGGCGTGCGCGACAGCCGGCCCGGCCACCACACCGTCCGCCCGAGCGCGACGCTCGCGCTGGTCACCAGGTAGGTCCGGACGAGGAAGGTGTCCAGCAGCACGCCGACCGCGATCACGAAGCCCAGCTCGACGAGTTGCACCAGCCCCATGTCGGTGAGCACGGCGAAGGTCGCGGCGAGGACCAGGCCCGCCGAGGCGATGACCCCGCCGGTGGTGCGCAGCGCGGTCAGCGCGGCGGCGACGGGTTCCGCGCCGTTCCTCGACTCCTCGCGCATCCGGTGCATCAGGAAGATGCCGTAGTCGACGCCGAGGGCCACCAGGAACACGAAGGACAGCAGCCCGAGCCCCGGATCCGTGCCGCCGAAGCCGAACAGCGGCCCGAACACCAGCCCGCCGATGCCGAGCGCCGCGCCCCACACCGCGACCACGGCGGCGACCAGCATCAGCGGCGCGACCAGCGAGCGCAGCAGCAGGACCAGGATCAGCAGCACGCAGGCCAGGACGATCGGCACGACGACGAGCCGGTCGCGCGCGGCGGTGTCGCCGAGGTCGAGCTGCTGGGCGCTGGGCCCGCCGACGTAGGAGCCCTTCAGCTCGCGCCGGAGTTCCTCGATGGTGCGGGTCTCGCCCGCCGACTGGGGGGCGTCCGAGGCGATGACGGAGATCTCGGTCCAGCCGTCTCCGCTGCGGCCCTTGCGCGCGCTGTCGACGCCCGGCGTGCCGCGGACCGCCGTCAGTGTCGGGCCGGCGCGGCCGGCCGGGGTGATGACGGTGATGGGCTGGCTGGAGCGCTCGGGGTAGGCCTCGGCCAGCGTCCGCATCGCGGTCACCGACTCGGGCCGGTCGACGAAGGCGTCCTCCTGCTTGAGCGCGCCGGGCAGGTTCAGGGTCCCGAGGGCGAGCGCGCCGAGCAGGACGGCGCCGCCGGCGAGGACCACCAGCGGGCGCCGGCCCGCCGAGGTGCCCATCGCGGCGAACAGTGAGCGCCGCTCCCTGGGCGTGCCGCCGTACGCGGGCACGAGCGGCCAGAACACCCGGCGGCCCAGCAGCACGAGCACCGCGGGCAGCAGCGTGAGCATCGCCACGAGCGCGCACAGCACGCCCACCGTGCCCAGCGGGCCCATCCCTCGGCTGCTGTTGAGGTCGGCGGCGAGCAGGCACAGCAGCCCGGCGGCGACCGTCGCGGAGGAGGCCAGCACGGCGGGCCCGCAGCCGCGCAGAGCGGCCCGCATCGCGTCGTACGGCCGCTCGTGCCGGCGCAGTTCCTCCCGGTAGCGGGAGACGAGCAGCAGGGCGTAGTCCGTGCCCGCGCCGAAGACGAGGATGGTCATGACGCCGGTGCTCTGCCCCGACACCGTGGTCCCGAACGCCTGGTGGAGTCCGTAGGCGACGCCCGTGGAGAGGTAGTCGGCGACGCCCGCGACGACGAGCGGGACGAGCCACAGCACCGGGCTGCGGTAGATGAGGATCAGCAGGAGGGCCACGACGGCGACGGTCGTGTAGAGCAGCGGTCCGCCGAGCGAGTCGTAGACCCCCGCGGCGTCCGTGGCGAGCGCCCCCGGGCCGCCCACCCGGACGCTCAGTCCGCCCTCCCCGTGGGCGACTTCGCGTACGTCGTCGACGAGGGCGTCGCGCCTGTCCTCGTCGGTGCCGGGCTCGTTGCTGGCGACCGGGTACATGAGGGTGGTGCCGTCCGTGGAGGGCACGCCCTGCGGTGTCGTGGTCAGCGCGTGCCGCCCGGCGATCCGCTCGACCTGCTCCCCCGCGAGGGACCGGTCGGCCGCGGTCAGTCCGCCGTCGCGGTGGTACACCAGCACCAGTTCGGTGGTCTCCCCGCCCGGCAGCCGGTCCTGGATCCTGGCCACCCGGGTGGAATCGGCGCTCGCGGGCAGATAGTCGGTGACCCGGTCGTGCTGCACGTCGGCGAGCTTCGCCGCGAACGGCCCGACGACCGCCAGCACCCCCACCCACAACGCGAGCACCGCCCAGGGCACGGCCCGCAGCCGCCCCCGCGTACTTGTCTCTCCGGCCCCCATGGAACGGGCCTCCCTCCGGCACGGGTGTCTGCTTACGCGATCCAGACTTCCGGGGCGGGGGGCGGGTTTCGTCGCGCGTGAGGGCGAGTTCGGGCGTACTGCGCGGGGTGGCCGGACGGGTGCGTTACTCCCGGGGGAGTACCGGGCGGGGCGCTGCTTCGCGACCGGTGGGCACGCGCGGCCGGGCGCCGGTCCCTACGACGGCGTGCGGGCCGCCGCCAGCAGGCGGGTCACGTCGTCCGTGCAGATCGACAGCGCCGCCCCCACCGTCGCCAGAACGTCCCGTTCGGCGGGGGTGTAGGGGCCGTCGGCCAGGGCGATCCGGGCGCCCTGGAGGAGGATCGACTCGCGGCCCACCGCGGCGAGGTGGGGGGTGAGCGGGTCCAGGGCCTCGTGGAGTTCTATGGCCAGACCGGCGCCGCAGGGCGGCCCGAGGACGCGGCCGGTGTCCGCCGCGAGGGCTTCGACGAGAGCGCCGAGCTGGTCCTCCGTGCAGTCCTCGAAGCCGGCGGCCCGGACCGTGGCCGCGGCGGCCTCCAGGGACGTACGGGCGCAGCTGCCGCCGGCCGCCAGGACGGCGAGGGCGACGGTGTGGACGGCGTCGCGGAGCATCGCGGAGAAGCGGGTGGTGGTGGGGTGGTCCAGGACGTCGGCGCCGAAGTGGCGGCGGCAGGCCGCGCACTCGACGACCGGCCCGGTCTCGCCGCGCGGCAGCACGGGCACGCCGAGGAAGGTGAAGCGCCGGCGGCCGGTCAGCCGCTGGTAGTTGCGGTCGCCCCCGCAGCCGGGGCAGAAGAACTCGCCGTCGCCGACCGGCGTCCAGGCGGTACGTGTGCCCAGGATGCGCGCAAACCTGGCGGCACGGCCGTCTTGTCCCCGTACTGGCAGCACGTCGCACCTCCGTAATGCCACGGCAACATCGCCGCGCTTGCGTGATGTTAGCCACATCGACGAGGCCGCGTCAGTACCCCGGAAGAGACCTTTCCGTGACCTCCACGGTCGAATGGCCGAGAACCGACGGGGCCCCGGCCGCCCGTACAGGCGGCCGG